>JBPPMC010000100.1:0-9196 GCA_051305835.1 Sphingobium sp.
GGCAGCGCCTATCTCGATGTCATGAAGATATTCACCATCGGATATGAAGGCGCGACGCAGGCCGAGGTTATCCAGTGCCTGCGCGATGCCGGTGTGAAACGTCTGGCCGACGTGCGCGCCGTGCCATTGTCCCGACGCCCCGGCTTTTCGAAGAACATCCTCGCGGCCGGCTTGCGGGAAGCGGGTATCGAGTATGTCGGCTTCAAGGCTCTGGGCACGCCACCGGCAGGCCGCGAGGCAGCGCGAAAGCATGACCATGCACGATTGGCGGAAATCTATGCCGGGCAGCTGGAATTGCCTGAAGCGATGGTGCAGGCCGCGCAGCTTGTCGATGCCGCGCAGGAAATGCCGACCGCCTTGCTATGTTTTGAGCGTGATCCAGGCGGCTGTCATCGCTCGCTGCTGATCCAGGCGATCATGCCCGAAGCGGAGACCGTCAATCTGTTCGTGAAATAGCACGCGCTTCGACTGGCGGTCGATCTGCCACGTCGAAGCGATGAACCCTCCCGCCATCAATGCGTTAGCGTGAAGGAAAGGAGAGTGCGATGGAAACTCTGGACATGACTCACGAGGATGGCCTGCCCGGCCATGAAAGCGAACTCACGCCAAAGCCGGAATGGGCGCCGCGCTATCCGGGTTCCGGGCGATTGAAGGACAAGGTCGCGATAATCACCGGCGCCGACAGCGGCATCGGGCGCGCCGTCGCCGCTCTCTATTCTCGCGAAGGCGCTGACGTCGCGATCCTGTACCTGTGCGAGCATGACGACGCGGCCAAAACAGCCGAGATCGTGGAACAGGAAGGCCGATCGGCGATAACCATAGCCGGTGATGTGGGGGACGCTGCGTTCTGCAAGGATGCGGTCGCCAAAGTCATCGAACGGTTCGGGAAGCTCGATATTCTGGTCAACAATGCCGGCGAGCAGCATCCCGACAAGGATATCCGCGACATCACGGAGGAACAACTGCGCCGCACATTCCAGACGAACATCTTCGGCATGTTTTTCATGACGCAAGCGGCGCGCGAACATCTGAAAAGCGGAGCGGCGATCATCAACTGTACCAGCGTGACAATGTATCAAGGCGAAAAGGAATTGCTGGATTATTCCAGCACCAAGGGCGCTATCACGGCGTTCACACGCAGCCTTTCCGAAAACCTGGTGGGCGACGGCATCCGCGTAAACGCAGTCGCGCCCGGCCCGATCTGGACGCCGCTCAATCCATCAGGAGGTGCAACGCCGGAAAAGTTGGAGCACTTCGGCGAGGGCACGCCTATGGGACGGCCGGGACAACCGAACGAAGTTGCGCCCAGCTTCCTGTTCCTCGCCTGCGACGACGCCAGCTACATGTCTGGCCAAGTCCTTCACCCCAATGGCGGCACCATCGTCAATGGCTGAGACCCATGCCCGTCACGCGCGCTGGCCGGAGCGTCTGTGGGTCGTACGCCATGGCCAGAGCGCCGGGAACGTCGCGCGCGATGCGGCCGACGAAGCAAAACTGGAGCGGATCGCGCTGGATGGACGCGACGTCGATGTGCCCCTTAGCGCGCTTGGCGAAGAACAGGCGCAGGCGTTGGGACACTGGTTTTCGCAAGGTAGCGAAGGGGAACGCCCCGACATCATATTGGCCTCTCCTTATCTTCGCGCCATGCAGACGGCGCATCTGTTTCGCGACGCAGGTGGTGCAGAGGCAGATGCCCCGATCTGCATCGACGAGCGATTGCGCGAAAAGGAATTCGGCATACTCGACGGGCTGACGACGCTGGGCATAGCGAACAGCATGCCGGATCAGGCCGAGTTTCGCAGGCTGCTGGGCAAATTCTATCATCGTCCGCCCGGCGGCGAGAGTTGGTGCGACGTGATCTTCCGCCTACGCGCGGTCATGGACACGATCTCGCTGCATTATGCCGGGCGCCGCGTATTGATCGTTGCGCATCAGGTCGTCGTGCTTTGCATGCGCTACCTGATCGAGAATATGGACGAGAAGCAGATATTGGCCATCGACCGGGAGGGTGATGTCGCCAACTGTGCCATCACCGAATATGCCTATGACCCGGATATTGGCCGCGACGGCAGGCTGTCGCTGGTGCGCTACAATATCACTGCGCCGTTAGTGCAGGAGGACACGGCAGTCACGCGCGCGCCCGAAGCCATCGTGGCTTCACGCGGATGACGGAGATTATCGACCGTGCGTGGCTAAACGCGCATCCGCTACCGATCCACGGCGAGGGCACGGACAAGAACAGCCGTGGGCGCGTGCTGCTGATCGGCGGGGCGGAGTTCGTGCCTGGCGGATTGCGGCTTACCGGCGAAGCGGCTTTGCGCGTCGGTGCGGGCAAGCTGCAAATGGCCACCGTCAGGTCGGCGGCCATGGCGTTGGGCGTACTAATTCCGGAAGCGGCAATGATTCCACTGCCGATGGACGAGGATGGCGAGATTGCCGCGCACGCTTCGGAAACTTTGGCTGAGTCGGCGGGGCGGTGCGACACCATGATCATCGGTCCCGGCATGAGCGGACGGGACAGAACCGCTGCGTTGCTTTGTGATTTGCTGGCGGAGCCACGTGCGGGCATGAACATTCTGCTGGATGCTGCCGCCATTACTGGCGCGGCCGAATTGTCGGAATTGATCAAAGCCCATGAAGGCCGTGTGGTCCTGACTCCGCATCATGGTGAAATGGCGTCGCTCACCGGCATCGATATCGAAGAGATTCATGCACGTCCTGAGGCCATCGCGAAGGACGTGGCTGCGCGCTATGGTTCGATCGTCGTGCTGAAATCGGCGTCCACGATCATCGCCTCGCCTGATGGCAAGGTGCTTGCGCATGAAGGAGGTTGCCCCGGCCTTGCCACCGGAGGCTCCGGTGATGTTCTCGCGGGCGCTATTGGCGGGCTAATGGCGCGGGGCGCGGATCCATTAACGGCTGCGGCATGGGGTGTATGGCTGCATGGCGAGTCCGGGCAGAAAGCGCAGAAGGATATCGGCCCGATCGGCTTTCTCGCGCGAGACCTGCTCGAAGAGCTTCCTCGCCTCCTGACAACCTGAATAGGAATCGGCCCGCTGCGGGGAACGCAGCGGGCCGGAAATTCAGGCTGCGATCAAATTGACGACACTGGGTTTTGCAGGTGGCAAGCCTTCGCTCTTGGCCTGCTTCAGCAATTCCTGCTTCCGCGCGGCCATTTGCTCGCCCAATGCAACAAGATCGACGTCCGTCTTGCGGCATTGCGCGAACATGCCATCGCCACGCGCTTCTTCTTCCTTGACGTGATGCTTGATCTCCTCGGACAACACCTTGACCTTTGCGTCGTAGAAATCATCTTCCGGCGATCCGTTGACGATGTCATTGATCAGCACCTTGGCGCCATCATGCTCGACATAAGCCTCGTCGAGCGTATCATCTTCGATCTTGCCACGAAAAGCGGGGTAGAAAAGCTCTTCCTCGATCATCGTGTGGACCTTTAGTTCTGTGCAAATCTCGTTCGCGATGCTCTGCTTCTTCGCGGAGGCCTTTGTGCTTTCGAACTTCTCGAACAACTCTTCCACCTTCCGATGGTCGGCCTTCAACAATGCAATCGCGTCGGTGTGCTGACTGTCGCTCATCTTGATGTTCCTCTGTTGTATTCCGTTACAAGTCAGCAACTTCAACGATGTTCCCTGCTAACGACTCGCAAGGCGCTTAAGGCTGAAGCCGAACCGGAACTCCGCTCCCCACTGCTCGTTTCTTCCGACGACATAGGAGGAGCCACATGGCAGCGCGCGCATATTGGAAGGGGCAGATACGGCTCGCCTTGGTGTCGATACCCGTGGAAATCTATTCCGCTACCAAAAGCGGCGCACAGATCGCGTTCCGCCAGATCCACGAACCTTCGGGCAAGGTCGTGCATTATGAGAAAGTCGTGGACGGAATCGGCCCGATCAAAGTCGAGGATATCGCCAAGGGCTATGAGATCGGCAAGGGCGATTACGTGCTGCTGGAACAGGACGAGATCGACGCCGTCAAACTGGAAAGCCGCAAGACGCTGGAGCTGACGCAATTCGTGGACGCCGATGAAATCGACGTTCTGTATTTCGAGAAGCCCTATTATGTCGTGCCCGCCGATGAATTGGCGGAGGAAGCCTATATCGTCCTGCGCGACGCCTTGCGCCGCAGCCGCAAGGTGGGCCTTGGGCAATTGGCGATGCGCGGGCGGGAGTATATTGTGAGCCTCAAGCCATGCGGACGCGGCCTGATCCTTGAGACACTGCGCTATGCCGATGAAGTGACGCGCGCCAGCGGCTATTTCCGCGAAATCGGCGACGCGAAGCCGGATGCAGAATTGCTCGATCTTGCCGAGACGCTGATCGAGAAGAAAACGGCACCGTTCGAAGCGGGCGCGTTCAAGGACCGCTATGGCGACGCCATTCGCGCTCTGGTGGAGCGCAAGCGCAAGGCGAAGGGCAAACGGATCATCGAGGATGCCGATGACACGACGCCGCGCGGCAGCAATGTGATCGACCTGATGGCGGCGCTCAAGAAGTCGGTCGGTTCCGGCGACACGAAGGCGGCGGCGAAGCCCGCCAAGAAGGCGGCACCGCGTAAAGCTGCGGCAAAGACGCGCAAGAGCGCCTGATGCCCCGCGCTGCTGATCCGCTCGACACCTATAATGCGAAGCGGGACTTTACGCGGACGCAGGAGCCTAAAGGACAGAAGAAGGCGAAGGCCAGTAGCGACCGCTTCGTCGTGCAAAAGCATGACGCGACGCGCCTGCACTACGACTTCAGGCTGGAGGTCGACGGTGTCCTGAAAAGCTGGGCGGTAACGCGCGGGCCGAGCATCGATCCCGACGACAAGCGATTGGCTGTGCGAACCGAGGACCATCCGCTCGATTATGCCGACTTCGAGGGCACCATCCCGGCAAAATCCTATGGCGGCGGCACGGTGATGCTGTGGGATGAAGGCACCTGGGCGCCCATCCCCGGCAAGAGCGCAAAGGATATCGAGGAAGGGCATCTGCACTTCACGCTCGCCGGCCAGCGGATGAAGGGCGAGTGGCTACTCGTCCGCATGAAGGGACGTCCCGGCGAAAAGCGCGAGAATTGGCTGCTGCGGAAGGTTGCCGATGCTGAAGCTGGCCAGGGCGACGTTTTGGTCGAGCGCGAACTGACCAGCATACGCACCGGGCGCACCATGCAGGATATCGCCAGCGGCAAGTCTGCTCCCCCGGCAAAAGCGAAACCATCTAGGCGCAAGAAGAACAACGGCGGCGCATTACCCGCTTTTCGCGATTTGCAACTGGCCACGCTGGTCGATCATGTGCCGACCGGCAGCAACTGGATGCACGAGATCAAATTCGATGGCTATCGCTGCCTCCTCTCCGTGGCCGGGGAGAAGGTGAAGATATTCACCCGGACGGGGCTGGACTGGACAGACCGCTTTACTTCGGTGGCGGAGGAAGCCGCTACGCTGGATTTGCCGCCTTGCCTGATCGATGGCGAAGTCGTTGCAATGGGCAAGGACGGCAATCCCAGCTTCTCCGCCCTGCAGAACGCGCTGAAGGAAGGCGGGCATGCGCTCACCATGTTTGCGTTCGACTTGCTGGACTGTGACGGCGAGGATCTGACGGCGCTACCGAACATCGAACGCAAGACGCGCCTTGCGGGGCTGCTACCCAATGGCACGGCCATCCGCGTGGCCGAGCACGTCATCGGCGCAGGGGAGCAATTGTTCGACAGCATGTGCGGCGCGGGGCAGGAGGGCATCATCTCCAAGCGTGCCGACGCGCCCTATTCCGGACGCCGCAGCCGCAATTGGGTGAAAGTGAAATGCACGCGGCGGCAGGAATTCGTCATCGTCGGCTGGGGTGCGAGCGAAGCAAAGGGACGACCTTTCAAGTCGCTGCTGCTGGCGCAACATCGCGACGGTGCACTGCATTATGCGGGGAAAGTCGGCACGGGCTTCAATGGCGACCTGCTCAACGATCTGGCGAAGCGCATGAAGCCGCTCGCGCAAAAGGCCGCGACGATCGAAGCACCCCGATCCGAAACGCGCGGCGCGCAATGGATCAAGCCCGAGTTGGTTGCGGAAATCGCCTTCGCGGAATTTACCGAGGATGGCATCCTTCGCCACGCCAGTTTCCTTGGGTTGCGTGAGGATAAACCTGCGCGCGACGTGCAACGCGAAGACCCGGTGCCTACGCCCAATGCGTCGATGATCAAGATCAGCAGTGCTGACCGCGTGATCTTTCCCGACTCCGGAATTACCAAGGGACAACTGGCCGCATATTATCAGACGGTTGGACCACTGATGCTGCCGGTCACGGCCCGCCGCCCGATCAGCCTCGTCCGCTGTCCGCAGGGCCGCGCGAAACAATGCTTCTTTCAAAAGCATGACAGCGGGGCATTGGGTGACGCCGTCCACCACATTCCGATCCTCGAAAAGAACGGAAAGAACGAAGACTATCTCTATGTCGAGGATGTCGCCGGGCTACTGGCCTGCGTGCAGATGGGAACGATAGAATTTCACGGCTGGGGATCGCGCGTGGACGCCGTGGAATATGCCGATCGCATGATCTTCGATCTTGATCCCGATGAAGGCATGGACTTCGATCGCATCCGCAAAGCCGCGCAGGACATTCAGACGCACCTTGCCGACATTGGCCTGGTGAGCTTCCCTATGCTGTCGGGCGGCAAGGGCATCCATGTCGTCGTGCCGCTGACGCCCACCGCCGATTGGCCAAAAGTCAAGGATTTCGCCTCCCGCTTTGCGCAGGCATTGGCGCAGGCCGAACCGGACCGCTTTGTCGCGACTATGTCCAAAGCCAAGCGGAAGGACCGCATCTTCATCGATTGGTTGCGTAATCAGCGGGGATCGACGGCGGTGATGCCCTATAGTGTACGCGCGCGGCCCGGCGCGCCCGTAGCCGTCCCGATCAGCTGGCGCGAATTGCCCGACATGAAGGGCGCAAACGTCTTCTCCTTGCGAGACGGCGAACAACTTCTCGCCCGTGCCGCCGATCTGGCCGACTGGGGAATGGCGGAGCAGGAACTGCCCGATATCTGAGGGATCAGCCCCGCGCGCTACGTATCAGCTTTATTGGTGGAGCCGAGCGGGATCGAACAGCTGACCTCGTCATTGCGAACGACGCGCTCTCCCAACTGAGCTACGGCCCCAAGGGGGTCGCCTATAATGCAGCGCCTATGCGTTCGCAACGGTGTTTCGTACGCCGTCGCGCCGCAGCTCAGGCGGCGTTGCTGTCGAAGCCGTAGGACAGGAAGTCCGGCATCGGCCCGTTCCAGCCATCGTCCGGACCATCATCCTGCTGATTGTCGCGGCGGCGCGGGGGCGAGGCCTCACGCCGAGGAACCGCGCGCGATTCCGCGCGAGGTTCGGGGCGCGTTTCCTGATGCGGTTCTGGTCGTGGCGCGGCCTTCGGCTCGACGTCCTCAACCACAGGCGCAGCTTCCGGTTCGGCTTTACGCGCGGCGGGCTTGCGTCCACGCCGCTTGGGAGCGGCAGGCGCGTCTTCAGCAACCGCAGGGACCGGGTCCGCAGGCGCTTCGGCACCGGCGATCTTCGGAATCTTCGTACCGATCAGCTTCTGAATATTGTCCAGCGCTTCGGCATCTTCCGGAGTCACGAAAGTGAACGCCACGCCGCTAGCCCCGGCCCGGCCCGTGCGCCCGATGCGGTGCACATAATCGTCCGGATGCCATGGCGCGTCATAATTGAACACATGGCTCACGCCCTTGATGTCCAGCCCGCGTGCCGCCACGTCCGATGCGACCAGCACGTTCACGTCGCCGCGCTTGAAGCGGTCCAGCTCGGCAATGCGCGATCCCTGATCCATGTCGCCATGGATCTCGCTCGATCGCACGCCGCTCTTCTGCAGCGTCTTGTTGAGATCGCGCACAGTCGTCTTGCGATTGCAGAAGATGATCGCGTTGGTGACGTCTTCCGCCTTCAGCATCCGGCTGATGACATCGCGCTTCTTGCGCGATTCGACGGGCACCAGCCATTGCGTGATGTTGATGCTGGCCGAAGCAGGCCGCGCCACTTCGATCGATTTGGGGTTCGACAGGAATTTGTCGGCCAGCTTCTTAATCACCGGCGGCATCGTTGCCGAGAACAGCAAAGTCTGGCGCTGCGCAGGCAGCTTCGTGCAGATTTCCTCGATATCGGGGATGAACCCCAGGTCGAGCATCCGGTCGGCCTCGTCGATCACCAGCAGCGAACAGCCATTCAGCATGATCTTACCGCGCCCAAACAGGTCCATCAACCGGCCCGGCGTTGCGATCAACACGTCCACGCCCTTTTCCAGCGCCGCCAATTGATCACCCATAGACACGCCGCCAATCAGCAACGCCATGGAGAGCTTGTGATATTTGCCGTATTTCTCGAAATTCTCGGCAACCTGCGCTGCGAGTTCGCGTGTCGGCTCCAGGATCAGCGAGCGCGGCATCCGCGCGCGGCTGCGGCCATGGGCGAGGATGTCGATCATCGGCAGCACGAAGCTCGCCGTTTTGCCGGTGCCCGTCTGGGCAATGCCGACAATGTCCTTCATCATCAGCACGGAGGGAATCGCCTGCGCCTGAATAGGCGTCGGGGTGTCATAGCCGGCCTCTGTGACCGCCCTTAACAATTCATCGGATAGGCCGAGATCGGCAAAATTCATTCATATGTCCGGAACAAGGGGGCCGCACGACTATGCAGGCCCGATAAAACTGGCTGGCCCTTGCGGAAATACGGGCCGATTGTCAAGAAAATCCGCGGCGCGTCCCTATTTCTCGGGCACGAGGTGCCGGAAACCGTCCACTTCGCACGAAAGGCCGCTACGCGCCTGAATATCGTCCCGCCCGGCGCAGAGCGATCCGTCATCCGTCGGCTTGATATAGAAGCCCGCGTAAAAGTCCTCGGATCGGCAACTTCTGGCAAATCGCGCGCGATACCGCTGACCGTTGTTCAGGATCAGGTCGATGCTGTTCCGCCCGCCCAACGCCGCCGACCGGATCGACCGGACAGCCAGGCAACGCGGGCCTTTGCGCTCGTCCCACTCCTGGCGCTCGGGTTCCGGCGCAGGCCTCCCGCGCGGACCCTGACGCACCAGCGGCACGCGAATGATCACGCGCTGCTCGATCGTCAGCTGCGCCAATTCAACGGGCGCTGCGCCGCCCATCGGAACGAGCAGCAAGGCAATGGCGGATGGAAACACAATAAACCCCCT
>JBPPMC010000101.1:0-21135 GCA_051305835.1 Sphingobium sp.
ACACCTTGCGGATGCGCTTTTTTGCGCCCGTCATGCTGATGGTGGGAGCTGCCTTGGTCGCCATACGTTGGTCCTGCCTTGATCTAACGATTTATTTTCGCATCGCAGCGAAAGTTCAGCCGATTCGCGCAGCCCAGTGACGCAAAAAAGTGCGGGTCGGGGCTGTCCGATCCGCACTATCAGCGTCTGGCATTACCTTCGCATTTCGCCCTATTCTTCTCGGTTCGAGCGCAAATCGAACCAGATCCCGGACGGTTGGAAGGCTGGCCCATCGCGCCGGGGAGGCGCGGGAGGGCCGTTAACTCTTGAAGCGCAATATAGCGACGCTGTTGGAGAATGTTAAGAGGGTAAACGACGCCCCGACGCAAATTCAGAGGAATTGCGCGAATACGGGTACTATCGTTTGTACGAGCCATAGCAGAAGAAACGCATATCCCCAATGCTTGAACGCCAGGCGCTTGCGAGTTGTGGAGTGCGCGTGCGCCAAGGTCAGCGGTTCTTGATTGCTTCGGTGACTTTCTTGACGTTCTGCGACTGGCCGCGACGCAGGATCATAATGTCGCCCTGTGCGACGACCACGATGAGATCCTCGACGCCGACCAGCGCGACGCGGGGGCCATCGCTGTGGACTAGGCAGCGGGCGGCGTCGATCGTCAGCACGTCGCCGCGCACGGCATTGCCCGACTCGTCCTTGTCACTGATCGTGTGGAGCGAGTCCCAGCTACCAACGTCGGACCATCCCATGTCAACAGGTACGCAGGCGACTTTCTCGGCGCGCTCCATGACGGCATAGTCGATCGAGTCGGAGGGGCACGCCTCGAACGACGCAGCGTCGGGATAGAAGCGCTGTCCATCCTTGCGACCCTTTTCCAGCGACGCCTTGGCGTGGGTGAGCATCTCGGGCTGAAAAGTTTCGAGCGCGGCGAGATAGGCATCTGCGCGGAACAGGAAGATGCCTGCGTTCCAGGCATAGCCGCCCTCGGCCAGCATTTCCGCCGCGCGGGCTGCGTCGGGCTTTTCGACGAAGCGTGTAACGGAATTGACGGTGCCCTGCACGGGGTCGCCCATCTGGATATAGCCATAGCCGGTTTCCGGCGCGTCGGGCGTGATGCCGAAGGTCACGAGCCACCCGTCCGCGACCAATGGCAACGCCTGTGCGATCGCGGCGTGGAAAGCGGGCAGGTCAGCGATCACGTGATCGCTGGGCATGACGAGTAGCGCGTCGGAGGGGTCGTTCGCGACCAGTGCCGCCAGCGCGATGGCGGGCGCGGTGTTACGACCGAACGGCTCCAGCAGGATGTGGCTTTCCGTGATGCCAATCTCCGCAAGCTGCTCCTCGATCAGATCGGCATGGGCGGCATTGGCCACCAGAATCGGTAGGCCGAAGGAGAGATAGGAGGCTGTAGTCGTGCTGTCGGTCCGCCGCGCGGTCAGTTGAAGCATCGTCTCGGCAGCCGTCAAAGCCAGCAACTGCTTGGGCCGTTCCGGTCGCGAAACAGGCCACAGGCGTGTTCCGGAACCGCCGGACAGAATAACCGGAACAACGGATGCCGTCATGAAAGATGAACCTCGCTCGATACTTAGTAGCTGCCCCTTAGCATGTGCAGCAATATGTCAGAAGAGGCTGTTTAGCCTCTGTGAAGGAATTGCGCCCATAACGGTGCCAACTGTTATGTGGGGTTTCAATGAAGATTTTGTGCGTGTTCGGGACGCGTCCGGAAGCGATCAAGCTGTTTCCGGTGATCCACGCTTTGCGCGACACGCCGGGAATCGATGTGCGGGTGTGTGTGACGGCGCAACATCGCGGGCTACTGGATCAGGTGCTGGCGATCAGCGGGATCGTGCCGGACATCGACCTCGATATCATGCAGGCGGACCAGACACTGGACGGACTGACGGCGCGGTTGATCGTGGAGCTGGGCGAGGCGTTTGACGCCGAGAAGCCTGATCGCGTGCTGGTGCATGGCGATACACTGACGACGATGGTTGCGAGCCTGGCGGCCTATTATCGCAAGATTCCCGTAGCGCATGTGGAAGCCGGATTGCGCAGCGGTGACATCCATCATCCCTGGCCCGAGGAAGTGAGCCGCCGCGTGGTGGCGTGCATTGCCGACCTGAACTTTGCGCCGACGCAAGGGGCAGCCGATGCCTTGCTGGCGGAAAATCGGGAGCCTTCCGGCATTTATGTGACTGGCAACACGGTGATCGATGCGTTGCTGGCCACCAAGGCGCGGATCGATGCCGATCCGGCGTTGGCGAGTGGGCTGGATGAACTGGCTGCGCGGTTTGCGGGGAAGCGGATCATTGCCGTCACCAGCCACAGGCGGGAGAATTTCGGCGGCGGCATGGAAGCGATCGCGGAGGCGGTTCGGGACATCGCGGCGCGGGCCGATGTGGCTGTCATCTTCCCGGTGCATCCCAACCCCAATGTGCGGCGAGTGATGGATGGGCAGCTTGGCGGCCTTGATAATGTCGCGATGATCGATCCGCTGGATTACCCGCATTTCGTCCGGCTGCTCGATATCTGTCATATCGTCCTGACCGATAGCGGCGGTGTGCAGGAGGAAGCGCCGTCGCTTGGCAAGCCGGTGCTGGTGATGCGCGAGACGACAGAACGTCCCGAAGGTGTGGCGGCAGGCACGGCGAAGCTGGTCGGCACAGATCGGGCGCGTATCGTTTCCGAAATATTCAGCCTTTTGGACGATGAGGGTGCCTACGCCGCGATGGCGCGCGCCCATAATCCGTTTGGCGACGGACAGAGCGGCACGCGGATCGCGGGGATCATTGCCCAGCGAAAGTGAACGCATGCCCGTCGATGTCGAACAACAAGTCTCCGTTATCGGTCTTGGCTATATTGGGTTGCCGACCGCAGCCCTGATCGCCCGCAGTGGCGCGCGTGTGCTGGGGGTCGATGTGTCGCCGCATGTGGTGGAAACCGTCAACAGCGGTCGGGTGCATATCGAGGAAGTCGATCTGGACGGGCTGGTGCAAGGCGTCGTGGCGCGTGGATTGCTGCGGGCATCGACGCAGGTGGAGCCGAGCGACGTGTTCGTGATCGCGGTGCCGACGCCGGTGTCGGAGAATCACGCGCCGGATATATCTTATGTGCTGAGCGCTGCGCGGACGATCGCGCTGGTGCTGAAAGCTGGCGATACGGTGATCCTGGAATCGACGTCTCCGGTCGGCACGACCGAGGCGATGCGCGACGTGCTGGCGCAGCTTCGTCCGGACCTCAAGATGCCGGGGCAGGGCGGTACGCCAGATGTTTCCATCGCCTATTGCCCGGAGCGTGTGTTGCCCGGCCGTATATTGGTCGAGCTGATCGACAATGATCGCTGCATCGGCGGCATTACGCCGCGCTGTGCGCGCAAGGCGCTGGGTTTCTATCGCCAGTTCGTGCGCGGACAGTGCATTACGACCACCGCCCGCGCCGCCGAGATGGTGAAGCTGGTCGAGAACAGCTTCCGCGACGTGAATATTGCGTTCGCCAATGAATTGTCGGTGATCGCCGAGGGCATGGGCATCGACGTGTGGGAAGTGATCCGCCTCGCCAATCGCCATCCGCGCGTGAATATATTGTCGCCGGGGCCGGGCGTGGGCGGACATTGCATTGCCGTCGATCCGTGGTTCATCGTGCATGGCGACCCGGAAAACGCGAAGATCATCCGCACGGCGCGCGAAGTGAACGACGCCAAGACGGACTATGTGGTCGCCAAGGCATCCGACCTGATCGACGCGCATCCGGGCATGGAGGTCGCCTGCTTGGGGCTGGCGTTCAAAGCCAATATCGATGATTTCCGCGAAAGCCCGGCCGTGAATGTCGCGGCGCGACTGGCGCGGCGATATGGTCGACGCGTGAAGCTGGTGGAGCCTTACGCCACCGATCTGCCGGTCGATTTCGTGGGAACGGGCGCGGCGTTGATCGACATAGACAGCGCGCTGGAAAGCTGCGGCGTTTTTGTCGTGCTGGTGGATCACGATATCTTCAAGTCGGTCCCGGTCGAGGAACGCGCGGGTAAGGTCGTTTACGACACGCGCGGGATATGGCCCGACCAGCCCGCGCCGGTTCCACAGATCGCGCGGATTGCAGGCGCTGCCTGAAGCGCGCCAGGCAATTCAGATGGTTGGACGTGCGGTCGGCCTCTGCTAAGGCGCGAAAATGCTGATGCGCATCGTCCTTGCCCTGTTCTTCGTCTCGCTGGCGGCCAATGCTGCGTTTGCGCTGCGCGATCCAAGCTGGTGGGCGATCCCTGCCATGCTGCTCGGCTGGTATCTGGCGGACATGCTGTCCGGGGCGGTCCACATGTATATGGATTATCGGCCTTGTGTGATGGGTGTGGGGCTGGACCGGCTCTACTTTTACGGGGGGTCGCGGGAGTCGGAGGAATATCAGACGATGTTCCGTGCGGCGATGCGGCGGATCAATCCGCTGGAGCGGCTGGTCTATGATTTCAAGAACCATCATCCCCGTCCTGATGCTTTGGGGCGGCGCGGGGTCGTGCGACTGATCGGATCGACGGTACTGGCGGGGGCGCTGCCTTTGTCGTTGCTGATGAATGCAGCAGCGTTGTTGTTGCCAGTGCCGGGTTGGGCTGTTGCGGGAATGGTTGCGCTGCTGATCGGCGGGGCGTTCGCGCAATATTTTCACGGTACACTGCACCGGGCGGACAATGTGCTGATCGTGCGCGCGATGCGGCGGGTCGGATTGTTGATGACCCCTGCAGCGCACCAATTGCATCACGATACGCTGAAGCGTGATTTCAGCACCAATTGCGGCTGGAGCAATCCGCTGCTGAACCGGGTATTCGCGCTGGCCTATGGTCGGCGATGGTTGCGGGACGATGGGCTGGAGCCGGTCGGCTAAGCTATTTTATCGACGGTAGCCAGGCATCTACCTTGGCGAAATGCTCTTCCCAACTGGGGGCGTGAAAGCCTTTCATGCGGACTAGCTGGCTTGCGCGCGGCTGGCTGTCAGATGGAAGATAGGCTTCGATAGCCTTGCGCCAGCCGATCCCGTCGATGGGGCTGAAATATTCCGGGATATCGCTGGCCAGTTCGCGGAACACACCGATGTCGCTGGCGATCACCGGAAGCCCCGATGCGATCGCCTCGATCAGTGGCATGCCATAGCCCTCCACGAACGAGGGGAACAGCAGGGCGCGGGCGTAGCGGAAATAGCGTGCAACCTCGTCGTCCGGGCAGTGCGAGAGTTCGAGTACGTGGCCTTTAAGTTGCTGGCATCGCTCCAGCAGGTCGACGGCCTGCTCACATTCCCATCCGCGCTTGCCGATGATGACCAGCATGGGCGCCTTGTCGCCCATGCTCGCGACGAGATCGCGCCAGATGTTGAGAATCATCAGGTGGTTCTTGCGGCCTTCGATGGTCCCCAGCATCACGAAATAGGGGCGATCAAGGGGATTGCTATTGTCGCGCGGCTCCACGATCAGGCGGGTGCCGAGATAGGCCGTCAATGCGGGCGGCGCTTCTCGTCCCTCCGAATGGGCGAAGGTGCGGAGTGCGGTTACCGTGTCATCGGAATTGGCGATGACGCCGCGCCCTCGATGGAGAACGCTACGGACACGCTCGGCATGGCGCAGATCCTCGCCCGCGCGGCAATATTCGGGGTGCGTGATGGGGATGAGGTCATGCAGCAGGTAGATGGGCTTGACGTCGAGCGTGGCGATGCTGGACGTTTGTTCAAGCCCCGTATGGCCGACATTGAGATAGGGGCGGCCCATGCCGCGCTGCCCTCCGCCAAAATTGGAGAGTGCGGCGCGGATGCCCAGCATGGATATATTGCGCTTGAACCCCTCCATGCCAAAGCGGAGGATGGAAAAGAGCCGATCTGACTGTACGGGTGAGAGGACGCGACGCACGCGACCACGCTCCACGACAGCCTGCGCATGCGGCGCATAGTGCTGAAGATAGGCGAGGCAGACATGATCCACCCCCGTGGGCATACCGCCTACCCAGATGCGCCAGATGAGTCGGCGCA
Source organism: Sphingobium sp. (assembly GCA_051305835.1). Classification (GTDB taxonomy): domain Bacteria; phylum Pseudomonadota; class Alphaproteobacteria; order Sphingomonadales; family Sphingomonadaceae; genus Sphingobium. Next base: position 5,996 of record JBPPMC010000101.1, read on the forward strand.
CATCCAGTAGTAGGTCTCGTTGTGACGTCACGTAATCAACCAAAATAAATGTTGGTCGAGCCTTTACCGATACATAGGGCTGGCGGCAAGCGACGTAGCATGTCCAAACGCATGCATGAAATGCTATAGCCTCTGGACAACGGAATTCATCAGCGTTTCGACGGCGGACTCGCTGGCGAAGCCGCCACGTACGAGGCAGCGCTGTTCCAATACTCTCCGGAAGGCTTTCCACGCCCGTGGATCGGGCGAGGCAGGGGACGCCCAGAACTGATCCAGCAGAGCCTGATCCGTGACGCCCGGTACATTGTAGATCGCGTCGCCCAGCACCTTGACCGGAACGCCCGCCGCCAGCGCGAAGGTGCCCGATGTGCTGTTTACCGTAACCATGCCGGAGGATTTTTGCGCGAGTGCGGCCAGATCGCCGCCTGCCAGATGCACTACGCGATCGGACAGGCCGCGCTCTTTCGCTTCGTGCGCGATGAACCGGGACCAGACCATCGTGCCTGCGTCGAGTGGGTGTTCCTTCACCAGCAGCATCGCGTCGCTCGGCGCGTTGCGCTGGAAGCTGTCCAGCACGTAGTAGACGGCGCTGGCCATATCCGGGAACGGGCTGTGTTCGCGGATCTGATAATCCGACGTGAGTTGCAGCGGGAACAGGAAATATTTGCGGCCAGCGACGCGGGCGAGTGCCTTTTCGGTGCGCCGTTCCGTCAGCCGATTGGTGACGACCAGCTTCCATCCCCAGCGAACGCCTTCGATCAGCACCGATCCGGGGCGGTGCGATCGATAATGGGGGAAGCGCCAGAATTTTGTAACGACGTGATGGAAATAGCGATAGCTGTCCCGCACGCGGCGGTCGAAGCTGGCGGTGATCGGCGGGAGTTTAGGGGCGGGGGGCAGGGACTTGGCCTGCTCCATGAACCATTGCGGATCGCGTGGCAGAGTGGAATGGCCATTCACGCCGTCCAACTCCATCGTCACCCAGTCGGGCCGGATATAGCCTTCCTCGAACACATGGATGTTGATGTTGCGCAGCTTGGCCATGCCGTGCGCGGCGCGATGCAGCGGGCGGCAATCGCCGAACAGCATCAGGTCCGTAATGCCATTATCTCGCAGGAAATGGTCGATGAAGCGCGGCCAGCTGGTCGGCGTTCCGCGATAGTCGATGGCGCCTTCGCCGGGCCAGTCAATGCAATCGCCGCCATTGAAGTTGATGCGGTGGACCGTCGCGCCCAACTCCCGCATCCGTTGCCCGAGCAGCCAGAAAAACGGGCCAGGTGGCCCCTGCAACATACCGAAAACGCGGCCTTCGAGAGATATTGGTGGACGCGCGATTTCGCCCGCAGCGTCATTGGCGACGGCGCGCAGTCGTGGCTCCGCCGTTATGCGCTGTAGCGCTGTTCTGGCTGGCTCGGAATGCAGATCAAACTTCTTCAATTGAGCCTGCCCGGAATCGCCAGCGATTCACTTTTCCCTGAAGCTTTCGCAGCGGCACGATAAAACGGCTCTCCTTCCTGACACCCGCGATCAGCCTCTGCACCAATAGTTCTGGTGGGCAGGGCAGCGCGGTTACCGGGTCCAGGTAGCGAGGATAGAGCAGCAGCACGCCAGTTGCCAGAGCATTGATGTCCAAGCGTCTTTTGCGCCGCGAAGGTGTTGCAGCAAGGTCACGGGTCAAACCCCAGCCCGCATAGAATGGCAGGCCGTGGGTCGTTACATCCTTGCCCCGCAACAAGGCCTCGAAACCTGCGAGCGAGGAGAGGACATGGACGCCATCGACCATGTCGAGCAGAGTCGAGATCGCAGTGCCCCGGTCGATGGCGTCGGCAATGGATAGCGCGGTCTCGTCGGGAATGTGCCCAACGCGATGACCGGCATCGACGTCCGGGTGCGGGCGGTAGATGATGTAGGCGTCCGGCTCGGCGGCGCGGGCGCGACGGAGCAGGTCCAGATTGCCGCGCACGTCGCCCCGCGCCGCGAGGACGGAGCGGTCGTCTTCGACTTGTCCCGTCACCAATATATGCCGCCGGTCGCCGCCGGGGCGGTTCATGGTTTGGCCGCCAACACCGTATTTTGAGAGGCCGGAGTCGATGATGAGCGTGCGGATGGCTTCGGCGCGGGCGCACAGGTCGGGCGTGAAATCGCCCTCGTTCAACAGGCGTTCCAGTCCGCTTTCTTTGGCTGGATCGAAATGGACGCCGATAGAGTCCACCGTGATGGAGAGCGGCGGCACGCAATCCGCGCCGAGGCCGATCGATCGGATGAAGCCGTCCTCGACTTCATGAAGCAGCGCGGGATTGTTTTCTGCGCGGGCTTCGATGGCGGCGAGAAGTTCGGGGGGCGTTTTGGCTTTCCAAACGGCGATCGCGGCATCGGCGGGTAGGGCTTCCAGCGCGCGGATCGTGCTGATGTGGCGGACAGGTTCGCCGCCGCCCCATAACAAGGGTTCGACGGTCTCGCGTTTCCAGAATGCCATTCCTGCGGCGGCGGCGATCGGGCGGTTTGCATCGATCAGGTCGCGCCAATAGGCAAGCAGGTCGATCGTGCGCGTGGCGGTGGTGGGGGTGTCGGTGAAGGGATCAACGTAGGAAAGCGTCAGGAGGGCGTCTCGCACCTGATCCGCGACGGCGGGTAAAGCGCCGTGCATCACTTCGACTGCGGAGCCTGCGATGCGGGCGATCAGGATGCGTTCGTCATCGGGACGGCCCCATAGGCACTGCGCTTGTTCGACGATGTGCCATGGGTCTGCCGGGCCGCGTAGAGTTGGGAAGGAAACGGAGCCGATCTTTTCGTCGGTGATCCAGAACAGGAGCGGCCCCGGATGCGTGGTGGCGCGTTCCGCCATGAGGCGGGCGCTTTCCCTGTCCCATGGGCATGCGATCGTCGTTCCGGCTTCGATGGTAGGGCGGCTGGCCCAGAAACTGCCGCCGACCTTCAACTGCCGTAATTGGGTCAGGATTGCTTCGGGGTTTTCGGCCGAGGCGCCGGGTTTGCCAAGCGGTGCGGGCTTGCTACCGGGGAATGGCGGTATGCGCAGGAACGGCGTCATCGGTTGCCGTTCCTGTAAGGCAAGGAGCGCATGGCTCAGCCGACCGAGCGCGGAACCCGCGACAGGGCGATCAGGTCACCGAGCAGCGCTTCGGCCTTATCCAGCGGCCAGGCATTGGGGCCATCTGACAGGGCGTTTTCGGGATCGGGATGGGTTTCCATGAACAGGCCGTTGATGCCTGCCGCAACGGCGGCGCGAGCGAGCAGCGGCACGAACTGACGGTCTCCGCCGGACCGGTCGCCGAGGCCTCCAGGGCGCTGCACGGAATGGGTGGCATCGAACACGACAGGGCAGCCAGTTTCCGCCATCGTCGCGAGGCCACGCATGTCGACGACGAGGTTGTTGTAACCAAAGCTGGTGCCGCGCTCGCACACCGAAACGCAGTCCGGGTCAACGCCCGCGCGAGTAGCGGCGTAGCGCGCCTTCGCTACGACTTGCGTCATGTCGGCGGGCGCCATGAATTGCGCCTTCTTGATGTTGACCGGGATGCCGGTGGAGGCTGCGGCTTCGATCAGGTCCGTCTGCCGCGCGAGGAAGGCGGGAGTCTGGAGCATGTCCACGGCATCGGCGGCGGCGCGCGCCTGTTCCGGCGTGTGGATGTCGGTCAGCACTGGCAGGCCCGTTTCGGCGCGGACTTTTTCGAGGATGCGCAGGCCTTCGTCCATGCCCGGCCCGCGGAAGGTGGCGCCGGAGGAGCGGTTGGCCTTGTCGAAGCTGCTCTTGAAGACCAGGAACAGGCCGAGCCGCTCGGATATGCCCTTGAGCGTTTCCGCTACGGAGAGCACCAGCGTTTCGGATTCGATGACGCAAGGGCCAGCTATGACGAACAGCGGCGCGTCGCCGCCAATCAGGTTTCCGGCAATCTGCATGGTGGTCCCTATACTATCCCGCGCGCCGTCAGGATAGCCTCGATAGGCGCCGTATCTGAAGGGTTGTTGAGTTCGATGGCGTCCCATGCCGGGGGATCGGCAGTGAGGACCGCCACGGGCAGGCCGTAATATAGGAAGCGAAGCTGTTCCAGGCCCTCGATATTCTCCAGGTCGGTCGCGGGGAGCGCGGCGTAGCGCGTCAGTGCTTCGCGGCGGTAGGCGTAGAGACCGAGGTGCAGAAGGACGGGCGGGGCCGCCTCCAGCGGACTGCCGGGGGCGATGTGGGGAAGGACGCGCTTCGAGAAGTAGAGCGCGTTGCCGTCTGCGCCGCAGATCGCGGTGGTGCCTCCGACGCGACCCTGCGCCTGATCGGCGACGAGATGCGCATAGGCGGAGGGCGAGCAGCGCACGGCTACGGTCGCGACCTGACAGGCCGGGTTCGCCTGCATATGCCGGACCAAGGCGCAGACGAGATCCGGTGGTGTCAGAAGCGCGTCGCCCTGAAAATTGATGATGACATCGACGTCATCGGGCAGCGCGGGCAGGGCGGCGGCTACGCGCTCCGTGCCATTGGCGCATTCGGGGGGCGTCATTGCCACCTGTGCGTCGCAGGCGCGGGCGGCGTCGGCAATGCGGTCGTCGTCGGTGGCGACGAAGAGGTGCGCTACGTCGGGAACTGTGCGAACGGCCTCGATGCTGCGCTGGATGAGGGGCTTGGCTATGCCGGTTGCGCCCTTCAGCAACGACAGCGGCTTGGCCGGGAAACGGGACGACGCATAGCGCGCCGGAATGACGATCGCTGTGGTCATGGCTGTTGCTCCGATCCGCGAAATCGGATCAGATGCCGATCGCCATATTGTGAATGTGGAGCAGGCCGATGGGCTGGCGCGGGTTCCGACTGCTCATCACGAACACCACGGTGATCGCGGCTTCGGACAGCAGGGTGAGGGCGTCCTCGATCGCGGTGCCGCTGGGTACGGTGATGGGGTTGCGAGTCATGACGTCGCCTGCGGTCGCGATCAGCATCTGATCGAAGGAACGTCGCAGATCGCCGTCTGTAATGATGCCGATCAGGTGACCGTCGTCATCCACGACCCCGGCGGCACCTTTGCCAGTCGAGGTCATCTCCAGCACGACATCGCGCATGCCGGTGTTGGGGCGAACCAGTGGCAGCGATTCGTCTTCGCGCAAGAGGCTGTCGACCGGGAGCAGCTTCCAGCCGATATTGCCACCCGGATGCAGCCGCATCAGATCCTTGCGCGAAATGCCGCGCACTTCCATGGCGGCAATGGCGAGCGCATCGCCCAGCGCCAGCATCATGGTGGTGGACGTTGTGGGCGCGATCCTGGCCGGGCAAGCCTCCGCCACGCGCGGGAGCGTCAGCGCGACATTGGACTGCCGGGCGATGGGCGAGTCCAATTTGGACGCGATCGATATGATGGGGATGCCCGCCTGCCGCGCATGGGCGATGATGGCGCGTAGTTCCACGGTCGCGCCGGAGTTCGACAGCACGAGCAGGCTGTCGGTCGGCATGACCATGCCCAGATCGCCATGCGCCGCTTCGGCAGGGTGGACGAAGAAGGCTGGCGATCCGGTTGCGGCGAGGGTCGCTGCAATCTTTCGCGCGATGTGCCCCGACTTGCCGATGCCTGTGACGATAACCCGGCCAGTGGTCGCCGTAATGATCCTGACAGCCGCTGCAAATTTTTCGTCGATGATGGTCGTCAGGGCAGAGAGGCCAAGAGCTTCCTGCTCGATCACGCGTCGACCGCTCTCAATCGGTGAGAGGCCAGTGTAGGTGGTCATACGCGGGTATCCCTGATTGACACTATATTACTGTTCTTTGTCCCGTTCGTGGACGCTTCTGTAATTGAAGGTAAGTCGATTGCAACCCTCATCTTGCGCTGCACAAGTCTAAAAAATCGTGAAAGCTTAGCGGAAAACGATATATTTCCATATTGTTGCTGGCCTGACGATACTAGATATCGCCGGGCCGTTTCGCACCCACATCATGCCATGGCTGACCGATCCAGCGCGAAAACCGGTCGCGTAATCTCCACATGATATTTATGCGTTTGTTGGCGACGCCAGGCGCGGAAAGCAGGTCGAAACCGGTCCACGGCAGAAATGGATTGCGACGGCCATAGGCCCAGATCTCTATGCGCGTCGTGGGCCGGACGGAGGGACCACGGGCATGAAAGCCGCAGGTGTCGGCGACGACGAGCGTGTTCGCCTTTACCGCCAGCCGCACCGGCGCAGGTAAGCCCAGCTCTGGCAGTTCATGCTCATCGATCCGCATGGAACCGCGCGAGGAGAGATGATCGACGCCTTCCGGTGCGGCGATGCTGCGCGCTTTTTCCCATGCCATCCGCTCCGCCGTGGGTCGGTGTGATCCGGGGACATAAGTGAATGGCCCTTCGTCTTCGGCAACGTCCGTGAGGAAGAACCAGGCCTTCATCGTAGGATGGAAAGTGTCGGCATGCAGATTCTCCTGCGGGTCGGGTGGCGCGTCGGCGCGGTGCGACAGGATAGTCTGGATGTAATAGAGCGGCTCGCTGTCGTAACTCGCCACATAGCGCATGAGGCCGCGCCAGCGGGGCAATTTGAGAAGTTGCCCAAGCGCGGGCACGTCGCGCAACATGGCCTCGTCAATGGCGATACGGCGGGTGATAGTATCGCCTTGCAGCATCTCGCGGGCTGGGGCGGGGCGGTTCAGCAAGTGGTCGCGTAGCGCGGCGAATTGGGCCGGGCCGAGGAAGTTGGGCACTGCGACATAGCCCTGCGCCTCGAACTGGATGCGGTCTTCGGCAGGGATGAGATGGGCGAGACGCCGCCTGCGTGATGCCGCAATGTCATGCGCGAACTGCATGCGTCGCACGTGCAGCCCCCAGCGATTGAGCCGCTTAGAGCCGATCAAGGGATTGTCCTTGAACGACTTCGCCCCGGTCGCAAGCTGAAGGAGGTGCCATGGCGCGGCCAGGAGAGAAGAAACGTTCCGCTTCATTCCGGGCTTCTGCCGGGCAGTCGCCAACAAGTAAAGTATCAGATTGATCCGCTTGCACATGGTGGGGATATGCGGGTCAGCCGCTATTTCGATCTGCCCGCGATAGTGATAGAAGCGCGCAAACGGAAATGCCGTTCCGCCGTATTCTAGGGAAGCCCAGGTGAACGCGCCTGCACATCAAATGTTGAGAGTGAAGAGCGGCCCCAGCCTGTCGGCGGTGCGGATGCGGTTGTATCTGCTGAGCATGGCGGCGGATGGTGCAGTGTTGTTCGCGGCATTTGCCCTGGCCAATCTGATCGTGATCGGGCGGTTGGTTGGGGAGCCTGCCAAGCCGCACGGCCTTGTCATGTTCGCGATGATCGCGCCCGTCTATGTTCTGCTGGCCGTGCAGGCGGGAGTCTATGGCGTCCGCAGTCTGGACGACGTGCGGGCGACGGCGATGCGGGCATGCTGGGCGTTCGTGCAGGCCGTGATGCTGATGCTGGTCATCGTGTATTTTGGGAAGATTGCCGAACAGCTTTCGCGTTTGACCTTTGCGGTGGGTGTGGGGCTGGGGCTAAGCGGGTTGATGCTGCTGCGGCCTTTGCTGGCGCGCATGGTCCCCCGGCTGATTGGCGAGATGCCTGCGGTGGCTGTCGTCATCACCGACGGCGTTGCATTCGATCCACCGCCGAACACGACGTTGCTGGATGCCGCCACGCTGGGGATCGACCCGGTGCGGCACGATGCGGAGATGGCCGCCAGGCTTGCGGCGGCGGTGGGCCATGTGGAGCGGGTGATCGTCGCCTGCACGAGCGAGCGGATCAATGATTGGTCGATCGCGTTGAAATCACTGGAGGCGCGGGGCGAGATTCTGGTGCCCGAATTGATGCGGTTCGCGCCGGCCAAGCTGGATGAGTATGACCGGCATCCGACGCTGGTCGTGGCCGGCGGGCCGCTGCTGTATCGGGATCGGATCATCAAGCGGTTGTTCGACATCGTCGTGGCGGGGGCTGCTACCTTGGCATTGTCCCCGGTGCTGCTGCTGGTGGCGATGGCCGTGAAGTTGACCAGTCCCGGTCCGGTCCTGTTCCGTCAGCAGCGGCTCGGCCGTGATGCGCGGCTATTCTCGATCTACAAATTCCGTACGATGCGCAACGACATGACCGATCATGCGGCGGCGCAACTGACGCAGCGCAGCGATCCGCGTGTGACGAAGATCGGGAGCTTCCTGCGCCGGACGAGTTTGGACGAATTGCCGCAGATACTGAATGTCCTGAAGGGCGACATGAGCATCGTCGGGCCGCGGCCCCACGCGGCGGCGGCAAGGGCGGCGGACAAGCTGTATTGGGAAGTCGATGATCGCTATTGGGAGCGGCACTGCATCAAGCCCGGTATCACGGGACTGGCGCAGGTGCGCGGCCATCGCGGCGCGACCAACGCGCATCAGGATCTGATCGACCGGCTGCAGTCGGACCTGGAATATGTGACAAATTGGTCGGTGTGGCGCGACATACGGATCGTGCTCGCGACGTTGCGCGTGCTGGTGCATGATAAAGCCTACTGAGTTGGCGCAACCCGGTCTGCCCGCCAAGCCTGTGTCCCTTGTCGCCCGGTTCGAGAATTCGGTGCGGCTGCTTGCGCTGGTGAAGCTTGCCAATGTCGGGCTTGGGATGCTGTGGGGTTTCGCGGTCACTTATGTGTTCGTGCGGCTGCTTCCGCTGCATGAGTTCCGAGCGTTCCTGCTGCTGGTGGCCTTTGGAAACTTTACTGTGTCCGCGGAACTCGGGTTGACCAGTATTGCCTATAACCGGCTTCGGCGACATTGGCTAAGCGCGCGGGGCGAGGGGGAGACGAGCGATTTCCGGCCCGAGGAACTGGGCGTCCTGATCGCGCTGCTGGGCGGATTGATGCTGGTGGCGACGGGCGTGATGATTGCGGCGATCTTGACGGGCTTGATCGCGACGGACTATCCGTGGCTGTTCGTGCTGTTTTTCCTGACGGCGTGTCTCAACCTGTTCGTGACGCTGGCCAAGCGCGTGCTGGCTGCAGTGGATTGCAATATGCTGTGGGAGGCGCTGGATATTGCCCGGCGGTTCGGCTTGATCGCACTGCTTGGTGCGGCGTTGCGGGGCATGGACCTGACGCTGTCGGTGCTGCTGCAACTATTGCTGACAGCGGCGGTGATCGGCATTGCGTTCCTGTTGTTGCGGGAGCGCTTATCGTTGAAGGTCGCGCATCTGCTGGCGCTGCGCGCTGGGGGCAGGCATGTTCGGCGGCATTATCTTGGCGACTTCGGGGCGTCGGCGGCGCTGACATTGTCGGAAGTCATAGCATATAATGCGCCTTATTTCCTGATTGCGCTGGCGACGCGGGATGCCCGGCCGTTATTGCTGTTCGATTTGTTCTTCAAGATGAGCCGGGCGTTGAGCAGCCTTGTCCGTGCGATGATCGAGGCTGCTTTGCCGCGTATTACAGCTGCCTGGTATCGCGGCGACACGGTGCGATTTCGTCAGTTGATCGTTCGCGCCGTAGGTGTCGCGAGCGTGATGGCCGTAGGTATCGGTGGCGGGCTTTTGCTGGCGGGACCGGAGATCGTTCACGAACTGTTTGACGGGAAGCTCGTCATTTCGCATGCGGAACTGGCGTTGCTGTCGCTGTTGCTTTTCGGCCTCGGGATAACCTGTGTGTCGGTGTATGTGCAGTCGGCGCTGGGCCGCTTTCGGCTGTTGTTGCGGCAGTCACTGCCGTTTCTGTTTGGGTCGCTGCTGTGCGTTCCCCTGGCCGCGCTGTTTGCCGGCCCGGCCCTGCCTTTCATGCAGGTTTTTCCGTTGCTGGTGGTCCTGACTTATCTGGGGACGGGCGTGCTGCATGCGTTTGCGCTGCGGCGTCTAGCGTCTGCGTCGGCACGATGAAAGTGGCTATGGTGGACCCGTCGCTCTTCACGGGGCGCTATGACGACAGCCTGTGCGCGGCGATCGGGCGCCAAGGGCATGATGTGACGTTGCTGGGACGCCCGTTGCGGCGGACGGACGCGATCGTGCCGCAGGGATATGCCTATGCGCACCGGTACTTTCGGGTGGGCGAGGCGCTTCGTCCCGTGATTGGGGAGGGCGCGCTGTTCCGGGGAATCAAGGCTGGCGAGTATCTGGCCGATTGTCTGGTGGGGCCAAAGCCGCGCGCGGAGGTGGTGCATTATCAGTGGCTGCCTTTCGCGCCTGCGGATCGGCATATCCTGCGCCGGTTGCGGCGGTCGGGTGCGGCGTTGGTTCATACGGTCCATAATGCGAGCGCCTATCATGGCGATGCGAAGGTGCAGGGCAGTGGATATGCGGCGCTGCTGGGCCAGTTCGACCGGCTGATCGTGCACGGGCAAACGACGCGGGACGCGCTGGTGGAAGCAGGCGTGGCGCTGGACCGGATCGCGATCGTGCCGCATCCGCCGATGCGCCTTGCGCCATCGACGCAGGCCAGTCGGGCCGTTGTGCCGACAGCGGCGCTGCCACGCGTGCTGTTTTTCGGGACGATACGACCTTATAAGGGGCTGGACGTGCTGGTCGACGCTTGTCTTGCGCTGTGGCGGGAGGGCGTGCGGTTCGAGTTGGCGATTGCGGGCAAGCCGTTCATGGATGTCGCGCCGATGCTTGCCAGTATCGAGGGTGCTGGGTTCGGTGACTTCCTGCGCACGGACTTCGGTTTTCTGGAGGAACCGCAATTGACGGCGTGGATCGAAAGTGCGGATATCCTCGCCTTTCCGTATCGGCATATCGATTCCAGTGGTGCGTTTCTTTCGACGCTGCATCATGGGAAGGCGACGATCTGCACGGAGACCGGTCTGTTCGGCGCGCTGCCGAGGACGGCGGAGGGGGATGCGCCGGTCGTGCTGGTGCCGTGCGACGATGTGCCCGCATTGGCGCAGAGCCTCTTGCCGCTAGTCGAGAGCGCTGCCATCAGGCGCGACATGGGCGCGCGCGCTGCGGCACTGGAGCAGCGCAGGGGCGACGGGAATGAGGCAGGATCTTTGACGGTGGATGTTTACCGGCAGGCGATAGCGGCGCGCCGTGCGGCGGCAAGCGCATGAGTCCGCGCGTCAAACGTGAATTGCGTGACCGGTGGCTGGCGCTGCGTCTGTCCTTTCGGGGGCGTGTGCATGAATATGCCGAAGTGCTGCAACTGCGCCGCTTCGTCGCGGCGTTCGATATCGACTGCATCATCGACGTCGGCGCGAATGCCGGGCAGCATGCGAAGATGCTGCGCCGCGACGTGGGGTTCAAAGGTACGATCCTCTCCTTTGAGCCTAACCCGCAGGTGTTTCTGGCGCTGGAACGCAATGCCGCGGGCGATCCGCGCTGGCACGTCTTCAACGTCGCGCTGTCCAATGCGGAGGGTACGGCTCAGTTCAACGTGATGGCCGCCGACCAGTTCAGTTCGCTGGAGACGCCCGCAGAGAAGATGGACCCGATCTTTCATGAGCGGAACCGCGTCGATCTGATAGTGGACGTGCAATGCCGACGGCTGGACAGCCTCTATCCGGAATTGCAAGCGCAGCATGGCTTTGGCAGCACGCTGCTCAAGATGGATACGCAGGGGCATGACGCGCTGGTGTGCGAGGGCGCGGGTACGGCGCTGGAGAGCATGGTCGGCATACAGACCGAGCTAGCGGTGCGTCCGCTGTATCAGGGCGGGGCCGGGTACCGCGCGATGATCGACCTGATGGATGCCCACGGCTTCGTCCCAAGCGCATTCTTTGCGAACAATAAGGGGCATTTCCCCCGGCTTGTCGAAATGGACGGTTTGTTCGTCAGCCGCCGCGTATTGGATGACGACGCGCTATAGTCCGCGGATTGCGGGCTTAAGCCCGGTGGCTGTCACGCATCCGTCACGATAGTCACGAAACCGTCACCAAAGTGTCGCGGAAGCGACTTCCAAATACAATCAAGCTGTCATGTCCGCCCCCTAGTCGCCCCCTCAAGAGCGGCGGGGGGCTGCATCGATTCGTAGTCGATGGTCCCCACGGCGCTCCTGAAATTCGGGACTTGCCACGTAAAGGGATCATCAGAATGTACCATCGTCTTACTCTGCGCCAGCAGCTGCTTCTGGGCGGCGCGATCATGGCCTGCGTAACGTCGCCTGCACTTGCCGCTAGCGATCCTGCCGATGCAGTTGCGCCCGCAGCAGCCGAGGTTGCCGCGCCCGTCGATGTGAGCGCAGACGCAGGCGCAGGTCTGGACGCGATCGTCGTCACCGCCACCAAGCGCGAGACCGATTTGCAGCAGACGCCGATTTCCATGAACGTGCTGAGCACGCAGGCGCTGGCCGATCGTCATGTGCAGAGCGTTATGGACCTCGCCGATGGCGCGGTGCCTAGCCTGCGTGTCGCGACCTTCGAAGCGCGCCAGTCTGCGCTCACCATCGGTATTCGCGGCATCGTTCCGCTCGACGCCAACCAGCCTGCACGCGAGCAGGGCGTCGGCATCTATATCGATGGCGTATATCTTGGTCGGCAGCATGGCCTGAACGCCGGGCTGTTCGATATCGAGCGCGTCGAAGTGCTGAAAGGCCCGCAGGGCACGCTGTTCGGTCGCAATACGGAGGGCGGTGCGCTGAGCCTCGTCACCAAGGCGCCTAGCGGCGAATTCGGCGGGCGGATCGCGGCGGGCTTCGGCAATTACGGCAGCTATACCGGCTCGGTGCATCTCGACTTGCCGGAATATCACAACATCGCGATCAAGGTGGATGGCGTGATCCAGCATCAGGATCCGACCACGAGCAACCCGCTGCCTGGTCAGGCGGGCTTCAATCAGTATCATCGCAATGGTGGCCGGGTTGCCGCACGCTGGACGCCTGCGCCGAATTTTACCGCCGACTTCGCGTTCGACAAGAGCCGTGACGAGAACACGCCGTTCTACAGCCAGCTGATCAATTATAATCCCAACAACTTGCCTGTCGCCACGCTGGCGCAGATTGCGGCCAATCGGAACAGGCTGCCCGCCGGGATGATCGCGCCGTTGCCGTCGGTCGTGCAGGTTCAGCCCGATCGCAGCTCGAAGGGTGATGTCGGCGTCCCGCAGCAGCCGAGCATCGACAAGACCATGGGCTTCCTCGCCAATCTGAAGTGGGAGTTTGCGCCTGACGCGGAACTGCGCTCCATTACCGCATGGCGCACCGTGAGCGACGAGCAGTGGGACAATTCGGGCGGCGCACATCGCACACCAGCCTTCCTGCCCGGCACCGCATTCAGCCGCTACAGTCTGTCGAACCTCGACCAGCGCCAGTTCAGCCAGGAGTTGCAACTGGTCGGCAAGCTGTCGTCGATCGACTATGTTCTGGGCCTCTATTACTTCAATGAGCGCGCCAACGACGCGGCGCGGACGCCGAACAGCAACACATGGAATGCCGACGGCACGGGTTACACGATCAACAACATTGCCGCTTTCTCCTCGGCCACCGTGGCACGCGCCAGCATCGCTTATTCCAAGAGCTATGCAGCCTATGGTCAGGCGACCTATACGCCCGAAGGTATGGACACCGTCCACCTGACAGCGGGCGGCCGCTATACGCGGGACGAGAAGAACGGCCTGCTGTTCACGGTGAACGGCGCGGCGACCAACTTCACTTTCGACGAGAAGAACAATCGCTTCGATCCGATGGTGACGCTGGCGTGGGACGCGACGCCTGACGCGCATCTCTATGCCAAATATGCGACGGGCTATCGCGCTGGGGGTGCAAGCTCACGCTCGCTCAACTACCGCTCGTTCGGGCCGGAATCGGTGAAGTCCTACGAAGTCGGCGCGAAGACCGAGTTCCTGAACAACAGCGTGCGATTGAACGTCGCGGCCTATATTATGGATCGCAAGGACAGCCAGGTCGACTTCAACTTCTTCGTGCCGCAGCCGGACGGCACCATCCGCAACACCCTGGAGACAGTGAATGCGGAAGGCACGACCAAGATCCGGGGCGTCGAGGCGGACTTGACCATCCAGCCAGTCGATAACCTCACGCTGACGGCGTCCTATGCCTATACTTATACCAAAGTCCCGCCAGCGCGGAACACAGTGCAGGAACAGCTGAACCAGCAGATCAATCCTGCGAATACGGGGCAGGTCTTCCAGAATGTGTTCATCGTCTACACGCCGCGCAATGCCGCTTCGGGCGCGATTGACTATGCGCTGCCGGTTGGCGGCGGCGACACGACGCTGCGCTTCCATCTGGACGGCAATTACTCCTCGTCAGCCCATACGTTCGACAATGAGGACGTGAAAGCCGATCCGAGTTTCATCGCCAATGGCCGCATTTCGCTTGCTGACATCAAGATGAGCGACGCCGGGCAGAAGGTCACGGTTTCCGTTTGGGCGCGCAACCTGTTCAACGAATCGCATATCTATCGCCGGTCGGATGCCAACCGCAACCAACTGGGCGATTACGCGAATTTCAATGCGCCGCGCACTTATGGCGTGGAGTTGGCCGCGAAGTTCTGATTACTTAGAATGTGTAGAAAAGGCCGGGGACATTGCTGTGTCTCCGGCCTTTTTCGTGCGGATGGGTTATCAGCCCCAGGGCCGTTCGCGATACCATTTGGTGATGACATATTTGACGCCGCTGCGGACCTTCATCCCGTGATGGATGGTGGCGGGGTTCAGCGCTCCGTTGGGCAGGCGATTGTCCCATGCGGTCAGCTTGCCGGTCTCGGGCTGGATTGTCTTGCCGACCTTCATGAAGCGGGTTGCGCCACCGGCTTCCGGTTCGTTGAGATACGCCATGAAGGTCCATGTGCGGTTGCCCGCGACTGAGCAATATTGCGCGAAGTCCTGGCCGCCCGGCTCGAAATAGTCGGTGTGGGCCTTGAACTCCTGCCCCGTGGCGTAGCGTTGTCCCTGAAGCGGTTCGCCATAAGACGGGTGGATTCCTGCGTAATCGGCAATGGCCAGATCGATGCTGGCGATGAAGGGGTCGGTAGGGTCCAGGTCGCAGGTCTCGCTGGTGCGGAAATGGCCATCGCCATTGGCGTCCGCGATGGTGGAAGGGCGCCGGTTCGTCTCGATCCGCGCCACCAGTTCGGCACATTGCACTACGGAGAGGAAATCGCGCTGGATGAAGAGCGTCAAGTCCCGGCTGGGGAAACGTTGAACACCCGGATGGGCGGCGATGCGGGTGGCAGTGGCGTCGGCGACGGCGAAGGGGGCGGGTGGGGAAGCGTCAGGCATGATGCCTTGCCTATCGAAATTATCCGATTGCGCCA
>JBPPMC010000113.1:0-3822 GCA_051305835.1 Sphingobium sp.
GGATCGACGTCATAGCGCATGCGGACGATAAGATTGGCGTTGGCGGGATCGCTGGCAGGGACATAGCCCAATTGCGCCATGCGGCTCGATACGAGGCCGGCATATTGCGAAAATTCCAGACCGCCAGCAAGGCGGGGATCATCGGCAACGACAGCGAAGCTCTGGCCCTGCGGTGCGGGAAGCTGCTGGAAACGCGCCACATCGGCATTGAATTTAGTGGCGCAGCCGGGCAGGGCGACCAGCGCCAATACGGGAGCTGCGAAAAGGCCGATCTTACGAAATGTGGACATGACTCTTATCCTGATTCTGCCGTTTTCCGGCGCCCGTCATTCTAAATGGGCTTTCCGATAGCAAAGCGCAACTGAACGGCGATTGAACGCCGATCAGAAACGCTTGGTCGACGAAAAGAGTTTCGCAAATCGGCGCTCGGTTCAGCGCATCAGCCCCATCGCTTCATAGGCACCGCGCAATGTAGGTTCGGCAGCGATGTTGGCCTTCTCCGCGCCCTTGAGCAGAAGCGCGTCGAGCGCGACATCGTCATTCTTCAAGGCTTCGAACCGCTCGCGGATCGGCCGCAGCGTTTCGACTAGCACTTCGGCCAGGGCGGGTTTGAACGCGCCGAAGCCTTGGCCCGCAAATTGCGCGCATACCGCGTCGCCACTCACACCCGTCATCGCAGCGAAGATGCCGACGAGGTTCGCCGCCTCCGGCCTTCCGGCAAGGTCGGCCACCGTCTCGGGCAGAGGTTCCGGGTCGGTCTTGGCCTTGCGCACCTTGCTTGCGATGGTGTCGTCGTCGTCAGTCAGGTTGATGCGGCTCATGTCGGATGGGTCGGACTTCGACATCTTCGCGCTGCCATCGCGCAGCGACATGATCCGCGCGGTTTCCTTGGGGATGATCGGATCGGGCAGCGTGAAGAGATCGACGCCAAAGTCCGTGTTGAACTTGATGGCGATATCGCGCGTCAGCTCCAGATGCTGCTTCTGATCCTCGCCCACGGGCACATGCGTCGCCTGATACAGCAACACGTCGGCGGCCTGTAGCACGGGATAGACGAACAGGCCGACCGAAGCGCCTTCGCGGTTCTTGCCAGCCTTGTCCTTGAATTGCGTCATGCGATTGAGCCAGCCGATCCGCGCCGTGCCATTCAGCAACCAGGCAAGCTCGGCATGGGCAGGCACCCGCGCCTGATTGAACAGGACGCTGCGATCGGGATCGATGCCTGCCGCGATCAGCGCCGCCGCCATTTCCCGCACATTCTTTATGCGCTGGGCGCGGTCCTCATGCACGGTGATGGAGTGCATGTCGGCGAGAAAGAAGAAGCACTGGCTCCCTGAGTCCATCTCATCCTGCATCTTCACCCAGTTACGAATCGCGCCGAGATAGTTGCCAAGGTGCAGATTGCCGGTGGGCTGGATGCCGGAAAGAACGCGCATGTCTTGTCTCAATTCGTCTTGGGTGAGCGCCGCACAAGGGCGCGCAGTTCGGAAAGCGCATAGGTGCGGAACAGCAGCGCCGCGACGCCATAGACCAGCCCGCCAATGCCGCACAACAGGATGAGCGCCGTCACCCGCTCGGTAACGCTGCGCGCCATGTAGGGATCAAGCAGAGGGTTCAGCAGCCACAGCGCCACGCCCATCGCGATGCTGGCGCCCAATATGCGGAACGCCTTGTCCTTGAAGCGGGCATCCATCCGTAACTGATCACGGCGGTGGAGCAGCCAGTAGAGGACTAGCACATTGACCCATGCGGCAATCGCCGTCGAAACGGCAACGCCGACATGGCCCAGCGGCCAGATGAGGATGAGATTGCCGACAAGGTTGAACAGCATGGAGAACATGGCGACGCGGACCGGCGTCTTGGTGTCCTGCCGCGCATAGAAGCCCGGCGTCAGCACCTTGATCAGCACATAGGCCGGTACGCCGAGCGCAAATGCGGAGAGTGCGCCAGCGGTGCCGATCGTGTCGGCGGCGGTGAACGCGCCATGCTGGAGCAGGCCACGGATCAGCGGCGTTGCCGAGATGAAGAGCGCGACGGCGGCGGGCAGCGCCAGGAACAGTGACAATTCCAGCGCGCGGTTCTGCGTGTGCGACGCGGCGGCTTCATTGCCCGACCCGATCTGCCGGGAGAGCGCCGGGAGGATCGCGGTGCCCACCCCAATGCCGATCAGGCCAAGCGGCAATTGATTGAGGCGATCGGCGTAATAGAGGTAGCTGACCGCGCCTTGCGGCAGGAAGCGCGCGGCAAGCGATGTGGAGATCAGCAGGTTGAACTGGATCGCGCCTGCGCCGAGCGCGGCAGGACCGATCAGCGCGAGCATGCGCTTCACTTGTGGCGAGAGATGCGGCCTGCGCAGTTTCAGCACGACGCCAGCCTGTTTGCAGGACCACATGAGCCACAACAGTTGCGCAAGGCCCGAGACGGTGACCGCGACGGCCTGCGTATAGGCAGTCTCGACCGGCGTATCGCCCCGAAAGAAGATCACTGCGCCGATCATGCAGACATTGAGCAGCACCGGCGCGGCGGCATTGACCCAGAACCGATCGAGCGAGTTCAATATGCCGCCGAGCAGCGACACCAGACTGATCAGCGCCAGATAGGGAAAAGTGATACGCGTCAGATTGACGGCGAGGTCGAATTTTTCCGGCCCGCCGTCAGGAAATCCGCCGGTCATCGCCCAGACGACGGGCGCAGCGGCCACCATCATCAGGAGCGTGAACAGGACGACGACGGGGAACAGTACGGACAGGATCTGCCCGGCAAAGTCGACCGCCGCCGCCTTGCCCGAACCCGGCTCAACCTTGTCACCCTCCGCCATCGTGCGATTGAACATCGGCACGAAGACGGCGGCAAAAGCCCCTTCCGCGAACAAGGCGCGGAAGAGGTTGGGCAGTCGCCATGCAATCAGGAAGGCATCGGACGCGAGGCCCGCGCCCAGATAACGCGCCACCAGCATGTCGCGCACCATGCCCAGGACGCGGCTGACCAATGTCAGCCCGCCGATCGTGCCGGTGGCTCTTAAGAGGCCCATGGCCGTGCTTCAGGGCCGCAGAGTGGCGTCACGCGTTCCCGAGCGGGGTGTCGGTCAACTGGCCGGCAGCCTGCGCCTGCTGAAGATACAGCGCCTGGAAATCAATGGGGTCGAGCAGCAGCGGCGGGAAGCCGCCATCACGCACGGCGTCCGACAGGATACGACGCGCGAACGGAAAGAGCAGGCGCGGCGCTTCCGACAGCATGAACGGCTGGATCTGATCCTCCGGCACGTTGCGCATGCCGAACAGGCCCGCATAGACGAGTTCGACTGCGAAAGCGGTGCCATCCGTAGCCGTCGCCTTCACTTCGATCTTGAGCGCGACTTCATGAACATCATCGGCAACCTGATCGGCGCCGATGTTGAACTGCACGTCGATATTGGGCTGGGTCTGCCATTGATAGACGGCAGGCGCATTAGGATTTTCGAACGACAGATCCTTCACATATTGCGTGATAAGCCCGATCTGCGGCGTGGTATCCGCGCCGTTGGACATTGCGTCATAAGTGTCGGCCTGATCCGCCATGATATCGTCCTTGTTGCCCTTGAGTGGTCGCCTTCGGAAAAGCCATGCGGCGTCCGATACGGCAGTGATGCGGGCGCTTAGCAGGGGCCAGAACGCAGGGCAATGGCGCGGTGACGGCGTTGCGCTTTCGAAGTACCGGATATATTACGGCGTTCGTCGGTTAGAGCGTGACATGATACGATCGCTATTTGAAACTGCGCCGGAACATGCCTATGTTGTTTCTGCCTGTTTTTGGCGCTCCATTTTTTTACAGGTTGAAGAAAAA
>JBPPMC010000152.1:0-8410 GCA_051305835.1 Sphingobium sp.
GGCATGGAGGGCGTGTGCCTGCGCCTGTTCAATGTCTATGGGCCGGGGCAAGCGCTGTCCAATCCCTATACCGGCGTCCTGGCGATCTTCGCCTCGCGGCTGTTGAATGGGCAGGCGCCGATGATCTACGAAGATGGCGAGCAACGTCGCGACTTCGTGCATGTCAGTGATGTGGCGCGCGCCTTTGCGGACGCGCTGGAATTGCCGCAGGCCGTCGGTGGCACATATAATATCGGGTCGGGGCAGGATCGATCCGTCAATGACGTCGCGCGTGAACTGGCGCGTGCCATGGGCAAGAACCGCATCGAACCGGAGATTGTGGGCAAGGCCCGTACCGGCGACATCCGCCATTGCTTCTGCGACACGACAAAGGCGCGCGACGATCTGGGTTTTCAGGCGCACACGGATTTTGGCGAAGGTTTGGCCGAACTCGCCGAATGGGTCGCGCAGCAGACTGCAAGCGATCGCGTGGAACAGGCGCGCGCGGAGCTTGAGGCGCGGGGACTCGTCGCATGAGCACGGCCGATCCGCGCCCGGTGCTGGTGACTGGCGGGGCTGGCTTCATCGGCAGCAATCTGGCCGACCGGCTGGTGTCGGAGGGGCATGATGTGATCGTGCTTGACGCGCTGCGGCGACCGGGCGTTCGGCGCAATCTCGACTGGCTGCTGGAGCGGCACCGTGGGCGGATACAGGCGACCGTGGGCGATGTGCGCGATCGCGATCTGGTTGCGAGCCATGTGCGCGAGGCCAAGGCCGTGTTCCATATGGCGGCGCAGGTGGCGGTGACCACCAGCATGACCGAACCGCAGGAAGACTTCGACATCAACCTGACCGGCACCTTCAACGTGCTGGAAGCGGCACGGCAGTGCGCCACGAAGCCGCCAGTCATCTTCGCCTCTACCAACAAGGTATATGGCGACTTGGGCGACGTGGCCTTGACGCTCTCCGATGGCGCATATGAGCCGGTGGATGACGCTATTCGGGCAAACGGCATCGGTGAGGCGCGCCCGCTGGATTTTCATACGCCCTATGGCTGCTCCAAGGGTGGCGCGGACCAATATGTGCTGGATTACGCCCGGAGTTTCGACGTGCCGACTGCCGTTTTGCGGATGAGCTGTATCTATGGCCAGCGGCAGATGGGGACGGAGGATCAGGGCTGGGTCGCACACTTTCTGATCCAGGCGCTGAAGGGCATGCCGATCACCTTATATGGTGACGGACATCAAGTGCGCGATATCCTCGACGTTTCCGATGCTGTGGCGGCCTATATGGGCGTGTGGCGTGATATCGACCGGCTTCAGGGACAAGCGTTCAACCTGGGCGGTGGTCCGAACAATGCCGTCAGCCTGCGTCAGCTTCTGGGCCACGTCGAGAATTTGCTGGGAACCTCGCTCGACGTGCGCTTTTCCGACTGGCGCGCTGGCGATCAGCGTTATTTCGTCGCCGATAGGCGCGCGATCGACGCTGCGGTTTCGCCCGGCGAGCCGAAGGGCTGGAAGGAAGGCGTCGCGGACTTGCTCGACTGGTTGCGCGCCGAATATGGCGAAGCACGCACGCCTATCGCGGTGCAGGCATGAAGGGGGGGCGGCTGCTGATGACGGCTGATGCCGTTGGGGGCGTCTGGCAATATGCGACCGATCTGGCGGCGACGTTGGCACCGCTTGGCTACGAGACAACGTTGGCGGTGCTTGGGCCAGCGCCCACTGATGCACAGTTCGCGGAGGCGGAGCGGGTGACGGGCGTGACAGTGCGCCATTTATCTGTGGAGGTGGACTGGCTCGCGCGTGACGCAGCGACGGTTCACGCAGGGCGTGCGGCCCTCGGCCGGTTGGCTCAGGAGATTCGTGCGGATCTAGTGCAGATCAATGGCCCCGCTTTTATCGGCAAAGGTACTTTCCGCGTGCCCGTGGTCGGCGTGATGCACAGTTGCGTCGCGACATGGTGGGACGCCGTGAGGGGCGGCGCGATGCCGAAGGATTTCGGCTGGCGCACGGCCTTGGTGGCTGAAGGGCTGGCGCACGCTGATGCCGTCGTGGCCCCCAGCCGCGCCTTCGCTCAGGCCGTTCAGGCGCGCTATGGGCTTAAGCATCGTCCGCATGTGGTGCATAATGGTCGCCTCGCCCCCACCGGCAAACCGTTCGCGATGCATGATTGCGCGATCACCGTGGGGCGTCTTTGGGACGATGCGAAGAACGTTCGCGTGCTGGATGCGGCAGCGGCAAAGCTGGCCTTTCCGTTCAAGGCCATCGGCGCGACCACCGGGCCAAACGGCGAAGCGGTTCACCTCCATCATCTCCAGGCAGTCGGGCAGCGTACGGGTGAGCAGATCGCCGCCTGCCTAGCAGCCCGTCCGGTTTTCGTATCAGCGGCGCGCTATGAACCTTTTGGGCTGGCCGTGCTGGAGGCGGCGGAAGCAGGATGCGCGCTGGTGCTTTCCGACATACAGACTTTCCGCGAGCTTTGGGATGGCGTCGCCACGTTCGTCGATCCCGATGATGCGGACGGTTTCGCCCGCGCCACCGAAGCCATGGTCGGCGACATTCCGCAGCGACAAGCGGCAGGCGAACGCGCCCGCCAGCGCGCGAAGGACTTTACGGCGCAGGCGATGGCGCGCGGAATGGACGCCATCTATCGCAGCGTGTCGCAGACGAAGGTGGCGGCATGAAGGTCGTCTACTTCACCCATTCCCTGCAATCCTGCTGGAACCATGGCAACGCGCACTTCCTGCGTGGCGTCCTACGGGAATTGTCTTCGCTAGGTCATGACGTTTTGGCGCTGGAGCCTGTCGGCAACTGGAGCCTGTCGAACCTGCTGCGTGATCACGGGGACGCAGGACTTGCGCCTTTCCGGGCAGCATATCCCGAACTTCATAGCGAGACATACTCGTCTGCAAGAGAGGCGCTGGCGCGTCTGGACAGTGCAGACTTGGTGATCGTGCATGAGTGGAATGATCCCGCACTTGTTGCGGCGGTCGGGGAGGCTCGGGCGCGAGGTGGCCGCTTCACGCTGCTGTTCCATGACACGCATCACCGCGCCGTCAGCGATCCAGAGGCGATCCATGCCTTCGATCTGGATGGCTATGACGGCGTTCTGGCCTTCGGTGAGGCACTGCGCGAGGTATATCGGAAATGGGGATGGGGTGACCGCGTCTGGACGTGGCACGAGGCGGCGGACATTCGCCACTTCCATCCGCCTGCAACGGAGCGGGATCGTTCGGGCCTCGTCTGGATCGGTAACTGGGGTGATGGCGAACGGACGCAGGAACTGGAGACTTTTCTTTTTCAACCCGCGCGCGATGCCGACCTGCCGCTCGATATTCATGGCGTGCGCTATACGGATGCGGCGCTGGCTACGCTGGCGCGCTATGGCGTCCAATATCGCGGATGGGCGCCCAATGCGCGTGCGCCGGTGATATTCGCGCAGCATCTGGCGACCGTGCATGTGCCGCGCAGCTACTACACGACGATTTTGCCGGGTATCCCGACGATCCGCGTGTTCGAGGCGCTGGCATGCGGCATTCCGCTGGCGTCGGCGCCTTGGGACGACACCGAGCATCTCTTCCGGGTCGGCACGGATTTCCTGATGGCAAAGGATGGTGCGGAGATGACGCGGCATCTGCGCGCTATCCGGCAGGACGCATCACTCCGCGAGGAACTGGTTCGGCATGGTCTGGAGACGATCTGCGCCCGCCACACCTGCGCGCACCGCGTCGAAGAACTGCTCGCCATCATCAAGCAACTGCGCGGTGCAGAATCCGCCACGCCCCTGCAAAGGAATGTCGCATGAAGATCGCCTTCTATGGGTCAAGCCTGTTGTCCTCCTACTGGAATGGCGCAGCCACTTACTATCGCGGGATATTGCGGGAGCTGGCCGGGCGTGGGCACGATATCACCTTCTACGAGCCAGATGCGTTCGATCGTCAGCAGCATCGCGATATCGATCCACCGGAATGGGCAAAGGTGGTTGTGTACCCCGCCACAGTCGACGCACTGCGCAAGGTTATGGCAGGGGCGGCGCAGGCTGATGTGGTCGTTAAGGCGAGCGGCGTCGGTGTCTTCGACGACGAATTGCTCGAAGGGCTGCTAAGCGCCGCCGCGCCCCACGCGCTACGCATTTTCTGGGATGTGGATGCCGCCGCAACTCTCGACGAAATGCGGAGCGATCCGGGCCATGCCGTACGCCGCGCACTGCCCAATCTTGATCTCGTGCTGACCTATGGCGGCGGTCAGCCAGTGATCGACGCGTATCGCGGCTTCGGCGCGCGCAATTGCATCCCGGTCTATAATGCACTCGATTCGACGACGCATTTTCCGGTCCCCCCCGATCCCGAGTTTCGCTGCGATCTTGCGTTTTTGGGCAATCGCCTTCCCGATCGCGAAGTCCGCGTGGAGGAGTTCTTCCTGCGCGCTGCGGCGTTGCTGCCGGAACGGTCCTTCCTGATCGGCGGCAATGGATGGGAAAGCAAGTCGATGCCCGGCAACGTGCGCCATCGCGGGCATGTCTACACCGCTCAGCACAATGCCTTTAATTCCACGCCGCTTGCGGTTCTCAACGTGGCGCGCGACAGCATGGCCCATATCGGCTTCTCGCCCGCGACACGCGTGTTCGAGGCGGCAGGCTCCGCCGCCTGTCTGATCACGGACGCGTGGGAGGGGATCGAGATGTTCCTGACCCCGGATGAGGAAGTGCTGGTAGCGCGCGACGGGAAGGACGTTGCCGATCATCTTGCGGCGATAACGCCGGACCGTGCGCACGCAATCGGGCAGGCCGCTTTGCGACGGGTGAAGGCGGAACACAGCTATGCCCTGCGCGGCGCGCAGGTTGACGCGATCCTGAAGGAACATGCCGTCACGGCGCGGGCAGAGAGGATGGAGCGCGCATGAAGCTGGTCGTCCTTGGCCTCAGCCTGTCGTCTTCCTGGGGCAATGGCCACGCCACCACATATCGCGCCTTGCTCGCCGCTTTTGCCGCCCGGAACCATGACGTCCTGTTCCTGGAGCGCAACGTGCCCTGGTATGCGCAGGCGCGTGACCTGCAGGAGCCAGACTACTGCAGGCTCGCCTTTTACGACGATCTGGATGATCTGTCCGCTTGGCGCGATGCCATTGCGGAGGCGGACGCGGTCATCGTTGGTTCCTATGTGCCCGACGGGATTGCGGTCGGCGCATATGTGCAGCGGACCGCGCGGGGTACAGTCGCTTTTTACGATATCGACACACCCGTTACGGTCGCCGCGCTCAATGCGGGCGAATATGCCTATATCTCGCCCGGCTTGATACCGGGATACGACATTTATTTCAGCTTCACCGGTGGGCCGATCCTGCGATTGCTGGAGGAGCGCTACGGCTCGCCCGCCGCGCGCCCGCTTTACTGCTCGGTCGATGTCCAGGCCTATAGGCCGCTGGGTGTGCCGAAGCGTTGGGACTTGAGCTATCTTGGCACATATAGCGTGGATCGTCAGCCCACGCTGGAGCGCCTGCTACTAGAAACCGCCCGAATGCGTCCCGACTTGCGCTTTGCCGTTGCCGGGCCACAATATCCCGAGGCCATAGAGTGGCCCGCCAATGTGGAGCGGATCAACCACTTGCCGCCCTCCGAACATGCCGCCTTCTACTCGGCATCGCGCTACACGCTGAACGTGACGCGGGCGGACATGATTGCGGCAGGCTGGTCGCCCTCCGTCCGTCTGTTCGAAGCCGCAGCCTGCGCAACGCCGATCATTTCCGACATCTGGCCAGGCTTGGACAGCCTGTTCCAACCCGGGGCTGAAATCATCCTCGCGACGAGCAGCGCAGATGTGATCGAGGCTCTGGGGCAGGACGGCGCGCAACTAGGCGAGGCTGCGCGGCAGCGCGTGCTGGCGGCCCATAGTGCAGAGCATCGCGCCGAAGAACTGGAGGCGCATCTGTGCGCGCATCAACATCGACCCATTGAGCTTGCTACCGCCTCTGCGCGGACGAAAGTCGCTTAAAATGAACAGGACGGGACGCACATGACTTTCACTGGATCGGAATATATCCTCGTCGCAGGTGGTGCGGGCTTCATCGGGTCGCACTTGTGCCGGGCGCTGCTGGAGCAGGGTCATAACGTCCTATGCATCGACAATTTGTTGACGTCGCGACGTGACAATCTCCTCGACCTTGAGCAGCATGCCCGGTTCGTGTTCGTGGAGGCCGACATCGTCGATCCGCTGCCCGTGCAGTTGTTTGCCCGCAGCCTTGGGATCTCGCGCATCTACAACATGGCCTGCGCTGCCTCACCGCCCTCATATCAGGCGGACCCGGAGCATACGATGCTGACCAATGTGGTGGGGAGTGACCGGCTCTTGCGGATGGCCGAGGAAAAGGGCGCGCGCTTCCTGCTCAGCTCCACCAGCGAAGTCTATGGCGACCCCGAGGTTCACCCCCAGCGCGAGGATTATCGCGGCTGGGTAAGCTGCACTGGCCCGCGTGCCTGTTACGACGAAGGCAAGCGCGCCGCCGAAGCGATGGCGTTCGACTTCGCGCGCGGGGGGCGGGCAGATGTGCGAGTCGCACGCATCTTCAACACCTATGGTCCAAACATGAGCCCCGATGACGGGCGTGTGGTGTCGAACCTGATCTGCCAGGCGCTGACCGGCGAAAACATTACGATTTATGGCGACGGCACGCAGACGCGCAGCTTCTGCTATGTTTCGGACATGGTGGCCGGCCTGATTGCGTTGATGGAAGCCGATGTGGACCCGCTCACGCCCTATAATCTGGGCAACCCGGACGAATATACAGTCAGCGAGCTGGCGGAGCAGGTGATCGCGCTTGTGGGTACGCAGGGTGCCATCGTCCATCGGCCGCTACCGGTCGACGACCCGCGACGGCGGCGGCCGGACATTACGCGCGCGCAGGAAAGTCTGGGTTGGAACCCGGTCGTTCCGCTGCGGGAAGGGCTGGCCCGCACCTGCCGCTGGTTCCAGTCCGAAATTGGCTTGGAAGATCGGACACCAGCGGAGAAATGTTATATCGCTGCGGAGTAGCGTCAGCGCCGGAGGTTCTTCGGCTTGAGCGCTTCCACAGCCTTGCGATAGGCCAGATCCCAGTCGAACGTATCTTGAAAACGGGCTTTAAATAACAGGCGCATGGATGGCTGTCCGTCACGCCGGCAGCGGCTTTCAGCATATTCCATCCAGAACTCCATCGCCTTTTTATTATGGGCTGAGATTATTCGTCGGAGCGCGTGCGAGCAACCGGCCCTGTCTTAATCCATGTGACCCTGGTTCTTCTTCTTGAATGGCCCGATTATGGTCAGCAGATCACCTATTGGACCTATCCTGTGGTTGGAGGGTTAAGCCGTGATATCAACATGTTGATAAGGAGGCTGGAATGGACGGCATGTATGCAGTGATGAGTGTGGTCGGGCCGATCCTGCTTGGCGCGGTGATCCTCTATGCGGTGCTAAGCAACCGCCGCAAGAATAGCGCGGGCGACTTGGCGAAGACTGAACATGCAACAAAAAAGCTGCATGAAGAACTTGATCGAGAGGACAAGGCGCGGGAGAGTTCCACGGCCCAGCCATTCTCCCACGGCACTAACCCTACCGTGCGCAATGATGCGACATCCGAACATACCACGCGTCCCAATATCTCGACCGAGCATCAACCCGTTGGTGGTGCGCGGCATCCGCGCGACACGCTGGACCGGGAGCCGGATCGCGATCCCCTGTCGCAAGGGTCCATCCCCAGCAATTACGATCCGGCCACCAGCAAGCGGAAAGGCGAGGCACCCACCGCAGCCGATGCGGAGGCGGCGCGCGTTGCTCGCGACGGGCGGGGATGAGCCGGGAACTGCTGCTGCCTGACATGGGTTAGCGTTTGAGACGCGCCTGTTGGCAACGTCTCGAGGGGAGCATTGTTTAACGAGTGACTGACTGGAGGGTCTTGAATGGAACTGGTGCATAAAGCTCTTGTGGTGGTTGCGGATGGTCGCAAGATGCTATTCTTCCGCAACGAAGGTGATGCGGTGTATCCGAACCTTGTCGTCGAATATGGTGAAGAGCAGTCGAACCCTGCGGATCGGGATCAGAAGACCGACGCGCAGGGCCAACGCCCGTCCAGCGCCACGCCTGGTCAGGAGGGCACGGCGGAGACCGACTATCATCAGCAAGCCGAAGACATCTTCGCCGCGCATGCCGCAGAGGAGTTGAAAGCGCGGGCGCTACGTAACGAATATAGCGACCTCATAGTCGTCGCCGCGCCCAAGGTGCTCGGCGTCATGCGCAAGCATTATCACAAGGAAGTGTCATCGCGTCTGCGTGGCGAAGTGGCCAAGGATTTGACGGGGCATACGCCCGACAAAATCGAGGCGCTGCTGAAAGATCACGACCGACGTTGAAATTTGAGGGTCTTTAGTCGGCTTACTCTGGAGTCTTAATCATGCGG
>JBPPMC010000158.1:0-2046 GCA_051305835.1 Sphingobium sp.
CTTATCGTTCGCAGGGAGCCACTCCGCAGGAACCATTTTTGGAGGTGCAATCGATAGAGAAACGCACGATAATGTTCTTCTGATTCCTGCGATTCACCCACCGTTGCGGGTGTGCATTTGATCGAGCCCTCCGTCTTCGTTTCGGCCGTGTCGCCGGAGTTCCGCACGAGCCGCAATCTCGCGGCGCTGGTCCTTTCGCGCCTCGGCTTCAAGCCCATCATCCAGGAAATCTTCGGCACCGAACCGGGGGACCTGCGACAGGTATTGCGCGACAAGATCGACAATTGCGAAGGACTGATCCAACTCGTGGGCTTCGGCTACGGTGCCGAGCCGCCCATCGAAACGGAGTTCGGCCGCGTCTCGTACACCCAGTTTGAGTTTCTTTACGCCCTTTCCAAGGCGAAAAAGACTTGGCTGATCCTGGTCGAGGAAGCCTGCCCGCGCGATACGGCGATCGACAAGTTGGATCTTCCGCGCAACGTGGATCACCCCGATCCGGCCGGGTACCAGCAGGAACGCCGCGAACTGCAGGAGAAGTACCGAAACCAGCGACGCAGCGACGGCCACCTGTACCATCCGGTGTCCAGCAGCGATCAATTGCAGGTCAAGCTGAATGGACTGCGGAACGAATTGGACGAACTCCGCAGAGAGGAGCGGGAATGGCGGGGATCGGTGACGGAGAAGCTTGTGGTTCTTTCCGCGCAGCAAGCGATTACGAAGGAGAGGATCCGCGCGCATTTGCTGGAATCGGCCGAGCAAACGTATCGGAAGGCGCTGGCGGCCGCCGAGGCTGAACCCGCATGGCAGCAACGCAAGAAGCTGAAGGAGGCCGCAGAGCAGGATCAAGTAGTGCGACTTTCGAAGATCGACGACTTGGCCCGTTCCTTCGCGGAGATCGAAGGCACGAGCCGGGCGACCGAAGCGTTCGACGAGATGACGCGCATCTTGGCCAGCGAGGGCGTCGACGAAGCCTTGGCCTACGCCGTGGGGTTGCGCACCTCGATTCTGGAAACGGTGCGGACGCGCCGGTTAATGGAACAACAAAAGAACCGCGACGAACTTCGGCCCTTGCTCACCGCCGCCGAACTGCACGCCGGCAAGGGCGAACCGGAAAATGCCCGCGCCTTGTATGAGGACATCTTGCAACTGGAACCTGACTGGCTGCGTGCCCTCGAGGCGCGCAACGATTTTCAGATCGATCAGGGTGATCGCGCGTTGACGCACGGAACAACCGCGATGGCGTTCGCCGAGTTCCGCAGAGCCGAGGAGGATGCAAAACGCCTCGTTGAAATCGAACCGGCACGGGCAGAGTACCTCTGGAGACTCGGCGTTGCGTATGCACGACAAGCCAGCCTTGCCGCAGCACAAGGCAGATACTCCGAGGCGCAACGGCTTTTCGACGAAGATTTCAGCATCGCTCAACGCCTTACCAAGGCCGAACCCGACAACATTGAATGGCAGCGGAACCTTTCCGTCGCGCTCAATCAGCTCGGCGACCTCGCCCTGTCGCAAGGCAACGTTTCCGAGGCGCAGCGGCTTTTCGACGCGGATCTCGGCATCGCCCAACGCCTCGCCGACGCCGACCCCGGCAACGCCGAATGGCAACGCGACCTTTCCGTCTCGATCGAAAGGCTGGGAGATCTCGCCGAGGCCCAAGGCAACCTGCGCGAGGCGATGCGATTGTTCAACGATTCCCTCCATATCCGCCAACGCCTGGCCGATTCCGATTCGCGCAATGCCGAATGGCAACGCGACCTCTCCTGCTCACTCGATAGGCTGGGTGGCCTCGCCGTGACCCAAGGCGACCTTTCCGAGGCGCAAGGCCGCTACTGCGATTCCCTGCGCATCGCCCAACGCCTCGCGGACGCCGACCCCGGCAACGCCAAAGCGCAGCGCGACCTTTCCATCGCGTTCAACCAGCTGGGCGAACTCGCCCTGTCGCAAGGCGATTTTCCCGAGGCGCGACGGCTTTTCGACGCGGATCTCGGCATCGCCCAACGCCTCGCCGACGCCGACCCCGGCAACGCCGAATGGCAACGCGACCTT
>JBPPMC010000177.1:0-8453 GCA_051305835.1 Sphingobium sp.
CAGCGTAATTAAGGCCTCACGGCTGAGATTACTCTAAAAGAACGCGGTTGGACCCACCGGGCAACAGAAGGGTTACGGCGGCTTCCGGGAGAGCCGAGCAACAGAATCTCCCGGACCTTTCCTTAAAGGCCAACGCCGCAGCGGATCACTGGAACGCGACGAACCCTGTAGTATCGCTGCTGACGGTGAGTTCGATATCACCGTCGATCAGCCAGCATTCCTTGGCCGACCAGCTTTCACCGTCAATCTGCCCTGCGCCGGTAACAGGCACGAACCAGCATGGCCGGTTCACTGGAAGTTCGGGTCGCGTGCCTTTGGCCCAGGACACCATGTCCATCGTGAAAGGCGCGTAGCTTCCGTCCACCACGCGATCCTGCGTGCCGAGCGGCAAGATGCGGTCCGCTTCCGGAAATGGCTTGGCCTTGCTGACGGATATCCCGTCATCCAGATGAAGTTCACGGGGGCGGCCATAGTCGAACAGGCGATACGTCACATCGTTGTTCTGCTGCACTTCGACCAGGGTGATGCCTGCGCCGATCGCGTGCACAGTACCCGCGGGGATATAATAGAAGCTGCCCGGCTGGACCTTCTTCCAGTCCATCAGTTCCTCGATCGACCCATCCAAAGCCGCCGCACGCAAGGGGTCGCCGTCAAGCTCCTTCGTCATGCCGATGCCAAGGCGCGCATCGGGTTCGGCATCCAGCACATACCAGCATTCGGATTTCCCGCCGGTCAGCCCACGGTCCGCTGCTTCGGCATCGTTCGGATGAACCTGCACCGACAATTTCTCGCTGGTGAAGATATATTTGACGAGCAGCGGCGGATGACGCCCCTTCGGGCCATCGAACCAAATCTCGCCGATCTGCTTGCCGTCCGGATTGGGGAAAATGGCCGGCAGGTCATAGCGGCCCCATGGCTTTTCCACTGTTTTCTGCGTAAGGCGCACGGCCCCGGACTGTTGCAAAGACGTCATTGGCTCGCTCCTTTTACGTAGACTCGTTTGCCCCCCACCCATGTTTCCAGCACCTGCGTCTCCCGAATGTCGGCGGGGCGGGCGAGCGTGATGTCGCGATCCACCAACACGAAATCCGCCTGCTGCCCCGGTGATAACGTCCCGAATCGCTTTTCGGCGAAACCGGCATAGGCTGCGCCCTGCGTAAAGGCGGCCAGGGCCTCTTCAAGCCGGATACGCTGTTGCGGCATCCATCCGCCGAACGGCTCGCCCTTGGCATCCTCACGTGTGATCGCAACGGCGATGCCGGGGAAGGGATTGGGCGATTCCACCGGCACGTCCGATCCGAATGCCAATGGCACCTTGTTGTCGAGCATCGTGCGCCATGCATAAGCGCCATTCAGCCGCGCTTCGCCCATACGCGCCGTTGCCATGCGCCAATCGGATGCTTCATGCACCGGTTGCATGGAGGCGATGGTGCCATGTTGCGCGAAACGCGGCAGATCCGCCGGATCGACGATCTGCGCATGCTCGATCCGCCAGCGCCGATCACCTTTGTAGGTGTCGGAAAGCTCATCGATTGCGTCGAGTACTTCGGCATTGGCCTGATCGCCAATCGCATGAACGGCGATCTGGAAATTATCCATTGCTGCCCGGCTCATCTGGTTGCGCAACTGCGTCGATCCGATCAGCGCCAGACCGCGCTGCCCCGGCGCGTCGCTATAGTCTGCCTTCAACCACGCGCCACGCGATCCCAGCGCGCCGTCCGTGTAAATTTTCACGCCGCTCAGCCGCAGCCTGTCATCATAGAGCCAAGGGGTTGGCCCCGGACCGGCAATCGCGACCATATTGTCGATGCCTGAAGCATAGGCCATGATCCGCACGCGCAGCGCGTTGCGATCCCCAGAGCGACGATATGTCTGCCAGTCGTCCATCGTCGTACCCATGTCCGCAATCGCAGTGATGCCATAGGAGAGGAGCTTCACCTGTGCCTTGTCGAAGGCGAGGTCGCGGTCCTTGGGGGCAGGCGCGGGGACGACGCGTTCGATCAGCGCCTTGGCAGCATCGACGAACACACCGGACGGCTTGCCGCCCGCCATCTCGATACGTCCGCCCTGCGGCGCTTTGGTCGCGGCGGTGATTCCGGCCGCTTTCAGCGCGGCGTTATTCGCCCAGCCTGCATGCCCGTCGACACGCTCCAGCCAGACCGGGATATCTGCCACGGCAGCGTCCAGTTCCGCGGCAGTCGGGTAACGCCCCAGCCCCCACAACTCCTGGTTCCAGCCGGTCCCGATGATCCACTTTCGCCCGGAATTCTCGCGCGCATAAGCCGTAATCTTCGCCTGAGCCTCCGCCAGCGACCGCGTCTCCGACAAGTCCAGCGTCAGCAGCGACATGCCGAGGCCCATGACATGCCCATGTCCGTCGATCATGCCAGGCAGCAAGGTGCGACCCTTGCCATCCAGCTTGAAGGTGGGTCGCTCCGGTCGCTTGTCCTTGCCTTTCAGAAGTTTCTCAACCTTGCCATCGTCGCCAATGACTAAGGCGTCGAAGGACACGAGCTTGCCCTTGTCATCCAGCGCAACGCCATTGACGTTGTCGATCAGCCCCGAAGCGAAGGCGGGGGCAGAGACAGCAGCGGCGGCGAGCATAGCCGCCAACACAATAGGCCTCATACGCGCGTGATCCGCCGGACGAGCGCGCTGGTATCCTGCCGATTGCCGCCCATCGCCTGAATGTCCGCATAATATTGGTCGACCTGCGCGGCCATTGGCAAGGTTGCGCCATTGGATCGCGCTTCGTCCAGAGCAAGCCCCAGATCCTTGCGCATCCAGTCCACTGCGAAGCCGAAATCAAAACTGTCCTGCGCCATCGTCTTCCAGCGGTTTTCCATCTGCCAGCTTTGTGCAGCACCGCCTGAGATCGCCTCGAACACCTTGTCCAGATCGAGGTCGGATGCCTGGGCAAAACGCAGCGCTTCGGAAAGTCCCTGCAGCACACCCGCAATGCAGATCTGGTTCACCATCTTGGTCGTCTGGCCCGCGCCCGCCACCCCGACATGCACGATCCGTGCGGCATAGCATTGCATCACGATCCGCGCGGCCTCAACAGCCGGTTCGGTGCCACCGCACATGATGGAGAGCTTGCCGTTTTCAGCGCCCGCCTGACCACCCGATACTGGCGCATCCACGGAATGAATGCCCCGGCTTTCGCCTTCCACGAACAATTGCCGGGCGATCCGCGCCGACACCGTAGTATGATCGATGAACAGGCTGCCCTTCTTCATCGCGCGAAACGCGCCGTCGCGACCTAAGGTCACGGCGGCCAGATCGTCGTCTGTCCCTACGCAACTAATGACGACTTCGGCATCTTCCGCCGCCTGCATCGGGCTGACGGCGACGGTGCCGCCATAAGCCTCCGCCCATGTTTTCGCCTTGCCGATGGAGCGATTGTAAACACGGACCTGATGCCCGGCGCGGGCCAAGTGCCCCGCCATGGGACCGCCCATGACGCCGAGGCCGATAAATGCTATATTTGCCATTGCACCCGCATAGAAAAGAGCCTGCCAGAAGATCGAACCCCGGCATAAGAGCAGTTTTGGCAGAGAGCCAGTTTCTTCTTGCGTCACTATGGAGTAGTGGCCGCTGCCATGAACACGCTGACCAAGATCGAGAGCGCGCTGCCGCTGCCCGTAACTGTGGATGACATATTGGCCGCACGCGCCCGGATTTCCGGATCGATCGTGCGGACGCCGACATTGATTAGCCGCACCTTATCCGAAATGGTCGGCGCGACGGTGTACCTCAAGTTCGAGAATTTGCAGTTCACGGCCGCGTATAAAGAGCGCGGTGCGCTCAATCGGCTGACCTTGCTGGATGATGCTGCGCGCGCAAAAGGCGTGATTGCGGCGTCGGCCGGCAACCATGCGCAAGGTTTGGCCTATCACGGCGCGCGTCTGGGTGTTCCCGTCACCATCGTGATGCCCACGACTACGCCGACGGTGAAGGTCATGCAGACCGAAGGGCACGGTGCGACTGTCGTGTTGCACGGCGAGAAATTCGATGACGCCTACACCTACGCCCGGACGCTGGAGAAGGAGCGCGGGCTGACGTTCGTGCATCCCTTTGACGAGCCGGATATCATTGCCGGGCAGGGGACCATTGCCTTGGAGATGCTGGAAGACGCGCCGGATATCGACACGCTGGTGATCCCGATCGGCGGCGGAGGGCTGTTTTCGGGCATGGGAACGGCAGCGCGGGCCATGAAGCCGGACATGCGGCTGGTCGGCGTACAGGCGGAACTATATCCGTCGATGTACGGCCTGATGAAAAATGAAGACCTTGCCTGCGATGGAGACACGCTGGCGGAAGGCATTGCCGTCAAGCAGCCAGGGCTGTTGACGCGTCGATTTGTCGAGCGGTTGGCGGATGACATCGTCCTTGTTACCGAACGTTCGCTGGAACAGGCGGTCAGTCTGCTTCTGCAGATTGAGAAAACGGTCGTCGAAGGGGCGGGGGCCGCCGGTCTCGCCGCGCTGCTATCACATAAGGCCATGTTTGCAGGGCGGACCGTGGGTCTGGTTCTATGCGGTGGCAATATCGATACGCGGTTATTGGCAAATGTGTTGCTTCGCGATCTTGCACGTTCGGGCCGTTTGGCACGACTGCGCATAAGGCTTCAGGATCGTCCGGGCGCGCTGTTCCAGATCGCCCGGATCTTTGATGAGCAGAAGGTCAACATCATCGAGATTTACCATCAGCGTGTGTTCACCAGCCTGCCTGCCAAAGGGCTGATCACCGATATTGAATGCGAGACTCGCGATGATTCCCATCTTCAGGGGCTGATCGCGGCGATCGGGGCTGCTGGTTATGAAGTTTCACCAGTGGAACTGGCGTAAACTTACGCGCTCTCTCAATTATGAAGTAATAAGCCGCATCTTCAAACGCGGCGCTACATCATTTAGAGAAGAAGCAGCGTTATACCTAAAAAGCTCGCCGCCAGGACTACGACACCCGATGCTCTGGACACGGACCTGATGATGCTTTCCACAAGGCTATCTTGCGGGACGCCGCGGGCATATGCGGAAAATTCTTTATTGGAACTGTAATTCATCTCTGCGAACACATCAGATGCCAGTGCACAGCGATGCTGCGTTCCCGGCACGACCCCTCTCCAAGCGATATTCTTAATCTGGATGTAGTTGATTCCGCCTGTCATGCAATAGCCGCGCCGCTCTACCCAAGCTCTCCCGGAGTATTTTGTGCATCGCAGCATTGCTAGCTATTACAATACTGTAAGATCTAAGATGTCATAATAGGCCAACCGGCCCCGAAGCCGACGGTGCAAACAGGTCTTTTGTTCAGATATCGAATGTATCGGCCCCAAGTTTTCAAGTCTTGGTAATCAAAGGACGGTCTCTCTTCTTAACGAACTGACGTCGCCGTTAACCGTGATTGGCTTGACGCTCGGCTTGTCCGGCCAGATGCTCCACTCACGGCTGCCAAGTGATCATCTGGATTAGCTACAACGCCGAAATAGGGCGAAATTGACTTTCAAATTGAAACGGAACGCCGTCGATAAAAAATTTGCCTTCGCGGACGCAGCGACGCCGAAGCAACGTGACTGGCCGGTAATCGGGGCGCTTGATCCTAAGGATCTCAGAGAGTGTACCAATATTCGGGGGAAAAATGGGGCGGTAGCAAACATCTCACCAGCGTTGCCTATGTGTGCGAAAACGCAAAACTACGCAACGTTTCAGCGTCTACGTTGAAGGAGGGGCAGGCCATATGCGTCAGTGTACCAAGTATAAATACTGATGCTAGACCATATTCTGAAATTGCAAATACGCAAATATTGCAAAGAACAGACACACAAGATTCAAGCTAAACGGCGAGCCATCTGCCTAATATCCCAGGAATATAGAGATTAACTGGTTACCGTGCTTGCTGCGCGCCGTTAAACTGATTAATCTAAAGGCCTGTTTGTCCATCGGTCTTGGGGTATGCGCGTGAATCTTCGAATTCTGCTTTGTCTTTTTGCGAGTATATTCCTGTACGGTTGTGCAACATCTGCTGCGCCTGTTGTCGCGACTGGCGAGCGTTACATGACGCAGGCCTCGTCTGTTGTGGAAGATTACAAGCTGGGCGCGGGCGACAAAATCCGCATGACGGTTTTCAACGAGCCGACATTGTCCGGTGAATTTTCGGTGAGTGCCGATGGCGCTTTGTCACTCCCGCTGCTGGGTGATGTGCAGGCGGTCGGCAAGTCGCCAGCGCAGATCGCCACTCTCGTTCAGACCCGCCTGGCCGATGGCTATATTCGCGACCCTAAGGTCAGCATTGAAGTCACCGCTTACCGGCCGTTCTTCATCCTCGGCGAAGTTACGGCGCCTGGCCAGTATCCCTACGCTAGCGGCCTTACCGTGCTGAACGCCGTCGCAACGGCGCAGGGCTTTACGCCGCGTGCGAGCCGTAAGGTGGTCTACATCCGCCGCTCCGGTGCGACGTCTGAGGAGACGTATCAACTGACGCCCGACCTCGTGGTGCGTCCAGGTGACACAATACGAATCGGCGAGCGCTATTTCTAAGAACGCCGACGCAGGGCGCAGGACAATGATAATGATGAAAAGGGATGTCTTGTTGTGAACGCGAACATATCGATGGCGGTTTCTCCGCCTACGCGGCGATCCTTGGCCGCGCCACTTCTGGCGCTGCTCGTCCTGACGAGCGGCGCTTTGGCTTTTGCCCAGCAAGAGACCCAAACGGAAGTGCCGGTGGTTCCAGCCGCCATCGATGCCGAGCAGGCAGCGAAAATCGCGTCCTCCGTCCAACTGGATCTTTCGAAGCTGGCACCTGCTGCAACAGTCGAAGATATGGAAGCGGCCATCTTCTTCGTGCTCAGCCAGGGGGAATATTCGCTGGAAACGATGGAGGCGGGGCTCGACATCGTCGAAGCCGGACCGAACGTCACACCAACGCTCCACAAGGCAATAGATAATGTGCGGCTTGCTCTGCGACGGCGGTTCCGTCGCGGTACAGCCGCGATTCCTGGCGGAACGGGCGACATTGCGCCGCCCAGCATCGTCGTCGGCGGTGGTGGCTCCAACTATGGCAGCTAACTCGAATAGCGCTGATCACTACTTGCTATCTGGAGGCGCCTCGATCTCCAGCAGTTCTGTTAATTTGGATAAGAAAAAAACGATGAAACGTTTGATAAAGGGTATCTTGTATGGCTGCGTCGCGGCCACGGCTCTTCCGGGTATCGCTCACGCGCAACTCGAATTCAGTCCGCTGATCCCCGCGATCTTGCCGGACGGCTTCGACAAGGGGCGCAATGTGAGTGTCACGGAGCGGCCGCGCCCTGATTATGATCCCCTCGGCGTGAACCTCGGTAGCTTCAGCCTATACCCGAAAATAGAGACGGGCGTCGGGCTGACAGACAACGTCTATCTTACTAACGGTAACAAGGACGGAGACGGCTTTGCCGTGTTCAATCCGTCCGCAAGGCTTCGGTCGCAATGGGACAGGCATCAAGTCCAGTTGCAGGCATCCGGCGCGTTCCGGCGCTTCTTCAACAACTCCATCCGCAACGAGGATTCCTTCAACCTTGGGACGTTAGGGCGCCTGGACATTGGCAATGCGCTCGTCGTCACGGGCGAAGGCCAATATACGCAGCAATTTGAAACCCCCATCACGGGCGACGTAGATTCCAGTCTGGCAGTTCTTTCGCGATATAAACGCGATTTCCTGTCATTGCGCGGCGTCTACGGCGTAGGGCAGGGGCGCGCGACACTGGCGGTCGATCGCAGCCACTTTGCTTTCAACCCCATCAAGCTGCCCAGCGGCACGATCATCAATCAGGAAAATCGCGACCGCACGCTGAACAGGGTGACCGGGCAACTCGAATATGCCTTCACGCCCAGCCTTTCGGCCTACACGCAGGTCAACTATGCCGACACCGGCTATGACACCGCATTCGCGCCCGGCGTACCGAACCGCGACTCCGACAGCTACCGTGCGATCGTGGGCACCAACTTCGATCTTTCATCACTTGTGCGTGGCACGATCGGCGTTGGATATGCCGCGCGGGAATATAAAAGCCCGATTTACAGAGATGTCGATGGTCTGTCGGTTGAGGCAAAAGTCGAATATTTCCCCACTGAACTGACCACCTTCGGGCTGGGCCTGCGCCGCGTGATCGAGGATTCCAGCATCGGCAATACCGACGCCTATTTCGACAATCGCGGTTCGCTCCGTGTCGATCATGAGCTGTTGCGTAACCTTATACTCAACGCTTTGGTCGAATATGCGCAGCAGGATTTCATCGGCAGCACGCGCAAGACCACCTTCTATCGGGGGTCGGGCGGTGCACGGTATTTCATTAACCGGCTGCTCGGTCTGCAGATGCAGTTATCGTACATTAAAAGAGATACGACAGGTGAGGACCTTGGGCAACAATTCAACGAGTTTCGCGGGCAACTCACGCTGGTAGTCCAGCGCTG
>JBPPMC010000213.1:0-13409 GCA_051305835.1 Sphingobium sp.
CCAGCGCACCGGTCGCTCTTGCTTTGACTCAGGGATTGGTCACGGCACGGTAATTCTCCGTCTGAGCGACGAACCGAAGCGGCTGGGGCCGCATCGGCGCGCGTGACGGGTGCTGCGGTGTCCATCCCTGATGTGCGTCGACCGTTTGCGCGGACGCCCCGGCCAACGTCGCTTTTATCGACACCGCGGGGGTATATTCATGTCTAATCACTTCCTGCTGGGCTGCGCCGTTGCCGCGCTGTTGACCGTTCCTGCGCTCGCACAGTCTGTTCCCGCCGACGCTACAGCGCCCGATAGCCAAAACGTCACCGACCAGATCGTCGTGACCGGCACGCGCGCGCCCGAAGGGCTTTCCACCGCCACGTTCGGATCGTCCATCACGGTCATCAAACCCGAAGACCTGAACGATCGCCAGACGCAGATCGTTTCGGACGTTCTGCGTGACGTGCCGGGTATCGCGGTCAACCGCGCTGGCGGCGTGGGTCAATTGACGCAGGTCCGCATTCGCGGCGCGGAAGGCAATCACACGCTGGTACTGATCGACGGCATCGAAGCCTCTGATCCTACTTATGGCGAATATGACTTCGCGACATTATTCGCCGACGATGGCGCGCGCGTCGAAGTGCTGCGCGGCGAGCAGAGCGCGCTGTACGGATCGGACGCCATTGGCGGCGTCATCAACTACATCACGGCCGACGGGCGCAGCCTACCAGGCTTCAGCGCTCGGATTGAGGGCGGATCGTTCGACACCGGCCAGGGTTCGGCCCGTGCAGCCGGCGTGGTCGGCGATGTGGATTATGCCATCAACGGATCCTACTCGGCCATTGGCGGCTATGCCGTCGCGCCAGGCGGAACGCGCCATGTTGGGTCGAAGATCGGCACCGTCGGCGGCAAGCTAGGCTATGCCATCGGTTCCGTCGCATTGCGGGCCGTGGCGCGCTACAACCATACTGACGCAGAGCTTAGCGACCAGGATTATGCTATCACCGGCAATGCCACGGACGATGGCGGCTCCTATCGCAACACCGCCTTCTATGGCCTCGTCGGCGCACGGGTCGGCGCGGATGGCGACCGCTGGATCAACGATTTCAGCGCGCAGATGCAGGACAGCAACCGCGACTATCTTGGCGAAGACGGCGACGTGCAGAGCGCAACGCGGGGTCGTCGCCAGAAGGCAAGCTGGGTGTCGACGCTGCAGCTTGGCTCGGGACCGCTGACACACGGAATCACTGGCGCCATCGACTATGAGCGCGAAGAATTTCGCAACGCGGGCGCTGTCAACGCCGCGAACCCGCTCCGCCGCACAGTGAACTGGGGCTTTGTCGGTCAATATGACATCAAGCTGGAAGATCGAGGCGGTATCGGCCTCGCCATCCGCTATGATGACAACAGCCGCTTCCGCAACAACACTACGTGGCGCGCGCAGGGCAGCTATCGCTTCGAGATTGGCACTCGCGTCCATGCGGCAGGCGGCACCGGCGTCAAGGCACCGAGCTTCTCCGAACTGTTCGGCTATTCGCCCACCAGCGGATTCGTCGGCAATCCCAACCTGAAGCCAGAAAAGTCGACCGGATGGGAAGCGGGCGTCGAGCAATCCTTCTTCGACGGGCGCGCACGGATTGACGCCACCTATTTCGAGGCGGACCTTGAGGACAAGATCGTATCGACCTTCTTCCCGGTTTATACCGCGATCAACAGGGCGGGGCAGTCACCGCATCACGGCGTCGAAGTCTCAGTGGATGCCATCATCCTGCCGAAGCTGCGTTTCAATGCGTCCTACACCTACTTGAAAGCGAAGGATGAGAGCGACGTCGTGCTGATACGCCGCGCGAAGAACATCGCCAGCGCTAACCTCAGCTGGCGGACGTCGGACGAGCGCTTCGGCGTAAACGCGACGGTGCGTTACAATGGCAAGCAGGTCGACACAAACTTCGCGACATACGTCACTGCGCCACTGGACGCCTTTACGCTGGTAAACCTTGGGGCGGACTTCACTGTCGTTCCGGGCGTTTCGATCTATGGTCGCGTGGAGAATCTGTTCGACGAAGATTATGTAGAGAATGTCGGGTTCCTGGCGCCGGGTCGCGCGGCCTATGCCGGTATCAAGTTCCGCATTTGATCGGCAATACGCCTAGACCTTCGCGGGTTGGACAGGGGGTGGCGCAAGTCACCCCCACTTGCCCCGTGGGTTTTGGCGATCAACTTACCGCCGCAGTTGCGCGGCAAGGCTCTGCGCTGCCAGCACATAGGCGGGGCTGCCGCAGACGGTCCATGCTTCGGGCAGGCGCAAGCGTGCCATGGCTTTCAACGCGGGGTGATGCAGCATTTCGGTGCCCTTGTCCGGCACGGTGTCCGTCGCGGTTTCCACGATCAGATAATCGGGCTTGGCGACGACCATTTCCTCCAGCGTCAGCCGCGAAAGGACCGGCTTTCCCAATACTCCAGCCAGATTCCGAAGGCCCACGCGCTGCATCAGATCGTCGACCAGTGTGCCGGTGCCCGTCATGTAACCGCGCCGCTGATAATAGGCCGCTATGGGATGGCGGGTCGGTTTCGGCAGCGCTGCCATCGCCGCGGTCATCTCGGCAATCAGCACTTCGCCCCGCTGTGGATGACCAATGGCGGCGGCCACTTCGCGGACCTGGGCCACGATCTGCGGGTAGCTGGTGGCGTCAGCCAGCGAAACCTGGCGAAAGCGACCATTGGTCTGCGGCGGAATCTGGTAATAGGGGCTGGAAATGACGAGATCCGGCTTCAGCATCAGCAAGTTTTCCGCGCTTCCCTTGGCAATGGGCCAGCTTTGCGCGCGCTCTGCCTCCGCCGACATCGCGCGGTCGCGGGATAGCGGCGTCAGTGCCGCGATCTGCGCGCGATCGGCCAGCGCCAGCAGCAACTGGTCCGCGCACAGGTTCAGCGACACGATGCGTTTCGGCGGCGGCGCTTTCGCGGCGGGCGCGGACGCCGTGATGCCGACCAGTGGCAGGATGAGGAGCAGGCGCTTCATGGCGCCCTCATGGCGTGAAGCTACCATGGAAACAAGCGCGGCATGAGCCGTCCGCTCCTCCTCTTCGGCCTCATTGCCGCTTGCGTGGTTGCCGGCATTTGCTCGTTGATGATCGGCACCGCGTCTTTGCCGCCCGCTCGGCTGTTCGGGGTGCTGGCGGGCGGGGCCGATCCGGTGGCGCGCATTATCTTCCTGGAACTCCGCCTGCCCCGCACACTCCTCGGATTAGGCGTCGGCGCGATGCTCGGTGCTGCGGGCGCGGCATTGCAGGGTTATCTGCGCAATCCCTTGGCGGAACCATCCGTACTTGGTGCATCCAGCGCCGCCGCTTTGGGAGCGGTCGTCGCTCTTTATTACGGGCTGGCCGCGCTGAACCCGATCCTGCTTCCGGTCTGCGCGATCGCGGCCACGCTAATAGCGTTGGGTGCGCTGTTCGCTTTCGCCGGACGCAGCGAAAGTCCGTTGACGCTGATCCTCGCGGGTATCGCCATTTCTACGCTGGCGGGCGCGGGCATCAGCCTTGCGCTCAACCTCTCGCCCAACCCATTCGCGGCGATGGAGATTACCAGCTGGCTGCTGGGATCGCTGGAGGATCGCTCGTTCGAACATGTGCATATCGCGCTGCCCTGCATCGCCATTGGCCTCACCCTCCTGCTCTGGAATGGTCGCGCGCTTGATGCCTTGACCCTGGGTGAAGACGCCGCGCAATCGCTTGGCATCGACTTATCGCGCCTGCGCGTGCGCCTGTTGCTTGGCGTGGCCATTGGGGTCGGAGGGGCGGTGGCCGTATCCGGCGCGATCGGCTTCGTCGGCCTCATTGTGCCGCACCTCATCCGCCCGTTCACCGACCGCACGCCCGGATCGATCCTGCTACCCTCCGCGCTCGGAGGGGCGGCGTTACTGATGCTCGCCGATGTCACAGTCCGCCTGATCCCGGCGAGCAGCGAACTGCGGCTCGGCGTTGTCACGGCGTTCCTCGGTGTGCCGGTGTTCCTTGTCCATTTGCTGCGGGAGCGGCGGCTTTGGTGAGCATTTCCATTCAGGCGCTGAACGTCGCCATAGGCGCGCGCGCAGTCCTTCACGGGATCGACGCAGCGCTGGCGCCCGGCGCGCTGGTCGGCGTGATAGGGCCGAATGGCGCGGGTAAATCGACGCTGGTTCGTGCCGTTCTGGGCCTTGTTCCGATCGTTAGCGGCAAAGTGCTGCTGGATGATGTCGACGTTACGGATATTGCGCGCGCCGATATAGCGCGCCGTATCGCCTATCTCCCACAGGGGCAGACGTTGCACTGGCCGCTTTCCGTCGAACGACTTGTCGCGCTGGGTCGCCTCCCGCACCTCGCGCCCTTTTCGCGGATCGGCGAGGAGGACAGGGCTGCGATCGACCGCGCGTTGACGCTCTGCGACGTGCAGCATCTGCGCAGCCGCGATGCGACGCAATTGTCCGGCGGCGAGCGGGCGCGTGCGCTGCTTGCCCGTGCATTGGCTGTCGAAGCGCCTGCCTTGATCGTGGACGAGCCACTAGGCGCGCTCGATCCGGGGCATCAGATGGAAGTCATGGAACTGCTGCGGCGGCAGGCGGATCGCGGCGCGCTGGTCATCGCCGTGCTCCATGATCTGTCAATGGCGGCGCGGTTCTGCGACCATGTGCTGCTGCTGGACGACGGTCGCCTTGTTGCCGACGGAACCCCGCAGGATGTGCTGACTGCGCCGCGCATTTCGAAAGTCTACCGCATGAATGCGTGGACGGGCGATGTGGAGGGTCAGCGCATCATCGTGCCGTTGCGGCCCCGGCCCTAATGCACAACTTTTCGGCCAAGATGTCGAAAAGTTCATCTGGCCGTCAGCCTCCTGATCGAACGTCCCTGCCATAAAGATTGGGCAGTCCACGATGGACCGCCCGTTTCGTTGGAGAGACTATCATGAACACACGCAACATCCTGTCCGCTCTCGTCGCCGTCACCGCGCTCGCAACACCCATGATCGCTTCGGCAGCCACCGCCGCACCGAAGGCGCCCATTGCCGCCAAGCATCAAAAGGCCAAGCACGTGAAGGCTGCCAAGGTCACCAAGACCACGAAGACTGAAACCAGCACGACCGCGAAGTAAGCCCGTTCAGACGATCGCGATGCGGCCCTAAAAAAGGCCTGATCGAAGCGTATCGCGATCGTCTGAAGCCTTGCATGGCGATGTTAAACGGCGGGTAGGCGCATCTCCACAGTGAATGCCCCATCCGCACGTACCAGCCGCATGGTTCCCCCGTGCAGTTGCGCCACCGCTGACACCAGCGACAGACCCAGTCCCGCCCCCGCCTCGCTCCGCGCCGCGTCCAGCCGCCCGAAACGTCGGGTCGCTTCCTCTTCCCGGTCGGCGGGAATGCCCGGACCTTCATCCGAAAGCGCGATTACAATCGCACCAACTTTGTCGGCAAGCGACAGCGTCAGCTGCCCCTTTCCATATTTCAGCGCATTGTCGATCAGGTTGGACACTGCCTGCCCCAGCAATTCCCTATGCGCCTGCACGATCGGCTTGCCCGTGATCGCCAGCACAAGCGTGCGTCCGCTATCCTCGACCAGCGGCTCATATAGTTCGCACAGGTCGGTTAGCGCCTCGGCCAGATCGAGGGCGACGAAGCGGTCGCGCCCGATACCGGCTTCCGCCCGGCTGACTTCCAGCGCGGTCGTCAGCATCGCCAGCAATTGGTCTGCTTCTCGCCC
Source organism: Sphingobium sp. (assembly GCA_051305835.1). Lineage (GTDB taxonomy): Bacteria > Pseudomonadota > Alphaproteobacteria > Sphingomonadales > Sphingomonadaceae > Sphingobium. Next base: position 5,720 of record JBPPMC010000213.1, read on the forward strand.
GATCCCCTCGATCGCGCCGCGCATCACTTCGGGGTCGTCGCTCAACACAGCCCGGTCGATCCGCGCGCGCAGGCGCGTGAGTGGCGAGCGGAGGTCATGCGCCATGCTGTCGGTGAGCAGCCGCAGTTCGGACAGTAGCCCGCCGATCCGATCCAGCATGCCATTGATCGCGCCGCCCAGTTGATCGAAGCTGTCTCCCGAACCATCCAGCGGCACGCGTCGGCTGATGTCGCCCGCCCGCACATCAGCGGCGGTGCGCACGATCCGCTCTACGCGTTGGTCGATAATGTGAACGACAAGCCAGGCTCCGGCAAGGGCCAGCGGCAGGGCCATCCAGAGCACTGTCGTCAACGCGTTCTCTACAGTCTCGCGGACTTGCGCACTGTCATCCACACGCTGCCCCACCAGCAGGCGTTCGCCACCGGGCAGGCGGGTAGCGATGACACCAAAGGGGCTGGGCTGATCGTCACCCGTGCGATACAGGTCTACTTCGGTCCAGGACGCCGTCGCAGGCACCACTGGCGGCCACGCGCTGAGGTTTCCAGCGATCTTTCGGCCATCGCTCCGGCTGAGCAGGATGACCTCGTCACTGGTTTCGGCCGTACGCGCCGCGATCATGCTGGCGAGCGCGCCCGTACCCTGCTCGCGGGCCAGCGCCGCCAGATCGTCGCGCAGTTGTTCCGCCACGGCACTGTCCGTCGCATCCAGATCGGCACGGATCAATTGCGCCACTGAAAGCATCAGCGCCACACCGAACAGCAGTTCCAGCAGCAAGATCAGGCCGATGAACCGGATGTGGGAAGAGCGCAGCCATCGCCCCGCGCGCTGCCATCGAGTCAAGGAAGGAACGGTCAAGCGCCCAACCTGTATCCCGCGCCGCGAACCGTATGGATCAACGTCGCATCGCCTTCGCAATCGACTTTCCGGCGCAGGCGGCTGATGTGCACGTCAATCACGTTGGTGCCGGGGTCGAAATGATAGTCCCAGACGCCCTCCAGCAGCATCGTGCGCGTAACGACCTGCCCCTCGTGCCGCATCAGATATTCCAGCAGCCGGAATTCGCGGGGTTGCAGGTCGATGGCCCGCTCGCCGCGACGGACTTCCCGCTTCAGGAGATCCATCCGCATGTCTGCGCAGGCCAGCACGGTTTCAACCGGCGTGCCGGTGCCCCGGCGGCGCATCAGCAACTCCAGCCGCGCGAGCAGTTCGGCAAAGGCGAAGGGCTTCACCAGATAATCGTCGGACCCTGCCGTCAGGCCCGCCACCCTATCCTCGGTCGATCCTAGTGCGGACAGAAAGATTACCGGCGTCTCGATCCCAACCGCGCGCAACGCGTGCAGGACACCCATGCCATCCATGCCGGGCAACATGCGGTCAAGGACGATCGCGTCGTAACCGCCATCGGTCGCAAGGAACAGGCCGTCCCGTCCCGTCGCCGCATGGTCGCCGACATGGCCATGCTCGGCCAGCCCCTTCAGGATGAAATCGGCGGTGGTAGGATCATCCTCCACCACCAGTATCTTGCGGCCCATCGCGTTCGGTCCTTCTAACTGCCGCCTCGGCCACAGCGTCCCACTGTTGCCATAAGCGGACGACCGGCGCGACGTAAATCCAGGGCGACGCGACAGTGCCTTGCATGGCGCAAATCGTGGCGCACCGCCGCCGCGCCGCGCGTGTGGTGCCCATCGACGGCGCGCACTTCGTCGCCCACTGCGATGCCGCCGCGTTCCGCCGGTCCATTGCTGCGCAGGCTGGTGATGATGGCGCTGCCGGGACGACCATCCGCGACGGTCAGGCCGGCCGGATCGATAGCGTGTGTCACTGGCTTACGGGAATGCGCGACATGGCCCGCCAGCGTCAGCGGGCTGGCGGCAACGGCCAGTGCCGTGGCCCAGCGGGCTGTGTGGGGCATCCGCATCATGGCATGGCGTTACACCTCGACGCGCTGCCGCTGGCTGACCGGCAGATGACAAAATTGTCATCTTCGGCTTTAGCTGATCTTGTTCGCCAGTTCCTTGTTGATGCCCAGCGCCGCCAATGTCGCCAATGCGCCCGACAACAGATACGCGCCCGCCGCCAGCAGTCCGAAGCTGCTCGCCAGCCACAAGGCCGCGAGCGGGGCAAAGCCCGCGCCGAACAGCCAGGCGAGATCGGATGTCAGCGCCGCGCCGGTATAACGGTGACTGGTCGGAAAGTTGGAGTTCACCGCGCCGGACGACTGCCCGAAGGACAGACCCAGCAACAGGAAGCCGCCGACCATGAAAATCACTTCGCCCACGTCGCCGCCATCCAGAAGTTGCGGCGCGAATCCACTGAACACGGCGATGGCGGCCGCAGTGACACCCAGAAGATAGCGACGACCCACACGGTCGGCGATCATACCCGACGCCACGACAGCCAGCACGCCCACGACTGCGCCGATGATCTCGATCACCAGGAACCGTGCCGGGTTTTCCTTGGTATAGAGGAACACCCACGATAGCGGGAATACCGTGACCATGTGGAACAGTGCAAAGCTCGCCAGCGGTGCGAATGCGCCGATCACGATGTTACGGCCCTGCGTCCGCACGGTGTCCAGCACCGGCGAGGGTTGCAGTTCGCGGCTTTCGAACAACTGCGCATAGTCGGGCGTAGACACGATGCGCAGGCGGGCGAACAACGCCACCACGTTGATCGCGAACGCCACGAAGAACGGGTAACGCCATCCCCAATCGAGGAAATCCGCCGCCGAAAGCGCGCTGACCAGAAACGCGAACAGCCCGCTTGCCATGATCAGGCCAAGCGGCGCGCCGAGCTGCGGGATCATGGCGTACCAGCCGCGCTTTCCCTCCGGTGCATTCAGCGCAAGCAACGACGCAAGCCCGTCCCATGCGCCGCCCAGCGCCACGCCCTGCCCCAGACGGAACAGCGCCAGCAACAGCGCGGAGCCGACACCGTACACCGCATAGCTGGGCAGGAACGCCACCGCCGCCGTCGATCCGCCCAACAGGAACAGCGCGATGGTGAGCTTCACGCCGCGCCCATATTCATGATCGACCCACATGAAGATCAGCGACCCGATCGGTCGCGCCACAAAGGCCAGCGCGAAGATCGCGAAGGAATAGAATGTGCCGGTCAGCCGATCGACATAGGGGAAGACCAGCGCCGGAAAGACCAGCACAGATGCAATCGCATAGACGAAGAAGTCGAAAAATTCCGATGTGCGCCCGATCACCACGCCGATTGCGATCTCACCGGGAGCGATGGTGCCATCGTTGATGATGCGCGCGTCGCGCTCGATCTCGCGCGAACCGCTGCTCGCGTCGGGTGCATGGGGGGCGTTTACGGCTGTCATCGAGGCTTGCTCACTACAGGGCCGCTGCCCCTAAGGACAAGTGGCGCACAGGCTAATATGGATTGGCTGTCACCCTCTTGCCATTTTTGCAGGTGCGAAGGGATTGGACAAAATGTCCAATGTCGCAGACGAGTGCCGAGGCGTAGTGGCCACCCATGCGCACACGCCTGTCCCCGCTCCGCTCCGCCCGCACCGTATTGGCCCGCACAGTCTTGGCATTGCCGCTGATCGCCCTGCTTGGCGCCTGCGATGCCGTCGTCCTGCATCCTTCGGGTGATGTCGCCGCGCAGCAGCGCGATCTGGTGCTGATATCGACCGGATTGATGCTGCTCATCATCGTGCCGGTCATGGCGCTGACCGTCCTGTTCGCCTGGCGGTATCGCGCGGCGAACAAGGAAGCGCGCTACGAGCCGGACTGGGACCATTCGACTCAGCTCGAACTGGTGATCTGGGCCGCGCCATTGCTCATCATCATCTGCCTAGGCGCGCTGACGTGGGTCGCGACGCACATCCTCGACCCCTATCGTCCGATCGCGCGTATCTCCTCCACATTGCCCGTCCGCGCCGAAGGCAAGCCGCTCGAAGTGCAAGTGGTCGCGCTCGATTGGAAATGGCTGTTCTTCTACCCGGAATATGGCATTGCCACCGTCAATGAACTGGCCGCGCCGGTCGATCGCCCGATCAGTTTCCGGATCACATCCTCGTCGGTGATGAACTCCTTCTACATTCCCGCGCTCGCGGGCCAGATCTACGCGATGCCGGGCATGGAGACGAAGCTGCACGCCGTCATCAACAAGCCGGGCGATTATGCCGGTTTCTCCGCAAACTATAGCGGCGCGGGCTTCTCGGGCATGCGGTTCCGCTTCCATGGCCTGTCCGACGCCGACTTCGGCAAGTGGGTCTCGGGCGTGAAGTCGGGCAAGGCATCGCTAGACCGCGCAGCCTATCTGAAGCTGGAGCGCCCAAGCGAAAACGCGCCCGTCCAGCGCTTCGCCAGTGTCGAAGCCGGCCTCTATGACGCTGCGCTCAACATGTGCGTCGAGCCGGGGAAGATGTGCATGAACGAGATGATGCGCATCGACGCCAAGGGTGGTCTGGGCATGGCCGCCGTTCATAACGTGCACCCCCTCGCCTATGACAAATATGCGCGGCGCGGCACGGTGCTCGGCCCCGACGCCCGCTATGTCGCCTCGCTCTGCACGCCCGGCGACGCCACGGGCACGCTTGCCGCGAAACATGAAGGACGCGTGCCGCTTCCCGATCCCGGCGGCCTCGTCGGCGCCGGTCTCTCGCGCCCCGCCCTGTTGTCATCCGCGTCCACCGACGCTGCCAAGAATCTTTAGATGGTCACCCCGATGGAAACCCCGAACCCCGCCGACTTCGTTCCGATCAGCCCGATCTTCGGACGCTTCACACTCGAATCACTGCCGCTGCACGAACCGATCGTCGTCGCGACCTTCGTGGCGGTCGCCTTGGGCGGCGCGGCTATAGTCGCCGCGCTCAGCTATTTCCGCGTGTGGGGCTATCTCTGGAAGGAGTGGTTCACCACCGTCGACCATAAGCGGATCGGGATCATGTACATGATCCTGGGCCTCGTCATGTTGCTGCGCGGTTTCGCCGACGCGATCATGATGCGCCTGCAACAAGCGATCGCCTTCAATGGCTCCGAAGGCTATCTGAACGCGCATCATTACGATCAGATATTTACCGCACACGGCGTCATCATGATCTTCTTCGTCGCGATGCCGCTGGTGACGGGCCTGATGAACTATGTCGTCCCGCTACAGATTGGCGCGCGCGACGTGTCGTTCCCGTTCCTCAATAATTTCAGCTTCTGGATGACCACCGCGGGTGCCGTCATCATCATGATGTCTCTGTTCGTCGGCGAATTCGCGCAGACCGGTTGGCTCGCCTACCCGCCACTGTCGGGGATCGGCTATAGCCCCGGCGTCGGTGTCGATTATTATATCTGGGGGTTGCAGGTCGCAGGCGTCGGCACATTGCTGTCGGGCGTCAACCTGATCGCGACCATCGTGAAGATGCGCGCGCCCGGCATGGGCATGATGAAGATGCCGGTGTTCACCTGGACATCGCTCTGCACCAATATCCTGATCGTGGCGTCATTCCCGGTGCTGACCGCCGTACTCGCGCTGCTGACGCTCGATCGCTATGTCGGCACGAACTTCTTCACGAACGACTTCGGCGGCAATCCGATGATGTACGTGAACCTCATCTGGATCTGGGGCCACCCGGAAGTCTATATCCTCATCCTGCCGCTGTTCGGGGTGTTCTCGGAAGTCACCTCCACCTTCTCGGGCAAGCGGCTGTTCGGCTACACGTCGATGATCTACGCGACGGTGGTCATCACCATCCTCGCCTATGTCGTGTGGCTGCACCACTTCTTCACCATGGGATCGGGCGCGAGCGTCAACAGCTTCTTCGGGATCACGACGATGGTGATCTCGATCCCGACCGGTGCGAAAATCTTCAACTGGCTCTTCACCATGTATCGCGGTCGCATCCGCTTTGAACTGCCGATGATGTGGACGATCGCCTTCATGCTGACCTTCGTGGTGGGCGGGATGACCGGCGTGCTGCTCGCCGTGCCACCCGCAGACTTCGTGCTGCACAACTCGCTGTTCCTGGTGGCGCATTTCCACAACGTCATCATCGGCGGCGTGCTGTTCGGGCTGTTCGCCGGGATCAACTACTGGGCGCCCAAGGCGCTGGGCTTCCGGCTGGATCCGGTGTGGGGCAAGCGCTCCTTCTGGCTGTGGGTCGTGGGCTTCTGGGTCGCGTTCATGCCGCTTTATATCCTGGGCCTGATGGGCGTGACGCGTCGCCTGCGCGTGTTCGACGATCCCTCGCTCCAGATCTGGTTCCAGATCGCGGCGCTGGGCGCGTTCATGATCGCCGGTGGCATCGCCTGCATGCTCATCCAGTTCTATGTGAGCTTCCGCAACCGCGAAGCATTGCGCGACAATAGCGGCGATCCATGGGACGGCCGCACGCTGGAATGGTCGACATCCTCGCCGCCGCCCAACTACAACTTCGCTTTCACGCCGGTCGTGCATGACAATGACGCATGGTCGGACATGAAGGCGCGCGGCTATGCGCGCCCGGTGGAAGGCTATCGCCCGATCCATATGCCGAGCAACACCGGCACCGGCGTTATTCTCTCGGGCTTGAGCGTCGCCTTCTCGGTCGGCATGATCTGGTATGTCTGGTGGCTAGCGGGGATCAGCTTCGTCGGCATCCTTGCCGTCGCGATCGGCCACACCTTCATCTACAAGCGGGACTTCCACATCCCCGCCGATGAAGTGACGCGCACGGAAGCCGCACGCACGCAACTGTTACTGGCGGAGGCACGCTGATGTCCGCACGCACATTCGCCGCCGATCCGGAGACGCCAGTCGAATTCTACCTCCGGGATGAGCATGAGCATCCCGAGGGGTCCAGCACCATGCTGGGCTTCTGGATCTACCTGATGAGCGACTGCCTCATCTTCGCGATCCTTTTTGCCTGCTATGGCGTGCTAGGGGGCAATTACGCCGCAGGGCCGTCCCCGCGCGACCTGTTCGACTTGCCGCTGGTGGCGCTGAATACCGCGATGCTGTTGTTCTCCTCGATCACCTATGGCTTTGCCATGCTGGCGATGGAGGACAAGAAGATTGCCCGCACGCAAATGTGGCTGGCAGTCACGGGGCTGTTCGGCCTCGCCTTCCTCAGCATCGAACTCTATGAATTCAGCCACCTGATCCACGAAGGCGCGACGCCGCAGCGCAGTGCCTTCCTATCGTCCTTCTTCACGCTGGTCGGCACGCATGGACTGCACGTCACCTTCGGCCTGATCTGGCTGGTGACGCTGATGGTGCAGGTCGCCAAGCGCGGGCTGATCCCCGCCAATACCCGTCGCCTGATGTGCCTGTCGATGTTCTGGCACTTCCTCGACGTGATCTGGATCGGCGTATTCACCTTTGTCTATCTGATGGGAATGCTGCGATGAGCACCGACACGCATGTCGATCACGAAAATGTGGTGGAGGCGCATGGCAGCCGCAGCGGCTATCTGATCGGCTTCGGGCTGTCGGTCGTTTTGACTGCCATCCCCTTCTGGCTGGTGATGACCGGCGTACTTCCGGTGCAGGCCACCGCTTATATCATCATGGCCTTTGCCGCCGTGCAGATCGTCGTCCACATGATCTACTTTCTGCACATGACCACCAAATCCGAAGGCGGCTGGACTATGATGGCGCTGATCTTCACCATCGTGCTGGTGGGGATAGCGTTTAGCGGATCATTATGGGTCATGTATCACCTGAGCACCAACATGATGCCGGTGTCGGCGCACGACATG
>JBPPMC010000230.1:0-3876 GCA_051305835.1 Sphingobium sp.
ACAATGGCACATAAGAAAGCAGGCGGTTCTTCGCGCAACGGTCGCGATTCCGCTGGCCGTCGCCTTGGCGTGAAGAAGTTCGGTGGCCAGGAAGTCATCGGCGGCAACATTATCATTCGTCAGCGCGGCACGCGCGTCGATCCGGGTCGCAATGTCGGCATCGGCAAGGACCACACGCTGTTCGCGCTTATCGAGGGCCGCGTGGTATTCCACGATGGCAAGCTCGGCCGCAAATATGTGTCGGTCGACATGATGGCAGAAGCCGCAGAATAACGGACGACATCCATTTCGGGTCGTCCATTGGGCGCCCCGGATGAGGGCTTTTCCTTCGGGAAGGCACATCATCGGATCAGGGAAACGGGGCGCCTCGAAAGGGTAGCGCCCCGTTTCTGCGTCTAACGCAGTTTGTTGCCTATCCTTTTCTTTTCCCTATGAATTTTCGGGAACAACAGCCCGCCTTGTGCGTCCCACGGGCAGGCTTCCCGAAGAGAGGCTGTCGTCAAGTCGTAATGAATTGCGGGCATAGAGTTCGCATTGCGGGGCTGGCGAAAAGAAAAAGATAGGAGTTCCGATGTTCGCTCGTACAAACCGTTTGCTGCTGCGGCCAGGCTGGCTGGAGGATGCCCCGGCACTCGCGCAGGCTATCGGCGACGAAGGCATTGTGCGCAACCTGATGCGCGCGCCGTGGCCGTATGGCGAGGCGGACGCAGAGGCCTTTCTGGCCAGTGAGCGTGATCCGCGACTGCCGGATTTCCTGATCTTCTCAAGGACGAGGGGTACGCCCCGGCTGGTCGGCGGATGCGCGATCACGCAGGCCGACAGCGAAGCGCGGCCCGAACTTGGATATTGGATCGCTCGCCCCTATTGGGGTCTGGGCTTTGCCACCGAAGCCGCGCGCGCCGTTATGGAAATTGCGAAGTCGGCTGGCTTGACAAATGTCACGGCATCGCACTTCGTCGATAATCCGGCGTCGGGCAATGTGCTGCGCAAGGTTGGCTTCCGGGAGACCGGCATCATCGCACCACGCTTCAGCCCCGCGCGTGGCGAACATGCGGCCTGCGCGCAGTATGAGATGGGTGACATTGTGGACATGCCACGAACGGACATGGCCACTGAACTCTATGGCGAGGCGCTACAGCCACTGGCCGCATGAAAGGCAATCTTCCGTGCCAGAGGCTTATTAGCCGCCGCGCCGCCGTTCCAGCAGGATCAGCGGCGTTTCGCCATCGCGCACGCGCGCCGTTTCGCGAAACCCGCATTTCTCCGCGACTTTTATCGAAGGGATATTGCCGGGATCGATAATGCAACGGGTTGCAGGAGCATCGACATGCTTGTCCGCCCAAGCGAGCGTGGCCCGGATACCTTCGGTGGCCAGCCCCTGCCCCGCCAGTTCCGAGCGCACGGCCCATCCGACTTCCGGCACGCCTTCCAACTCGGGAATACCCCGTCGTGATTCGAGCAGCCCACCGCTCCCCACATACGCACCCGTTATCCGATCGGCGAAAACCCATGAGCCATAGCCGGTCAAAGCCCAAAGTCCGGCGTGCCGCAGGATACGGAACCAAACGGCCTGCTCGTCCTGCGCTTTCCCCCCGCCAATATATTTGATGGTCGCCGGGTCGGACCACAAGGCAAACGTATCGTCGAAATCAGACAGGCGATGCGGACGCAGCGTAAGGCGGTCCGTGTGAATTATGGGGGCATCGATCATCGCACAAACATGACCGATGCCTCAACCGATGGTCAAGCCGTTGCGGCTGAAAGCCTTTCCGGCTCGCGTGACAGCGCGTCCGCATAGTCGCTCGACGCCAGAGCGATCAGCGCACGATCGTCGTGATTCCACGGATGGAAGCCGGGAAGAAAGTAGCCGATCCACGCGCCGATGATCTTGCGCACCATGCCCGGCCGCCCGAACGCAAACCACGTCATTTGTGCCCATACGCGTGGACCGCTCAACCCGTCCTGCCGCAGTAGTTCCAAAATACCCCGTATTCTATGATGGAAGAACCGCTTCGTCACCAACAGCATCAGCAGCGATTTCACTTTCCACCGCTTGAACCGCGTCCAATCGCGCGTGGCGTGCAGCCATGTGTCATAGGCTACGCCCTTATGCTCGATTTCCTCCAGCGCATGCCAGCGCCAGAGTTCGCGCGACTCCGGGTCAGCGTTCGCAAGATGGCGAGAATCCGCAAGCAACTGATGCGCGAGAATGGCGGTAAAATGCTCAAGCGCCATCGTGGCGGCGAGATCGACGATCTTCGGGCGGCCCTTGATCTCTTCAAGCGAATCGATGACGTCCTGCTCCAGCAAAGACACATCATAACCCGCATCGGTGACCCGGCGATTGAAGGCCACATGCTCGCGGCTGTGGATCACTTCCTGCTTGATGAAAGCGTTAATCTCTTTTTGCAGGCGTGGCGGCGTCCCATCGCGGAAGGCACGGACGCTATCGACGAAGAACGCCTCGCCGCGCGGGAAGGTGACCGACAGCGCATTGTAGAAGGCCGTGCCGATCGGGTCTCCACCCAACCACCAGCGCGCCTGCGCCACGTTATCGACTTGCCCGCGACCGAAGCGGCGGTCACGCGGCGTGATCGTCAAGTCGGCGGGTGTAGGTGATGAAATATTGGCAACCATGGTGTTTTCCACTTTTGCTGTCTAACTGACACTGCTGCAAATAAGGGTTACTTACACCAGTGTCAATAACACGCCGCCGTCTTAGCCCGCTGGAAAGCCGAACCGCTGCCTTGGAAGCGGCGCGTGCATTATTGCTGGAAGCAGGGCCGCAAGCCGTAACGCTCAAGGCTGTGGCAGCGCGCGTGGGACGCACTCATGCCAATCTGCTGCATCATTTTGGATCGGCATCCGGCTTGCAAAAGGCGCTCGCGGGGTATCTGGCGGACATGATTACCGCGACGATCGGCGAAGCAGTGCAAAAGGCCCGGCGTGGTGAGATAGCGCCCCGCGCCATTGTCGATCTGACGTTCGACGCTTTCGACAAGGAAGGCGCAGGTGCGCTGGCATCGTGGATGATGGCGTCGGGCAATGAAGATGCGCTCGATCCGGTAGTGGAAGCCATCCACCGGCTCGTCGACGAGTTGTCGGCCAGCGAACCCAATCGCCCGCAAATCGCCGAGCATACGCTCGCCCTCGTCCTCAGCGCTTTAGGCGATTCGATGATGGGTGCGCCGATGGCGAAGGCGCTGGGCCTGCCCCGCACCATGGCCCGCGACCTGGCGACGCGCACACTGTTCGCATCCATGGCGCTGGCAGAATCTCCCGAGGTCGGGGCCGCGCTTATGAGCTGGATTGCAGCGAACACGCCGGAGAATAAGGCAAGCTAAGCACCGCACTTGCTGCAAAGGTTTAATTTGCGACGAAATGCCGCTAAGGGCCGCGGATGCATTTTCTAGACCAGGCAAAAATCTACGTCCGCTCCGGCAGCGGCGGCCCCGGCGCCGTCAGCTTTCGACGCGAAAAATATGTCGAATATGGCGGCCCCGATGGCGGCAATGGCGGCAAGGGCGGCGACATCATCTTCGAAGCGATCGAGGGTCTGAATACCCTGATCGACTTTCGCTACACCCAGCATTTCAAGGCACAGCGCGGCACGCCCGGCATGGGCAAGAATCGCTATGGCGCAGGCGGCGACGATTTGATCATCAAGGTGCCGATTGGCACGCAGGTGATCGCCGATGACGAAGAAGGCACCATATTGGCCGACTTCACTGTACCGGGCGAACGCGTCGTGTTCCTGCGCGGCGGCGATGGCGGGCGCGGCAACATGTCCTACAAGACCAGCACCAACCGCGCGCCGCGCCAGCATGGCACCGGATGGCCGGGCGAGGAAATGTGGGTCTGGCTGCGACTCAAGCT
>JBPPMC010000233.1:0-11881 GCA_051305835.1 Sphingobium sp.
GAACACCATGCCCCGGTCCGCCGCAAGCTCCTTGCGAAACATCAGTCCCTGCGCCTGCTCCTCCGGCGTTGCCGCAACCTCCACGTCGAATCGGTGGGACTTGCCATTGCTGGTGATCGTCAGCGGGATCGAAGTGGGTTCTGCGCGCGTAGCTTCGCTGGTGGTGTCGCTCTTCGGGGCTTTCTCCGAACATGCGCCGAGCGCCAGAAACAGTGGGAGGAAAGCATACATCTTATTCGTCACGTTCGGGCATCTCCCCTGGGGCGGCGTCGAGCCATATCCGCGCCATCGCATAGTCATGGCCCGCGCGCAGAAAGGCTGCAATCTGCTTGTCGCGTTTGTCCCGCTCCACTGGCGATGTAGCGTAGGGGCCAAGGCGCTTGCGGCGGGCAAACGCCTCCGCTGCCGCCCATTTCGCCGAAGCGGCGTCATCCAGCGCGGGCGCGCGGTCGGTCTCTTCCACGCCCGCCGCCCGCAGAGCCTCGCCCACGCGCCGTGTGCCAAAGCCGCGCCGGGTAAGCGCTGCCCCCTTCATCGCCGCAAAACCGGCGTCGTCTATATAGCCCAGTTCCGCCAGGCGCGTCGCCAGTCCATGCGGATCGGCAGGCTGCGGTTCATCCCAGCCTCGTTCCATCAGCTTGCGCCCGAGGTAGGAAATCAGCTTCGCGCGGGTCGTCGCAAAGCGGCCCACATAATGCAACGCAAGGTCGCGAAGCCGCGTTTCGTTGAGCGGCGGCTTGGGCTTTCGGGCGCGATCGGATGAGTAGGGCGGTGACACTGCCACTTTTGTGCCACAGTCGAGCCGGAATTTGAACGCGCCTTATGCGCTAGAAGTGCACGCTGGACTTCGATATGCGGTGCGATCGGCAAAAAACGCCGGCCATTGGCTGTTTTCAGGATGATTGCATTGGGTGACACCAATATGACGGAATCGCAGAACGACGTGATCGCAACTCCGACGCAGGACGATCTGCCGCGTCGGCTGTCGGATTTCGCCACTTTGGGTGAAGCGCTCGACTATGCGGCACAGGGAAAGCGCGGCCTCAACTTTCATGATCCGCGCGGCAATCTGGCCCGGCCCTATAGCTACGCCGAACTTCGCCGGGATGCGCTGGCTTGCGCCTATCGGTTGATGGCGCATGGCGTCCGTCCAAAGGATCGTATCGCCCTGATAGCGGAAACCGGTCCAGAATTTGCCCAGATGTTCTTTGGCATCGTCTATGCGGGTGCATGGCCCGTGCCATTGCCGCTGCCGACCAGCTTTGGCGGCAAGGAAAGCTATATCGATCAGTTGGTCGTGCAGCTTTCCAGCAGCGATCCCACGATGCTTTTCTTCCCGGCTGAACTTTCGGAGATGGCGGGGGAAGCGGCGCGCCAGCGCAACGTCGAGCCGATGGCTTATGACGCCTTCATCGCGCGTAACGCGCACCCATGCCCATTGCCGCAGGCGGCTACCGAAGACGTCGCCTATCTTCAATATTCCAGCGGATCGACGCGTTTTCCGCATGGCGTCGCGGTGACGCACCATGCGCTGCTCAGCAACTTGTCCGCGCATAGTCATGGCATGGAAGTGCAGGAGAGCGACCGCTGCATAAGCTGGCTCCCCTGGTATCATGACATGGGCCTCGTCGGCTGCTTCCTGTCGCCGGTCGCCAATCAGGTGTCCGCCGATTATATGAAGACCGAGGATTTTGCGCGGCGCCCGCTGGCGTGGCTCGATCTCATCAGCCGTAACACCGGCACCTCGATCAGCTATTCGCCGACCTTCGGCTATGATATCTGCGCGCGTCGCATGTCGAGCCAGACCAAGGCGGCCGACCGCTTCGACCTGTCGCGCTGGCGGCTGGCGGGCAATGGCGCGGACATGATCCGCCCCGACGTCATGCAGAGCTTCGTCGACGCGTTCGCCGATGCCGGCTTTTCACCGACGGCTTTCCTGCCGAGCTACGGCCTTGCCGAAGCGACACTGGCAGTTACGATCATGCCACCGGGCGAAGGCATTGTAGTCGAACTGGTCGAGGAAACCGACCTGTCGGGCGGAGCCGCCGCCGAGGGCCGCCCGCAGCGATATCGCGCGATCGTCAATTGCGGAAAGCCCGCCAAGGACATGATCGTCCAGATCCGCGACGAGGACGGCACGCCGCTCAACGAGCGCCAGATCGGCAAGGTGTGGACCACTGGCCCGTCGCTGATGGTCGGCTATTTCCGTGATCAGGAAGCGACCGACGCGTGCCTTATCGACGGATGGCTCGACACCGGCGACATGGGCTATCTGTCGGACGGCTACCTGTACATAGTGGGCCGCGCCAAGGACATGATCATCATCAACGGCAAGAATCACTGGCCGCAGGATATCGAATGGGCTGTGGAGCAATTGCCGGGCTTCAAGCAGGGCGATATTGCCGCTTTTGCAATCACGACTCCGGGCGGCGAAGAAGCGCCTGCCGTGCTGGTGCATTGCCGCACATCGGACAATGAGGAACGTTCGCGTCTCCGGGACGAAATTCGCGAGCGCGTGCGAGCGATCACCGGCATGAATTGCGTGGTCGAGTTGGTGCCGCCGCGCACCTTGCCGCGCACAAGTTCGGGCAAATTGAGCCGGTCGAAGGCGCGAAATCTGTATCTCTCGGGCGAGATCCGACCTTACGATATCGCGGCCTAAGAGAATCCGCCACTCAGATTTGTGGTGGAAATGGATCAACATTTTCCGCGAATATTCTTTACGCTAACAGATTGCTAACCCTGCTGTGGCAAAGCCAGGGGGTGAGCACGGAAACTTCAACATCCCCCGTCATAGGCCGGGAAAAATCATCCCTGCTGGTATTGATGGGGCTGGCCGCGCCGCGCGCAGGATCGGAAACGCTGTACCGCGAACAGCTATGGTCGGCGGACCGCCTGCACATACTTCAATTCCTGCTGAACATCGTCGTGATCATGTTCGTATGGAACGTGTTCCGAGATACCAACGCTCTGCCGGTCCTGATCGGATGGACTGTTGCTGCATGTGCGCTGATGGGATCGGCAGTCCACCTCAGCCGCGACCGCATAAAGCGGGAATATGGCGATGTAGGGCGAAAGGACATTCTCGTTCACGGCGCGCTTGGCTTGGCGCAAGGCGCCTTGTGGATGGTGGCGACGGTCCTGTTGCCGCAAGCCGGCCATCCCGCGCAGATCATCGCGATCTGGACACTCGATAGTTGCCTGATGGTTGGGGTGGCCGTGGCCGTCGCGGCACTGCCGCTGACCGCTATCGCCCTGCTCCTGACTTTGGGTTGCGGAGGGGTCTGGCTCCTGGCTTTCGACCAAGGCACATATTTGCCCGTTCTTGCCGCGAGCTATGCGCTGGTCCTGCTGATCAGCAGCCTCAAACATGCGCGCGCTTTCGGCTCGCACCTGCACACCAGCACGGAGCTTGCCGAAAAGAGCGAAGTCGTCAGCTTGCTACTGCGTGAATATGAGGACAGCGGGGCCGATTGGCTGTGGCAGACGGACAGCGCCCGTCGCATCAACGGCGTGTCTTCGCGTTTCGCCGCGATCCTTGGGGTCAAACCCGCAGACCTTGAAGGCCGACCGCTGGTCCAGATCCTATCGGGCAGCCAGTGGGAGAGCGGCAACTTCAGCGCCGAACTGCGGCTGGTCGCCGAACGGCTCAAGCGCCGCGAGAGCTTCAGCAACATCGTGCTGCCAGTCGAGATCGAAGGTTCTACCCGCTGGTGGGAGCTGTCCGCGTCTCCCCGGCTCGACGAAAATGGTAGCTTCATGGGCTTCCGGGGCGTCTGTTCGGACGTTACCGAGCAGCGCCGTTCCTCCGACAAGATCGCGCAGCTTGCGCGCTTCGACGCGCTGACGAACCTGCCCAACCGTCTGCAACTAAGTGACGCGCTGACGTCCGCGCTTGAGGTGGTGGCGAAATGGCATGGCCGCTGTGCCTTCCTGATGATCGACCTCGACCGGTTCAAGTCCGTCAACGACACGCTGGGGCATCAGGTCGGTGACAAACTGCTGGAGCAGGTCGCGATGCGGCTGCAAAAGGCATGCGGCATGAATGAGATATGCGGCCGCATCGGCGGTGACGAATTTGCCGTGGTGATGCGCGAAGTCACTGAAGTATATCGCATCGAGCAATTCTCCAATGACATCATCGATGCACTGTCACGTCCCTACGAAGTCGATCAGCATACGCTGTACATCGGGGCGTCCGTTGGATCGGCGATGGCGCCGCGCGACGGTCGCACGACCGAAACCCTGATCCGCAGCGCCGACTTGGCCATGTATCGCGCCAAGGATGAAGGCGGCGGCATGCATTGTCAGTATGAGCCACGCCTGCATATCCATGCCGAGGAGCGCCGTACGCTCGAAGTGGCGCTACGCGAGGCGTTGGAAAAAGATCAGTTGAACGTCGTGTATCAGCCCGTGGTCAACGCCGTGACAGGCGCGATCGAAGGGTTCGAATCGCTCGTCCGCTGGACGCACCCGGAACTCGGCGCGATCTCTCCGGCAAAGTTCATTCCTGTTGCAGAAGACGCGCGCCTTATCGCGCCGATCGGCGAGTGGGTTCTGCGCACGGCTTGTCAGGAAGCAATGAACTGGCCGCATGATGTGCGGATCGCCGTCAATGTGTCCGCCGAGCAGTTGCATAATCCGCACTTCGTCGCCTGCGTAGTATCCGCGCTGGCGCAGAGCGGCCTTGGCCCACACCGGCTTGAACTGGAAGTCACCGAAAGCGTGTTCATGCGCGAAGGGACGATGGCGACGCAGATACTGGAGCAATTGCTGTCGCTTGGCGTGCGGCTGTCGCTGGACGACTTCGGGACGGGCTATTCCTCGCTTGGTTATCTCAGCCGCACGCGGTTCAACACCATCAAAATCGACCGCAGTTTCGTCGTCGACGCGGCGCGCAATGTGCCCGAAAGCCTGGCCATCATCCGTGCGGTCGTGGCGCTGGCGAACAGCCTTGGCATGACGACCACGGCGGAGGGCGTCGAGACACAGGCCGAAGTCGATATGGTCAATTCGCTTGGCTGCACGAAAATACAGGGCTTTTATTTCGGGCGGCCAATGCCCGCCAGTGATGCGCTGCTGCTGTTCCCTCGCAATCAGGCAAGCTCCGTCGCCTGATCGGCCAGCCGATCAGGCAGATCATAGTGCTCTGACTAGGTGCGGGTCAGCCGCCGTTCGATACCCGTCCACAATTGTGCGAATTCCTGCGCTGCGGGGGAACGCGCGGCGAAGGCTCCCAACGGCTTGCGCTTGGATGTCATCTGCTCGACGGCGCTGGCCATCGGGATCACCGGCCAGTCCGGTTGGCTCTCCAGTGCCGAGAGATGCAGCGCGCGGCGGCGGTCCACCATCGAATAGACCGGCAGCATCGGCGCATGCACGCCGCCGCGCTGCACGAGGTAGCGCGCCACTTCGCCCAATGCGCGTTGCGATAACGGCGAGGGGATGACGGGCACGATCACCAGATCGGCCGCGCGCAGCACTTGCTCGCTGGTCTCGGTGAGGCCGGGCGGGCAATCGAGGATGATCCGGTCATAGGATTTGCCGAGGCTATCGATCAACCGGGCAAGTCGCTTTTTCTTGCCCATCTCGAAAAATAGCCGGTCGAGACCGCGCAGCGAGGTGTCGGCGGCGATCAAGTCTATGCCGGGTATTGTGGAGGGGCGGATCAGCGTGTCGATATCGACATCCTTGCTGAAGATCGCCGTTGCCTCATCGCGACCCGTCTTGTCGCCGGAAATCAGCCATGTCGCGGCCGCCTGAGGGTCAAGATCCCACAGCAGCGTGCGGCGTTTGGAGATGGCGGCCGACGCCCAGGCAAGGTTGATCGCGAAGGTCGTCTTCCCGACGCCCCCCTTGAGACTGTAGATCGCGATCGTCGCCAACTCGGTGTTCCTGACCATGAGACGAGGCTAAACACCCCTCGCGCACTCTGGCAAGGCATAGATCATGGCGATGTTACGCTTTTGCGACAGGGGTTAGCAGTACAGTGCTGCTATAAGCGGTAAAACAGTGTGGCACTGAGGGCATGATTTACGCGATCCTCACCTGACCGGAAAACACGCTGGTTAAGATAGCCCGGCTCCAACCTTGCACGCGCGGCCACGGGGAACCCAATGCCGACGAATGTCCGCCACTGGTCGACGCCGTCACGCGGCGCCCACCCCGTGCTGTTCAGATTGAAGAAGCCCTCGGTGAAGGTGACAGCCTGAATTTTCCCCCCGCGAGCCACTGGGTATTGCACACGAATTAACTGCCGCAGGCGCCAGGATGTATCTTTTCGCCCTTCCACCATCCGCTGTTCAAGGCGTGTGCGGCTGAGCATCAGCGGGCTTCCGTCCGCATGACGCAAGGGGGCGAACTGCACTTGCTGCCAAGGGCGATGTTCGTGCGTGGTTGCGCCGGTTTCGGGATCGGTCCGAATATAGGCATAACCTGCAACGGCATGGGCATCGCGTCCGATCCGTATTCCTGCCGCCGGGCGTAGGATGATCTGACTGCCGCCATCGACATCGTCCGTTGCCCGCGCCTGTGCTTCGAGCCACAGGAACCAGTCGTCGCGCACGGTTCCTGTCGCAACTATCGAACCCCAGGCTTGCGCGTCATCCTCGGCAAAGGCGGGCTGAGCCATTGCCAGCGTTGCGATGCCCAGCGCAATCGCGCCAAGCACCGGGACGCAGGGCCGTAGTGCGCCGACGTAATAGTTTTTCAATAACCGATCGCTCCGGTGCCTGATTGTCGCGCTGATCATTACAGCAGATCCAGCACCTTCTCCTGCGGGCGGCACTGCGCCACGCCCTTGTCGGTGCGCACCAAAGGCCGCTCGATCAGTGCCGGGTTCGCCGCCATGGCAGCCAGCACTGTCTCCGCGTCTGCCTCGGGCAACCCGCGTTCCACTGCGTCGGTGCCGCGCAGGCGCAGGCCTTGTTGCGGCGTAATGCCCGCGTCCTTGTAGAGCGCGCGCAACGTGTCGGCGGACGGCGCGGTCTTGAGATACTCGACGATCGTCACTTCCACGCCCGGCGTCTCTTCGAGGATCGCGAGCGTCTTGCGCGATGTGCCGCAAGCCGGGTTGTGATAGATGGTGGCCTTCACTCCGCCCCCTCGCGGGCCAGCCATTCCTCCAGCCACTTGATCGTGTAGGCGCCGTCCTGGAACTCCGGATCGCGCAGCAGCGCCTGATGAAGCGGGATCGTGGTCTTCATGCCCTCGATCACATATTCCTCCAGCGCGCGCTTCAGCCGCATGATCGCGCCCTCGCGGGTGCGGCCATAGACGATCAGCTTGCCGATCATGGAATCGTAATAAGGCGGTACTTTATAGCCCTGATAGAGACCACTATCGACCCGGACATGCATCCCGCCGGGCACATGGTAGCGCGTCACGGTGCCGGGTGAAGGCGCGAATGTGCGCGGGTCTTCGGCATTGATGCGACACTCGATCGCATGGCCGGAGAAGACCAGATCCTTCTGTTCCACCGACAGCGGGCGGCCTTCGGCAACGCGGATCTGCTCGCGGACGAGGTCGACGCCGGTAATCATCTCGGTTACGGGATGCTCGACCTGAAGCCGGGTGTTCATCTCGATGAAGTAGAATTCGCCGTCTTCGTACAGAAACTCGATGGTGCCCGCGCCACGATAGCCCATGTCGGCCATTGCCTTGGACACGATGCCGCCCATGCGGTCCCGCTCAGCAGCGGAAATGACGGGGGAGGGCGCCTCCTCCAGCACCTTCTGGTGACGGCGCTGGAGCGAGCAATCGCGCTCGCCCAGGTGGATCGCATTGCCCTTGCCGTCGCCAAAGATCTGGAACTCGATATGCCGGGGGTTGCCCAGATATTTCTCCAGATAAACGGTGGCGTCGCCGAACGCGGCCTTCGCCTCGGACCCGGCCTGTTGCATCTGCGTTTCGAGTTCGTCGGCGCTCTGCACGATCTTCATGCCACGCCCGCCGCCGCCCGATGCCGCCTTGATGATGACGGGATAGCCGATGTCGGCTGCAATCCGCTTGGCTTCGCCAATCTCGCTGATCGCGCCATCCGAACCCGGCACCAGCGGCAGGCCCAAGGCACCTGCGGTCCGCTTGGCTTCCACCTTGTCGCCCATGGTGCGGATATGTTCGGGCTTGGGACCGATGAAGGCGATGCCGTGCGCTTCGACGATCTCAGCGAACTGCGCGTTCTCTGAAAGGAAGCCGTAGCCCGGGTGGATCGCATCCGCGCCGGATATTTCGGCGGCGGAAATGATGTTCGGGATGTTGAGGTAACTGTCGCGCGCGGCGGGCGGCCCGATGCAGATCGCTTCGTCGGCGAGCCGCACATGCATGGCGTCTGCGTCGGCGGTGGAGTGCACCGCGACTGTCTTTATGCCCATTTCATGCGCGGCGCGGTGGATACGGAGCGCGATCTCGCCGCGATTGGCGATCAGGATTTTCTCGAAGCTCATGGGGCGGGAATTATTCGACAATGACGAGCGGCTGGTCAAATTCGACCGGCTGGCCATTTTCGACGAGCACTGCCTTTACGGTGCCTGCGGTGGGCGCGAGGATTGGGTTCATGACCTTCATCGCCTCGACGATCAGCAGCGTGTCACCCGCTTTCACCTGCGCGCCGACGCTGATGAAATTGGCGGCTTCGGGATTCCCGGCGAGATAGGCAGTGCCGACCATCGGGGATTTTACGGCATTGGCGGCGATAGCGGATGCGGGTGCCTCGGCAGCGACCGGTGCGGCGGCAACCGGGGCGGGGGCTGCGGGCACCGGCGCATATTGGGGAGCGGCGTTGATGGCAGCTGCCTTGCGCGCGACGCGAATCTTGCGGTCACCGTCCTCGACTTCGATTTCGGTCAGGTTCGTGTCGTCCAGCATTTCGGCCAGCGCGCGCACCAGCGCGACATCGACTTGCATACCCTGTTCACTCTTGTCGTTCATGGATGACCCTCGTTGGGATTCTGGCATTGGGATTATGCTTTGGCATTTTTAGCGTCGTTGGCGCTGCGCCTATTGCGGTTCGTCGCGAAGCGCAACCTTTTGGGCGCTTACAGCTCCAGCGCGGCTTCCAGCGCAAGGCTGTAGGACAGCGCGCCAAAGCCCGCAATCGTTCCCTTGGCGGCCATGCCTATGTAGCTTTTGTGACGAAATTCTTCGCGCTTGTGCGGGTTGGACAAGTGGACCTCGATTACTGGCACGGTGATGCTCTTGATCGCATCGTGCAGCGCGACCGAGGTGTGTGTCAGGCCGCCCGCATTCAGAAGCACCGCATGCGCGCCTTGCGCATTGGCCTCGTGCAGCCAATCGATCAGGTGACCCTCGTGATTGGATTGCAGGAATTCAATCTCGACATGCGCCCGCGTCGCGACGTCTTCCAACCGCTCGGCAATGTCGTCGAGCGTGTCATAGCCATAGATTTCCGGCTCCCGCGTACCCAGCAGGTTAAGGTTCGGACCATTCAGAACAAAGATTTTCCGGCTGTCCGCCACGCCCGTCACTCCCTCATTACGGGTTGCGGCGAACGTGCCGCGGTCCCTATATGCGCCATCAGGCAATGCCCCGCGAGGGTGTAGCGCCTCGTGTCCCGCGAAGTCGAGACACGTTTTGCCACGTATATCCCTAAAGGACAGGCCATTGAGCGTCGACGGCACCATTTCGATCCATGTGAACGGCGAACATCGCCGCATCCGCGAAGGCATGACGCTGGCGCAGCTTGCCAGCGAAATGGGGCTGGTGCCGGAGAAAGTGGCGGTCGAGCGTAACCTGGAGGTCGTGCCGCGCTCCACCTTGGCGCAGGTGCTGGTCGAGGATGGCGACGAATTGGAGATCGTGCACTTTGTGGGCGGTGGCGATCATGCGCCGGTCCGGGACGATAGCTGGACGGTCGCCGGGCAGACGTTCCGCTCGCGGCTGATCGTCGGCACGGGCAAATACAAGGACTTCGCGCAGAATGCCGCTGCGCTGGAAGCGTCGGGCGCGGAGATCGTAACGGTCGCAGTGCGCCGCGTGAATGTGTCGGACCCCAAGGCACCGATGCTGACCGACTTTATCGACCCGAAGAAGGTCACCTATCTGCCCAACACTGCTGGCTGCTTCACGGGCGAGGATGCGATCCGCACCCTGCGGCTGGCGCGCGAAGCAGGCGGATGGGAGTTGGTGAAGCTTGAAGTGCTGGGCGAAGCACGGACGCTCTATCCCGACATGCACGAGACGCTGCGGGCGACCGAGATTCTGGCGAACGAGGGCTTCAAGCCGATGGTCTACTGCGTGGACGACCCAATCGGGGCGAAGCGGCTTGAAAATGCAGGCGCTGTGGCGATCATGCCGCTGGGCGCGCCGATCGGCTCCGGGCTTGGTATACAGAACAAGGTTACGATCCGCCTGATCGTGGAAGGCACGTCTTTGCCCGTATTGGTCGACGCGGGCGTCGGCACCGCTTCGGAAGCGGCGGTGGCTATGGAATTAGGGTGTGCAGGGGTGCTGATGAACACGGCCATTGCAGAGGCGCGCGATCCGGTCCTGATGGCGGGGGCGATGAAGTCCGCCGTGGAGGCAGGGCGCATGGCGTATCTCGCCGGGCGTATGGGCCGACGGATGTATGCCGACCCCTCCAGTCCGTTGGCGGGCTTGATTTAAGGCGGAGCTATTGAACACGGGAAGAGCGCGTCAGCGGAACAGATATTCCGAAAGCGTCGCCGTTACTGAATCGTCCGGCACACCGGACCGGACTGCCTGTCGAACCTCGATTGCGGGCAACGGGAAGCCCAGCGGGAGTCTTCTGATGCCGTTCATCCGGGCAAAGTCGCGCGCCATGGAGCCGAAGGCGGCGAAGTAGCCCGAACCCTGCCGCACCAACGTAACGATGTCGAACAGGTTGTCGGTTTCCAGAGCAGGCAGGGTCACGTCAATCTCCGCGCCCGCCATCGCGGCATCGATCAGCGGACGCAAGCTATTGCCCGGTAACAGCATCACGGGAGCGATATCACGCAAGTCGGACTGTAGTATTACGTCCTGACTGGCGAGCGGATGGTCGCTGCCGATATAGAGGGAGAGTTGCTCACTCCATGCATAGCGGGTCGGCCAGCCGTCCGGTGCCCCCAGTGCATAGAAGTAGGCGATATCTGCACGGCCTGCCGCAAGCTGACGAATGGCCCGCTCCGCCGTGTGCGTGTCGAAATCCAGCGTGATCGCGATGTCGCTGTTGGTCTGCTCGAATGCTGTCAATGCATCCTGAAAATGGCTGAAGATCGACGGGTGTGCGGCGATGGTGATGGTTTCCCCAGGGGCTGTGGATGGCAAGGCCGTGGCCTCTTTTATCGGTTTTCGCGCCGCTGTTGGATCAACTTCCAGCGGCGGAAAGATAATCTCTTCAACCGCATGGGTATCGTCCCATTGCTCCGGAGGCGTCTCGGCAAGCAATTGCATCGCTTCGACCGTTTTCCGCCCTGCCTCGGTCAGCGTGACCATGCCGCCTTGCCGGTCGAACAACTGATGGCCCAGCCGCGTCTCCAGCGCATCGATCTGCCGCTCAATTTCCGATGGCCGCATGGCGAGATCGCGCGCGCATTCCGCGACACTGCCGGACGCAATCATCTGCGCGAAAATATCGAGCTGCCGCAGCGTCGGGGTGTCCATCCACGATCAATAGGGGAAAAGACTCGGGCGGTTAAGCACATTGTCCGGGCGCCGATCCGAATGTTCGTGCCGCCATCAACATGGGTTAGGATCGCGAAAATAGGGTGGGTGGTCGTAATAATCGCATCAAAGTCAGCGTTTTGGGCGTTCTGACGGTGGACCTGCCCGCTTCATGAGGCTATGTCGCCTGTTCCGTTATAACAGGAAAGAGCAAACATCATGAACAATAGCGATCTTGCCGATACCGTTGCCACCGCTC
>JBPPMC010000243.1:0-4846 GCA_051305835.1 Sphingobium sp.
CGCCTGGTCATCGAGACGCCTCATGATCGCCAGCATTTCGGCTCTGGTCATCGTATCCTGCTGTCCCGGTGCGATGAGGTGACGCGATATGGCGGTCGCTGATGTGCCACGGCCACGTCATCAAAAACCAGGGTTTCTGACGAGCGCCGGGGCCGGCTCACCCAACCACGCATTTCTGCGGCGCGTCGTTTGTCAAAACTGTTATAGAAACCCTCTTCGCAAAACGCTATGCTTGCGACGGGTTTAGAGAAGATCGGACGTCCATGCGGGTGGGATATGCCAGGGTCAGCACCAGCGACCAGTCGCCCGAGCTTCAGCTCGAGGCGCTCCGGCGTGCCGGCTGCGAGAAGCTGTTCATCGAAAAGGCATCCGGTGCGCGTGACGATCGCCCTGAACTGGCCCGCATCCTGGCCGAGGTGCTCCGCTGTGGCGACACGCTCGTGGTCTGGAAGCTCGATCGTCTCGCCCGATCGCTCAAGAAGCTGATCGCGACCGCCGAGGCGCTGGAGCGCGAGACGATCGGGCTCGTGTCGCTGACCGAGAACATCGATACGACCACGCCGGGGGGCATGCTGACGTTTCACGTCTTCGGCGCCATCGCCCAGTTCGAGCGCGCGCTGATCCGCGAGCGCACGACTGCGGGGCTGGTCGAGGCGCGTCGGCAAGGCCGTAAGGGCGGCCGCCCGCCCGCCATGCGCGCAAGCGATGTGACCGCCGCGCGCGCCATGATGCGTGAAGGATCGCTGCCGGTGCGCGATATCGCCAAACGCATGGGTGTGTCGGTTGCCACCCTCTATCGCTACACCGGCAAGCGCGGCAGGATCGCACCCGTGCAGGAACCCGTCGCGGCGCATGGCTGAACGGGCGAAGCGACCGCCCGGAGAGGCGCTGGTCGATCTTCGCCGTCGATTGTCGCTCCTGTCACCGCGTGATCCTGGCCGCACCGAGATCGTCGCCCGCGCGGCGGACGCCTACGGAATCTCGGTCTGGACGATGTATCGCGCGCTGCGCGAGTTGAACCGGCCCAAATCGGTGCGCCGCACCGATCACGGCACCACGCGGATCGCGCCGCAGGCGGAGATGGAGCGCTATGCCGAGATCATCGCCGCGCTGAAGATCAGGACGACCAACAAAAAGGGACGGCATGTATCGACAGCGCGCGCCATCGAGTTCCTGGAGAACGACGGCGTCGAGACGCCCGATGGCCTCGTGAAGGTCGCCCCCGGCCTCCTCAAGCGCGCGACCATCGACCGGCTGCTGCGATCGTCCGGCCTCGATTATGCGCGCGTCACGCGCCCGCATGCGGCGGTTCGCTTCCAGGCGCGGCGGTCGAATGAACTGTGGCATTTCGACATGAGCCCGTCCGACCTCAAGCATGTCGAGGCGCCGCTGTGGATCGAGCAGGGGCGCGGCAAGCCAACGCTGATGCTGTTTTCCGTCGTCGATGACTGCTCAGGCGTGGTCTATCAGGAATATCGCTGCGTCTACGGCGAGGACGCGGAATCGGCGCTGCGTTTCCTGTTCAACGCTTTTGCCGCCAAGCCCGAACCCGAACTCCCGTTCCAGGGCCTTCCGGCCACGATCTACATGGACAACGGTCCGGTCAGCCGGTCGCGGGTGTTCCAGTCGGTGATGGGCAGCCTCGGCGTCCGGGTCCTCCCGCACATGCCGCCCAAATCCGATGATCGCCACACCGCAGCGCGCGCCAAAGGCAAGGTCGAGCGGCCATTCCGCACGATCAAGGAAGTGCATGAAACGCTCTACCATTTCCACAAGCCCAAGGACGAGGAAGAGGCTAATCTGTGGATCAGGCGGGCGCTGGTCACCTATAACAACAACGATCATCGTTCCGAGCCGCATGCCCGCATCGAGCACTGGCTTCGACATCTGCCCGGCGAAGGCGTCCGCGCCATGTGCTCGTGGGAACGCTATTGCGCGTTTGCGCGCGAGCCCGAGCGCCGCACGGTCGCGGGCGACGCGACGGTCTCGGTGGAAGGCGCCTCCTACGAGGTCGAGCCGGACCTTGCCGGCGAGACGGTGACGCTACTCTGGGGCCTGTTCGACCAGGTCCTGTTTGTCGAGCATGACGGCAAGCGGTTCGGGCCGTATGAGCCGTCGCGCGGCGCGGTCCCGCTTTATCGCTATCGCAAATATCAGAAAAGCCGGGCCGACGAACGTCTCGACAAGGTCGTGCGGCTCGCCGATCAACTCGGATTGCCGCGCGCAACCCTCACGGGCGGCGATCGGCCGCTACCGTCGTTGCCGCCCTCTGCCGTGGGGCTGGTCGTCCGCCAGACGCCGTTCCCGCAACCTGTTGCCGAAACGGCGTATCCAACCGGGCTCGCGGCGCGCCAGGCGATCGTCGACCAGATCAGGCGGCCGCTCGGCTCCCTGCCCGAGGCGGATCGCGCGTTCATCGATGTCCTGTTGGGAGAGACGCTCGACAAAAGCACCATCACCGAACGCATTCGCGAGCGGTTCACTGCGCGAAGGACACGCTGATGCTCGCGGACGTGCAATCCAGCTATGGCCTGGCCCGGCCGTTCCAGGGGGCAGGCAATTTCGAGACCGAGCATCAGCGCACCATCGTGCGTGAGGTCTGTGCCGCCGTGCAGACCGGCAGCCTCGTCGTCGTCTCCGGTCTTGTCGGTTCCGGCAAGACGCATTTGCTGCGCCGTATCGAGGACGAACTGACCAGGGCCGGCAGGGTCGGCGTCGCCAAGTCGCTTGCGGTCGATAAGCGGCGCACGTCGCTGCCGTCGCTGATCGAGGCGTTGTTCTACGATCTGTCACCCGGCGACCGTGCCCAGGTGAAGATTCCCAAACAGGCCGAGCGGCGGGAACGCGATCTTCGCGACCTGATGAAGAAGGGCAAGCGCCCGGTCGTGCTCGTCGTCGATGAAGCGCACGATCTTCACCACAAGACGCTGACCGGCCTCAAGCGCCTGATGGAGGTGGTCGCCGACGCCGGGGTGCTGCTGTCCGTCCTCCTGGTCGGCCATCCCCGGCTGCGCAACGACCTTCGCCGCCCGCAGATGGAGGAGATCGGCTATCGGACCACGACATTCGACTATGAAGGCATCGGCGCTGCGCGCCGCGATTATGTCACCTGGCTGCTCGGGGCCTGCGCGGCCGAGGGCGTGAAGGTGGCCGACCTGATGGATGAGGATGCGATCGACCTCATCGCCGATCGGCTGCGGACACCGCTCCAGATCGAGATGCACCTGACCCTGGCCTTCGAGCAGGGCTTCGTGATGGATGCCAAACCCGTCACTGTCGAGATCGTCGAAAAGGTGCTCTCGCGCGCGATCGACGATCTGGAACCCACGCTGACGCGCAACGGCTACGACGCCCACTCGCTCGTCGGCCAGCTCAATGCCCGGCTCTCCGATGTCCGCGCGTTCCTCGCCGGCACGCTGGACCCGGAACGCACCCAGGAGTTGACGGAGCAACTGCGCGCAGCGGGCGTGCCGCTATAGCCTGGCGCTTGTGTCGGGGCCGGTCATCGGTAAGATTCGTCCCTTTGTATGGGAGTATTGTCTGCATGAATATCGGTGAACTTGCCAAAGGTGTCGCTGCGGCGACGAGCACGAGCGAAGCGAACGCCAAAGCCGCGATCGCGGCGGTATTCGACCAGATCGGCGACGCGGCCGCCAAGGGCGAAGAGATATCTATCCCCGGTTTCGGCAAATTCTCCGTCAAGGACCGTCCCGAGCGCCAGGGCCGTAATCCGGCGACCGGTGAGGCGATGACGATCGCGGCATCGAAGAAGGTGTCGTTCTCCGCCGCCAAGGGGCTCAAGGACAAGCTCTGAAACCTGCGCGCCGGCGGACATGCTCGCCGGCGCTGGCATCCCGGAGACGGCCCTGTCTTATTGTCAGATAATCTGAGCGGGCGTTTCCGTTTGCGAGCAGCACAGGATGATTGCGAGCACATTGGCAGTTAATTCGAGCAACCGCGCCCGCCCATTGTCAGATAATCTGAGCAGAAATCCGCTCTGTTTGCGAGCAGAGGCCGCTAGGTTGGCAAGCGCCTACACCTACCTCGAGGATTGTGAACGGCGCGAGCTCAAGCCGGCGACGGTCGGGCGTCGTCTCGCCAGCCTTGCGGTGGTGCATGGGCTGCTCGGAGTGGCGAGCCCGACCCAGGGGAGCATCGTGCGCGACGCGCTGCGTGGGTTTCGGCGCCGGGTCGATGTCACGCAGCGTCAGGCCGGGCCGCTGCGGTTTGGAGAGGGGCTGGGCAGCGCGCCCGCCAAGGGGTTTACCCTGAGCGCGCTGTTGCAGGCCTGCCCCGGAACAGTGCCTGGTTTGCGCGATGGGGCGCTGCTCAGCCTCGCCTACGACACCGGGTTGCGCGTGTCCGAACTGGTGCGGGTGGCGTGCGACCAGATCACGGTCGAACGCGATGGTTCGGCAGTCCTGACCGTTGCGCGCTCGAAGACCGATCAGGAAGGGCAGGGGGCCTATGCCTGGCTCTCACCCGACACGGTGCGGCGCGTGTCGGCCTGGCGGACAGGCGGAGGGATTGCCGAAGGCCCGCTGTTTCGCCGAATCGGCGTGGTGCGGACCAAGGCCCGCGCGGCCGCGGCCCCTGCTGCCTTGCCTGCCCCGCCGGGGTTCAGGTGGCGATGGCCCGAAGCCGCGATAGCGCCGGACGACGCGCAGCCCAGGCTGGCATCGACCACCTTTGTTCTCGGCCAGGACCCGTTGACACCTGCGGCGGTGCGGCTGATTATCAAGCGCACCGCCCGGCGCGCAGCCGATGAACATCTGGTCAATCTGTTTGGGAAGGAGCTTGATGCTGCGATTGCGGCGCTCAGCACGCATTCGCTGAGGGTCGGGTT
>JBPPMC010000262.1:0-4043 GCA_051305835.1 Sphingobium sp.
TTGAACTTCCACACCCATCCGCTCTTGCCAGCATCCCCGCCGCGTGGCGTAAGATCGCGTGGATCCAGCGGATCGCCGAGGATCGGAAGCGTCTGAGCGCCCGCGATCGTCGAGGTATATTTGAAATAGCGTGCGCCAGCCGTGACCTGCCACGCCGGAGTGATCTTGAATGATCCTTCACCGAACGCTGCCTGCTCCGTCACCTTCGAACGCGTATAGCTTACATATTCGAGGTAATCGGGATTGGTTGCAGGATCGGCCCAAGGGTGATTGGGGATATGCTCGGCATAGTCGCTACCGTAGTTGTTTTCATTGTGGAAACCGCCAAGAACCCAGCTGAACGGCCCGCCATGGCGAGAGACGAGGCGGACTTCCTGATTATATTGCTTGCGCCGCGTATGGTTTTCGTTCCAGCTCGAAAATGCGGGGAACAGTTCATAATCATAGTCGAGGTCAAGCAGCAGGTCGGTGTTATCGCCCTGTGAGTCCGACTTCACGTCCGTATAGGCCGTCGTCGCCACGAGATCGGCGATGTCGAATATGTTTGCGCCCACTTCCAGACTGATCAAGTGAGCGCGACGGTTCACAGGTTCAATGTAACGGCTGGCATTTTCATACTTGCCCGTTCCGAAAACGCCCGCACCGTTGGACTGGGCGCCATCGGTTTTCGTCCGCTGGAACGCATAGGTAAGGGTCGCGGAGAAGTCTTCATCAGCTTGAAACAGCAACTGATTGCGTGACGTAATCGTCTTCTCGAAGTTCAAATCCTTGCGGCGCGTCAGGTTGGCTGCACGGAAGTCATTAGTGATGGCCGGAGAACCAATCGCCTGCGGCAGCGAAACGCCGGGCGTTTGTATCAGGAGGGGATAGTCGATGAAGCCGGGGTCGTAATAATAGCCAGTGGCCGAACGGAAGGCGATATGATCTCTCATGATCGGGATGTTGATGACCGCATCACCCTGATAGCCAGGCTTGCTGCCATGGCTCTTGCCGTAGAAGCTGCCATGAACCTCGCCCTCGAAATCGGTCAGGTTGGGGCGGTTGGGGATGTAGCGGATCGCGCCGGCCAGCGTGCCAAGGCCATAGAGCGTACCCTGCGGCCCTAGCAGCGTTTCAACCCGGTTGATGTCCAGCAGCTTGAAATCGTAATAAAGCGGCGTTTCGCCAAGGTAGACGCCAAGTGAATCGTCATAATTCGCGCCACCCGAGTCCACGTCGGATGCGCTGAGGCCGCGCAACACGATCGATCCGGTCGTACCAGGACCAGTGTCGGAGATCGTCAGGCCAGGGGTGAAGTCTGCAAGGTCGCGAACATCCTGAATCCGCTGCCGCCGCAACTCTTCGGATCCCAGCGCCGAAATATTGATCGGCGCTTCCATCAGCGTCGTGCTGCGGCGTGTGCCGGTGACGATTATGACGTTCGCGCCTTCATCAGCGGCAGTTGCCTCCTGTGGCTCCTGCGCGCGGGCCGGCGTGGCCAAAGCCGCAGTGGTAAATATGGTTGCGGATAAAAGCCCCAACCTCAGTTTCGCGCGAGATGACATGATATTCCCCTTTCTTTTAAGGTTGAGACTTCCCCTGCCCTGGCATCTCTCTTGCCAGAGCCGGAATAGCCTTCGATTTCAGGATCGTTTGCAAAGCACTGGCCGCCGTTTTTCGGCTTTTGAGGCCCGCTCTTGCCGCTCGACTTTTCTTATATTTGCCGAGACGTTTGATCCAAAGTTACGCCGTGCGCCCGCCCCGTTCAGCGGATCGCGAATCAAGTTCTTCGCGCTTCGTCCTGACCTTCTCGATCAACGGCCGCAGCGGAAATGTCGTCTGTTCCCAGATCGAAAGGCGCTTCCTGTCGTCCTGACCAACCACCGAGGACTCGCCTTCCCGATATGTACCGAAGATCCGGTCCAGAAGGATGAGCGAATTGCCATAATTGCAGCGCGTATCCTCATAACTCAACGCGGTGTGGTGAAGGCTGTGGTTCCGGATCGTCGTGAAGAAGAACCCATACCATCGGGGCGGATCGGACCGCACATTGGCATGGCTGAAGATGGAAACCGCACTCAAGACGTTGAAACCGCAGAACACGGCCGCCTCAGGCAAATCAAACAGCGCCACAATGCTCAAGCTGATCAGGAACAACTCGATCGGGTTGCCAACGGAACCCTTCATGGCGTTCAACTGCGTGATATGGTGATGCGGCGCATGGGTCGACCACAGGAACGCGTTGTTGTGCATCAGCCGGTGCATCCAATATTGGCCGATCTCCACTAGAACGACCACCATGGCGACTTGCAGGAGGAACGGCAGATGCATGGCCCATTCGGTCGTGAGACCAAGCGATTGCTTGGCTGCCTTCAATGGGTCTTCGGCCAATGACGTCGAAACCCAACCGATCACCGTATAGCCGAAGATGAGGTACGAAAGGTCCGTGAAAAACTCGCGCCTCGTGATGCGCCAGCCGGGATGCCGTTCGCGGACCAGTTCCAGTCCCTGCACGAACGCCGTCGTAAGAAGTCCTGCGGCTATGAAGGCCCAGGGGCTTTTCACCCATGCTTGCGGGCCAAAAGCCCAGAACATCACGATCATCGCAATGGTCAGGGGCGGCAGGAGATTGAATGCCATCGTCTTGATGGCGCTCTCGTCGCGGCTGTCATTGCCTGTCGAAAGGACGCCACCGGAGTCCGACTGCAAATCATCTGGCAGAGCAGCGTCGTACGCAAGCTGATGACCCATAGAAAATCTCCCAATCAAACCGACGATCGGCTTGATGCGCATGATCCTCTCTCTTGGTGACGGCGCTCTGACAGGCGCTGTGACATACGGTATTGATATTACGTATTGCGTCAAGAGTATTATTTGGAGCGGTAGCGGTAGGACTGACCCCGTGTGAGAATGGCTGAAAAGCGACGTTTTCTTTACCCGAGAGTATGATCGGCCATTCCCCATTTTCGTGCTTGCCGCGCAAAACGGCTGATGAGCGACAAATCGCCCCCGATTCGCTCACGATCTTATCGAGGCAGACCCAGCCGACGGCCTTTCATTTCGAAGGCTCGCTCCACCAGGACAGAGTGTGTACGTCGTGCGCGGTCGTCCAGATACCCGAGGGCGTATACCGCAATGCTCCGCTGCCTGCGGGCTTGCCGGATCTTGTGGCTATTTCCATGGATGCAGGATTGATTGCCACGAATGTCTGGTCAGCCGTAGTGCGTAGCCAGATGTTTCCGCCCCCGGTATCGATGTCGCCATAGGCCAGCGTTTCGCCGACTTTCACGCGGCCGGAAATTTCGACCGTCTGCGGATCGATCCGCGCGACGGTGCCGTCGCCCTGCTCCTGCACCCATACTGCGCCTTCACCAGCCGCAAGGAAGCCGGGCATTTTGCCGAGCTTCACCGACTTCGTCACGCCTTCCATCTTGGGATCGATACGCTGGAGCGTTTGCTCGGTGCTACTCACCGCCCACAGGGCGTCGAAGCCAAAAGCGAGATAGAAGGTGCCCGGATCGACGGTTACCGTCGCGACCACCTTGTTGGTGACAGGATCTATCCTTGCGACCCTCCCCTTCTCTTCGCTCGGCACCCAGATCGAGTCAGCGCCCGCCACGACGTTCAATTCACCCTTCGGATTAGCGATGCCGGTCGGGATGATGGCCTGGACGCGCGACGTCTTGATGTTGATCCTGTAAAGCGTGCCGCCCTTGCAGTTGGCGACCCAAAGCGACCCGAACGCCACTGTCATGGCGCCGCAGGGTCGCGGGATGGCGACGGAGGCGTGCTTTCCCTTGGTGGACCATTGCTCGACCCGGCCGTCATTGGTGGCCCAAACCGTCTTTCCATCCACCGCAAGGAAATCCGCAAAGCCCGGCACGGTATATTCTTTCTCGACCAATGCCTTTGGTTCGGGTGGTGCCGCCGCGCAAAGGGTGGTCAACAACAATATCAAACCAGCGGGTCGTTTCATGCGCTTGCTCCCAATCCGACGGCCCGGTAATCCACCAGTGTCATGTCCATGGTATTGATATTACCAATCATCGCAATAGTAATAATCA
>JBPPMC010000322.1:0-4139 GCA_051305835.1 Sphingobium sp.
GCGCGCTGGACGATATTGTGCTGATCTATCATCGGCCTTCGGGGCAGACGCATAGGGTTGCCAGCCCGGTGCCGGAGAGCTTGGCGGCGCTGGGTGATACGGCGCTGGGGGAGGCGGGGTTTTCGGCACTGAGCCGGTTTGTGGGGGCGGTGCCTGCGCGGGCGATCGACTTTGCGAGCGGGGATGAGGCGGTGGCGCTGGTCGAGCGGTTGTGGGGGGAATTGGGGTGAGTGCGGCGCTGTTAATTCAGGCGTTGCGCGATCCTGCTTCTGTGGCCGGTTTGTCCGGCGCGCAGTGGAATGGGTTGATCGCGGCGGCGCGGGCGGAGCGGTTGATCGGGACTTTGGCGTATCGACTGGAGGGCGCGGACGTGCCAGAAGCGGTGCTGCCGATACTGGCGGATGCGCGGTTCGATGCGGAGCGGGAAGCGCGGCAGGCGCTGTGGGAGGCGGATCGGGCGCGAGTGGCGCTTGCCGCTTTGGACGTGCCGGTCGTGCTGTTGAAGGGGACGGCTTATGTCGCGGCGGGGATGGCGGCGGCGCGGGGGCGGTTTATCGGTGACCTCGATATCCTGGTGCCGCGTGGGGATTTTGATGCGGTGGAGGCGGCGCTGCTGGCGGCGGGTTGGGAATGGGTGAAGCCAGACCCCTATGACGACGCCTATTACCGGCAGTGGATGCACGAATTGCCGCCGTTGATCCATCGCGAGCGGGACCGGATGATCGACGTGCATCATACCATCCTGCCGCTGACGGCGCGGCAGACGCCCGATGCTGCGGCGATGATCGCGGATAGCGTGGCGTTGCCGGATGGGCTGCGCGTGCTGTCGCCGGAGGATCGGATCGTCCATGCGGCGGCGCATATGCTGGCGGACGGGGATCTGGCGGGGGGCTTGCGGAATTTGTGGGATATTCACTGCCTGCTTGCCGAGGTGCCGGAAGGGGCGGGGCTTGAGGATTGCGCGAACCTCCATGGATTGCGCGCGCATGTGGCGCAGGCCGTGCGGCTGGCGCGGCATGTCTATGGCGGCGGTGAGGCACTGACTTTGGCGGATCGCCTGATCGTGGCGCGGTTGCTGGCACGCAATGGCTGGGGACAGGAAACGCGCAAGGCGCTGCGTTTTGGCTTTTATTTGCGCTCGCACTGGCTGCGGATGCCGCCGTTGATGCTGGCGCGGCATCTGCTCGCGAAATGGCGCAAGGGGCATAAGCCGGGATAACGCCTTGCCGATCGCCGATAATCGAGCGCGCCCGATGCGGTCCCAGGGGAATTGAGGGGGGCAAATCCCCGGCCAGCACCGAACACGCCCGATGCGAGCCGACATGATACCGGCGATCCTTGGCGACCATGCGCCAGGGAATCTAGCCCGGCACCCAGACAGTCCCGGCCCGCGCTTGCTAGATCGTTACGGTGGCGCTGCTTTCAAGGGATCAGGCCGCTGCCGACGCGACGAGGCGGGCCTTTATTTCGTCGGAAAGCGGATCACGGCCATGGGTGCATCCTTGGTCAGCGGACTGACGGTCCACGTCACTTGCTTGCCGCCGGGAACCGAAATGGGGCCATCTTCCTGATTCTGGCTAACGATTTCCGCATTGGTCGTCAGCGTGAAGCGGCCATCGAGGAATTTTGAGGCATCGTCGCCACTCCCGCTACCCATCATGCTGCTGCTCTTCTGCTTGTCGGCGCCATTGGCATAGCCGGGCGCTTTCACGCGTACCCGATCGTCGCCGCGCAGCTCGACGATGATGAAGGGAAACATGATTTCCGCGTCGGTGTTGAACGGAAACACGAAGCCATGCGTCAGCGTGCTGGTGATCGCATAGTCGATGGCGAACTTGTTGTTGCCCAGATAAGTGGCCGCGCGGAATCCCTTTTCCTTGGTGAGCGCGGCGGCGATGGCCTCCATCTTGGCGGTGTTGTCGGCTTTCTTGTCGCCGGTTTCGCTGGCATTGCCGAAGTCCTCGCCTTGCCAGGCGATGTTCTGCATCACCGCGTCATCGCCAGTCGCGTCGCCTTCACCGCTTTCGTTGCCGAACGAAGGCTCATCCGTACCGCTCTTGTCCAATCCCCTGGTCATGTCCGAGAGGTCGGTGGCAATCACCTCACCCTTGTAGGTGAAGGTGAAGCTGCGGTCGGCGCGGATATCGAGCGTCGAATCGAATTTGCCGGGCGTCAGCAGGCATGCCGAAAGCAGCAGGGGAAGGCCGAGCGCGAAGGCCGCGCGCGCATATGCAATCATCGATATTTCCCCCGTCGAACCCGTCAGCCGATGGCTGCCGCGTACAGCGCGATTGCGGCGGCATTGGAGACGTTGAGCGACTCCATGCGCGGGCTGATCGGCAGCTTCGCCAATATGTCGCAATGCGCCATGCTGTTGTGGCGCAGCCCTTCGCCTTCCGCGCCAAGCACCAGCGCGACGCGCGATTCGCCAATGGCCTTGTCCAGCGTTACTTCCGCTTCGCCATCCAGGCCGATGCGCCAGTAATTCGCCTCCGCAATCTCATCCAGCGCGCGGGCAAGGTTGACGACGCGCACCCAGGGCACAATCTCCAGCGCGCCGGACGCCGCCCGCGCCAGAACGCCGGTCTCGGCGGGCGAGTGGCGGTCCTGCGTCACGATCCCCAGCGCATCGAACGCCGCCGCCGAACGCAGGATCGCGCCGACATTATGCGGGTCGGTCACCTGATCGAGCACCAATATGGGCCGCTTGTCGTCGCGCCCCGCCTCCAATATGTCACCCAGCCAGATGTCGTCCAGCGGCTCGACCTCCGCCACGATGCCCTGATGCGGCGCATCGGACGGCACCATGCGGCCCAGATCCGCCACATCGGCATAGACGATGGGCAGCACGGGCGGCAATTCGAGGGCAGCCAGCGCTTCGCGCGTGCCCCAGATCTTGCGCACGATGCGGTTCTCATTGGCGAGCGCCGCGGTGACGGCATGGCGCCCGTAAAAGCGGGGGAAGCCGCCTTTGGGTTTTCCGGTACGATGTCCTCTTTTCATGGCGCGTTCTTTTCACGGGAAGCATTGACAGGCAAGCCTCCATTCGTCATTGAGCGCCCCTCCGGAGACAACGCGGCACGATTTTTTCGTGGCCACAACGGTTCTGGACAGGTGGCCGAGTGGTTAAAGGCAGCAGACTGTAAATCTGCCCGGGTTTCCCGTACGCTGGTTCGAATCCAGCCCTGTCCACCAACTCCTTATTCATTGACATTCGCCAAGGTCCATGGAAATCCTCGATTTCCTAGGGTATTTTGCCTTCATCAGTCCGCCAACAACCGCTCCCGTTTGCCTGCAGCTGGAGCCTAGTGTGGGGACGGTGTGGGGACACAAGAGGCCGTCCCCACATTTTGGATTTGGCTGGTGGCTTCTGAAAGTGTGGGGACAAAAATGGGCAATCTTACGGCAGTGGCGGTCAAGGCCGCGCTCGCGAATGCCGGAACCTATCAGGACGGGGACGGGCTGTTCCTGAAAGTGAAGAAGTCTGGTGGGGCTTCGTGGCTGGTGCGAGTCCAGCGCGACGGGAAACGTCAGGACATAGGGCTGGGGAGCGCAAAGCTGGTGCCGTTGGCCGAAGCTCGCCAGAAAGCTCAGGAAGTTCGCAAGGCGACCAGAGTCGAGCGTCGCGACATTCTGGCAGAGCGCAAGGACGAGGCTGCCGCGAAGGTCACCTTCCGTCAGGCCGCGACCCAGTACCACTCCGAGAATGGGGCGGGCTGGAAAAGCACGGTCTATGCGCGCCAGTGGCTCGCCAGCCTCGAAAACTACGCCTTCCCGAAGCTGGGTGACATGCCGACCGGCAGCATCACCAGTCCCGATATCATCAACGTGCTGACACCGATCTGGCAGGAAATCCCCGAAACCGCTCGTCAGGTGCGCAACCGGATTTGCGCCGTGCTGGATTATTCCCATGCCAAGGGCTGGCGCTCGCGAGAAGCACCTTCGGGCAATGGCAGCCTGAAAGCGGGCAGGGGCCTTCCGCGACAGGTGAAGGAAAAGGGCAACCGCAAGGCCATGCCTTATCTCGCGATACCCGGTTTTATGATTGCCTTGCGGCGCAAGCCGTCTTTCGGGCGGCTTGCATTGGAGGTGCTCATCCTGACCGGTGTGCGCAGCCAAGAGGTCAGGCTTGCGACATG
>JBPPMC010000325.1:0-3223 GCA_051305835.1 Sphingobium sp.
ACGCTTTGTATCTTGGGGTTGAGGTGGCGACGTTGCGGGTACACCGCCCATATCGGCTCATCATCGGGTTGCACGTCTTCAAGGACGAGTTCGACCATGCCATGCTTCAGATAAGGCAGGATGTAGAAATCAGGCAGCTGGCAAATGCCCAGCCCGGACACGCAGGCCTCCATCACCGCACTGCCGCTGTTGCAACGGAAACGCCCCTTGGGATGATGCAGCATCTTTTTGCCCACTCTGTTGAATTGCCAGGTCGGACTGGTTCCTATGATGCATTCGTGGCGCGAAAGATCGGCAACCGTCAGTGGCCTGCCCGCGCGCGCCAGGTAGCTGGGAGCGGCGCAGGTGCGGAGCGTTCGCGCAGCGACCCTCACGGACGTCAGCCGCGCATCTGCAACATGGCCCGTCCGCACGGCGAGGTCATAGCCTTCCGCGATAAGATCGACGACCCCGTTGGAAAGGTCGATCGTCACGGCGAGTTTGGGATGCGGCATCGCGAATCGGCGGATGATGGGCGCGACGAACCGCTCACCCATGGCGGTCGAGCATGTCACGCGCAGATGACCCTGCGGTTCGCCTCGTTCGCCAACCAGGGCTATGGCATCGTCGCGGTCTTGTGCAATCCTTTCACACCGTTCGAAGAAAACGCGTCCAGTGTCCGTCAATCGCACGGTCCGCGTCGTTCGATGAAAAAGCTGTGCTTGCAGGCGCTGTTCCAAAGCGATGATTGATCGGCTCACATGCGTGGGAGACATTCCGATTGCTTTGGCCGCCCGCGTAAATGAGTTTGCGTTCGCGACGGCAAGGAACTCATCGATGCCATCCCATTCAGACATTAAACCTCCTGCGGTATAGTGTTTTGCGAAACTATCATATTAACGCAGCACGGGTGTAATGCTAATCGTGATCATCATCGATTTTGCGCTGGCTTGTTCGATGCTGCTGCTTCGGCATGTCGCGAATAGTGATTTTTAGGATCAGCGCTGGCAGACCATTTACGCTGCTGATTATATATAGGGAGTCCAACATGAAGACCCGCGCCGCCGTAGCCTTTGAAGCGAAGAAGCCTCTGGAAATCGTGGAACTGGATCTTGAGGGTCCGAAGGCAGGCGAAGTGCTGGTTGAGATCATGGCGACCGGCATCTGCCACACCGACGCCTATACGCTCGACGGCTTCGACAGCGAAGGCATCTTCCCCTCAGTCTTGGGCCACGAAGGCGCAGGCATCGTGCGTGAAGTCGGCGCAGGCGTCACCAGCGTCAAGCCGGGCGATCACGTGATCCCGCTTTACACGCCTGAATGTCGCCAATGTAAGTCATGCCTCAGCGGCAAGACCAATCTTTGCACCGCCATCCGCGCGACGCAGGGCAAGGGACTGATGCCCGACGGCACCAGCCGCTTCAGCTATAAGGGCCAGCCGATTTTTCACTATATGGGCTGCTCGACCTTTTCCAACTTCACGGTGCTGCCAGAGATAGCAGTCGCGAAAATCCGCGAGGACGCCCCGTTCCAAACCAGCTGTTACATCGGCTGTGGCGTGACAACGGGCGTGGGCGCAGTGGTGAACACGGCCAAGGTGCAGGTCGGCGACAACGTCATCATCTTTGGCTTGGGCGGCATCGGCCTCAACGTGCTCCAGGGCGCAAAGATGGCTGGTGCCAATATGATCATCGGCGTCGACATCAATCCCGATCGGGAGGAATGGGGCCGCAAGTTCGGCATGACGCACTTCGTCAATCCCAAGGAGATCGAAGGCGACATCGTCGCGCATCTGGTCGCGCTGACCGATGGCGGCGCGGACTATACGTTCGATTGCACCGGCAACACGACTGTCATGCGGCAGGCGCTGGAAGCCTGCCATCGCGGCTGGGGCACCAGCATCGTCATCGGTGTGGCCGAAGCGGGCAAGGAAATCTCCACCCGCCCTTTCCAGCTGGTCACCGGCCGCAATTGGCGCGGCACGGCGTTTGGCGGTGCCAAGGGGCGGACCGACGTGCCCAAGATCGTAGACTGGTACATGAACGGCAAGATCCAGATCGACCCGATGATCACGCACGTGCTGAAGCTGGATGAGATCAACAAGGGCTTCGACCTGATGCACGCTGGCGAAAGCATTCGCAGCGTCGTGGTGTTCTGATCCCATTGGAAAGAAAGCTGATGTCGTTAAAGACAGTCTCGACAGTCCGCAGCTTCGGCGGTGTGCAGGGGGTGTATAAGCACGCCTCTGCCGCCACCAACACGGATATGACCTTCTCGGTCTACGTTCCGCCGCATGAAGCGGGCGCAAAAATGCCGGTGGTCTGGTATTTGTCGGGCCTCACCTGCACGCACGCCAACGTCACCGAAAAAGGCGAATATCGTCGCGCCTGCGCAGAACTGGGTTTGATCTTCGTCGCGCCCGATACAAGCCCTCGGGGCGAAGGCGTAGCGGATGATCCGGCGGGCGCATATGATTTCGGGCTGGGCGCGGGCTTCTACGTCGATGCCCAAGTCGAGCCATTCTCTCCGCACTATAAGATGTGGCGCTATGTGACCGAAGAACTGCCCGCGCTGATTGCAGAGCAATTTCCTGCGGACATGGATCGCCAGTCGATCATGGGTCACAGCATGGGCGGGCATGGCGCGCTCACCATCGGCCTTACCTTTCCCGATCGCTTCAAGGCAATCTCCGCCTTTTCCCCCATTGTTGCGCCGTCGCAGGTTCCCTGGGGTCAAAAGGCACTGTCCGGGTATCTCGGAAATGATCCGGCAGCGTCGCGCAAGCACGATGCCGTAGCGCTGATCGAGGATGGTGCACGCGTGGCGGACCTATTGATCGACCAGGGTGATGCCGATCCATTCCTGACCGAGCAATTGAGGCCGGAATTGCTGCAAACCGCCTGTGCGACGGCCGGCATCCCCCTAACGCTACGGCTCCAACCGGGCTACGACCATAGCTATTATTTCATTTCCACATTCATGGCCGATCATCTGCGCTGGCACGCCGATCGGCTCCTTGATCGGAAAGCCG
The DNA here is from genome assembly GCA_051305835.1 of Sphingobium sp. Taxonomy (GTDB): domain Bacteria; phylum Pseudomonadota; class Alphaproteobacteria; order Sphingomonadales; family Sphingomonadaceae; genus Sphingobium. The sequence goes on from JBPPMC010000325.1 coordinate 3,011, forward strand.
AGCCACTTTCATAAGCGAGAATTGGCCTTGGGCATCATCAGCATCGTAGCCAGGCTATTGCTCTGATCACCAACAGTAAAGGCCCGCCAGTCACAGGACGAGCGGGCCTTTCCTGTTAGTCTGGACGCCGGATCAGGCCCGGCGCTTGCCCGTCATCGCTGCCGAACCAAATGCACCGAGTTGCACTGTCGCGGTCAGCGTATCGCCTTCCAC
>JBPPMC010000336.1:0-14981 GCA_051305835.1 Sphingobium sp.
TCGCGTCTCGACCTTGCCTACGCGCTCAACATGCACATGGCGCAGGGCATCACGACCGACAAAGCCATCACGGTCATGGACAGTCATGAGCGCAATCTGTCCAACCAGCGCCTGTTCAATGTCGGCGTGACCCGCGTCCGCGACGAGCTGACGATGGTGGTGGACAACCGGGAAAAGCTGGAGCGCCAGCTCGATCTGAACCCCGGCAACAAGACCTCAGCCCTCGAGACGGTCGGCCGCCTCGACATTGACGGCAAAAAGGGATCGCCGCCGCCGGTGAAGTTCGATCCAGGTCCGATCGACGGCATCAACTTTGCCGATCACCCCGATATGCTCGCTGACCTGCCACCGGTTCCGGACGGACCGATCGCGCCGGCGGCCGCAGCGACCAAGGCGAGTGACCTCAAGGCGCCGCCCGACCTCAAACCCGACAAGGGCGACCTTCTTCCACCGCTGCCCGAACGCAGCCTGGGCCTCGATTTGTGAGAGTGAACCGCCGGCGCGGTGCCGGTCCAACCAAGGAGACGAAACATGGCATGGGATTTTGACGAGGGCGGCAAGTTCGGCAGCGAAAAAGCGGCCGAGGATTATGCACGGCGCAACGGCCTCAACGACGCCGATTTCCGCACCCGTCGCAAGGGCGACCAGGTTGAGCTCGAGATTCGCCGCTCAGCGATCGACGGCCGTAGCCTCAAAGACAGCAACGAGGGCCGTCGCGACGGCTGGAATTGAAAGGCGCTCCGGCATGGGGCGCGAGCCTCGTGCCCTAACCGGGAGAGGTTCAATGTCAGAGTATTTCGGCCGGCTCGGCCAACAACCGATCGGCAACCTATTGCTCGCCATGGGCGCGCTGATCGTGCTCTGTTTGGCGATATGGATCGCGCCACGCATCCGCCAAGGCATGAGGGATAGGCCTTTACCGGTGCCGGTGCCGGCGCCGGTAGCGAAGCCCTTTCTGACAAACCGGAAGCACGCGATGCTCTCCGCTCTCGAGCGGGTCCTGCCGATGTATCGGATCCATGCCCAAGTCTCGATGGGTGCGCTTCTCGCGCCGGGTGGTCGCCTGGGCCCGTGGCAGCGCGGGACGGATGGCGGCGCATTCCTTTGGAGGATTGTCGACTTCGTCGTTGTCGATCCCACCTCGAGTTCGATCGTCGCTTTGATAGAGATGGACGAGCGCTTCGCCGAACCTGACGAAAATCGGCAGCGTGAGGCGCTGACGACCCAGGCGGGGTATCAGACGATCCGCATTCCTGCGTCAGACCGCGCGACGATGGCTACCGCGCAGGCCGCGGTAGGGCATTTGCGGGACGCCGCGCTGAAGGCAGCGCCCGCTGTGACGCGCTTGCCAATGCCTGTGCGCACATGGCCACTCGAGGGGCGCTTCAATGGGACTCGATGATCGGGACTATATGCGCGATCGTCGGCGCGCTGAGCGCGAGGCAGCGCGGCTGGGCAGTGCGTCCTGGATCGACAGGAACGGGCGGGTGGAGCACCACGGACTCTGGTTCGACGGTCGGTATCGCTCCGGTCCGCGCGTCGTGCCGCACCCATGGCAGAAGTGGCTCTTCCTGCTCATGGCCCTGTCGATCCTGATCCCAATGTACGGTGAAATAAAGCGCGAAGGATGGCTGCCCGACTTCGACACGGCGGTGAGGTTTCCCGAAACGGGGTCGGTGACGGTGGCGAGAACCATCCGACGCGCCGATATTGAAAGCAGGCTGACGGTAGAGGCCAGCGAAGCAAACGCTGTCGTGCAGCTATTCGACCCAGCGACCAACCGGCATATCTTCTCACTCTATGTGGCGCGCAATGATCGCATCACCGTCCCCGCTCCGACCGGCACTTTCCTGATGCGGCTGATCGAGGGGCAGAAGTGGCATGGAACCACGCGATATTTCGGGCCGAACACATCTTACGAGACGGTTGCCGAACTGATGACATTCGAGCCGCGCAGTGGCCACATTATCGATCTGCATCGAAGGCCCGGCGGCAACCTCAAGACGCAGCTAATGCTATCGCGACCATTGAGCCTGTGATCCCCAGTGCCATCCGTGACACTTTACCCGAAAACGCTGGGTAAAGTGTCATTGCTGACAATTACTTGGCTGAAGGAGGGGCCTGTCCCGTAACTGCTGCCCGAACGATGAAGGCGTGTTAGCTAGGGTTCCCTGAGCAAATAGCGAGAATCGCCACCTGAATGCCGCACCATATCTTCTACTCCTGGCAGAGCGACACCGATAATCGAATTGGCCGCGGCTTCATCCAGCATGCATTGGATCGCGCCATCCGCGCAGTGAATGCGGACGCGGACGTCGATCCTGCCGATCGCAACGTGCAAGCCGACCGTGACACGGTCGGGATATCAGGTATGCCGCCGCTCGCCGATACTATCTTCGGCAAGATCGACCGTGCTGTCGCCTTCCTCTCCGACCTCACCCATGTCGCCAAACGGGCCAAGGGGCAGCTTTCGCCCAATCCCAATGTCCTGCTCGAGCACGGCTGGGCGTTGAAGTCTCGCGGCTGGGCCAGGATGATCGGCGTGATGAACACGGCCATGGGTCACCCGGATGAGCATCCTCTCCCGTTCGACCTTACCCATTTCAAGCGGCCGATCCTCTTTCACTGCCCGCCAGATTCGACCGACGAGGATCGTCAGGCGGCCCGGCTCGGACTGCAGAAGGATCTGGAGAGCGCGCTTCGCCTGATCCTTGATGACGAGGTTCTTCGCGCGGCTCAGCCGCCGGAGCAGCCACATCCTCACGATATCGCATTGCTCCAGCGGTTCCGGACCCAGATCCCGGAGCGGCTGCGCCAGTTCCTGCGCGAGCATAACTTCGGTGAGCCCTATCCGCGAAAGGCGCTCGATCCGCTCGATGATATCGCTTCCACCTGGGCAGGAGCTGAGTTCGATTTCGAGGATAAGGCGCTGCAGGAAGCGTCTACGGCGCTGCGCGCAGCCAATAGCTCGCTGATGGAGCTGGTCTACGAACGCACCCATGTCATGGATCGCAATCCCAACATGGCGTGGGCGAAGACGGGCTATGATGTCAGTCATGGCCTTCAGCAGGGAACCCTGGACGCAATCCGGGATCTCAATGCGCGGTCGACGACTCTGATCGACTCGATCGACGCCTTCGAGAAGGTTGGCCGGTCACGGATCCGTGTCGCGGCACCGGCACCTACCGCGCCGCAGGTCGATCCCAGGTGGGAAGCCGCGAGGCAGGCGGTAGGCGAGCTTGCCGCCGATCGCATGCGGGGCGGGCTCCCAGAGATCGTCGCCGTGCCGAGCATGACCCTTCGCCTCGTTCCTCTTGTTGCGATGGATCGGCCATCCCTCGACCCGAAGGTCGTGCTGGCCGCCGCATTGCGTTTTCCACCGGACATGCAGGTCAGGGTCCAGTCGGATTCCGATGAGCGCCAGTGGTGGAGTTTCGGGCTGCCGCTGATCCGCACAGAGAACAATCCCGAAACCAGATGGCGGACCCGTTTCGTCCGTCCAGGTGTCATCGAATATGAAGCAACCATTGGTGGCCGCGTTGATGATGGGGACGAGCAAATCCTCGTTGATGGCCGCGCGCTTGAGGGATCGATCGTGGCGCATGTTGAACGGCTAGCCGGCGTCCTCGCGGCGATCGGGCTAACCGGACCAGGTCTCGTTTCCATCGCCTTTCGTGGCGTTGAGGATGTTGAGCTCACGCGGTCCCGCGGGGGCGGCAGGACGATACGAAAGCCGGAGCTGTTCCTGCCCGAGTTGCGGGCAGACGATCTTTCCGCCGCCATGCAGCCTCAGCTGCGCGACCAGCTCAATATCCTGTGGCAGGCGTCCGGCTGGGCGGATGGCTCGCCGTCGTTCGGCTGACGAGTGACACCATGATCCTCAAGCCTCCTCCGCCTGAAACGGGAGACGTCGGACTCGCGGAGTTTCGTGCGGCGGCCAAGCTGTATGAGGACACGTTGCGCAATCGGACCTTTCGCGAGCTCTACCGAAAGGATCTCGCCAAGTGGCGGAAACTCTATGGGACGCTTGCCGGGAAGCGCGAGCCGGGTTCGGCCGCAGCGACGCATTTTACAAGGCTATCGGCGCTCTGCGGTGAGTTGCTCGCGGAATATGGCCCGGAAGCCCCGCCGAAGAAGCGACCTTCCAAGGCTGTCGCGCCTGTTCCGTTGACCTATCCCGATTTCCCCGAGGAGCTCACGCACCGGATCCACTTCCTGGAGGGACCGGGTATCCGCCGGCAGCGCGCCGTCGAGCTGGCCACCTATGCGCCGGCCGTGTCGCGCCAAACCTCGACGCGTGGGCGCGTGCTCGTCTCGATCGGAGTGCGCATGGATCAGGTCCGGTTGTTCGAGCGCATTGTGGAATCGATAGGTGACCTCGCCATGGGTGACTATCCCGCCGCCGGCTTCGATATCGGCTATGTCATGCGGCCCGACGGAATCCCGCAGGGTCAATCTTGGACGTCCAATCCGCTCGACCCGATGTTGCCGATCGCGCGCATCTGGAACGACAATGAAAGGGCAAGGGGTTACGGCTTTCAGGCCCGCCTGCTTGGCGACCAATGGCGGGGCGTCGACGGCGAGGGCCTTCCCGAAGACCTGCCCGACCTGACCGGCGGACCATGGGACCCAGATCCCCACTGGCAGCGTGTGCTCGAGCTTACTGAGGCTGATTGCCTCGACGAAGCCCTCGTCTTGGTGGAGGCTATTCCCGGCCGCGACCGCGAGCCGATGTTCGACGAGGTCATCTACCTTCGGTTTCTTACGAAGACGCCGCTGCAGGCTCAGGATATCCGCGTTCTTGCCCGCAAGCACGTAGTGAACTCGCTGATCGCTGGGCGATTGCTCGAGGAATTCGATGCTTTCCTCGACCATCTCGACGCTCAGTTCGCCCTAGAGCCGCCGGTCCTTGAGGAGATGACCCGGTTGCGGCCGGATTTTGGATCGTCGATGATCCCGCCGCTCCCATCCGCTGCCGATTGGGCGACATACCGGCGCCACATGGGTCAGTTCTCAAACCCGAGCGGGCGGCGCGGCCGGATCTTTTCGAGGAATATTGGCGTCGCCGATACTGGCGCGTCGGAGTTTTTTGCGAGCGCCTTTGTGGCGGCCGAGGAAGCGTTCCGCCGGGAGCGTTCCATCCCTGAGATTGGGCGTGGCTGGGTTTCAGAGGTTACGCTTTTTGACCTGGTCCGCTCGATTTGGCCCTCAGCGGTCCACCAATGGCGGCCGGCGTTCCTCGGCATGCAGTCCATCGACATCCATGTACCGGAGCTGCGGCTCGCGATCGAGTATCAGGGGCAGCAGCACTACGAGCCGATCGCGCTCTTTGGCGGACAGGAAGGCTTCGAGCTTACCTGCGCGCGGGACGCGAAGAAGCGGATGTTGCTCGCGCGTCACGGCACGCGTTTGCTCGAATGGCGCTTCGACGTCCCTATAACCAGGGCGGCCTTGGTTAGTCAGCTCTCCGCGATGGCGATCGTCGTTCCCAACTAGAGCGCGAGTGCCTTTTGCCGCGGGCCGCTGGTGATCTCTTCGACGACGAAGGTCCGCGCCGGCGGCGTTTCCAGTAGCTCGATTTCCGGGATCGTGTGATCGAGCCACTGCATCCGCTGTCGGCGCAGGATGATCGCGCCATGGCGATCCTGATACCGGCTGATCTCTGGATTGGCGGCGACCGTGATGACCCGGAACGACAACGGCCACTCGGCCATCGCCGGCTCCAAGACCGCCGCCAGGTAGAAGAAGTTGCCGTCGTCGAGCTTCACTCGATATTGCTTGTCGCCCACGGTCATGTGAAATTCGGACGCCGGCACGAGGCAACGGTGGTTGGGAAAGGTCTTCCCCTCCGATCGCACGAACCGATACGAGGTGCCGTCGCTAAAGCGGGGATTGGAGCCCCACCTCGCTTCGACCATTTCCACTTCTTGCATATCGTCCGGATTTCGCCGGATGATGGGCAAGAGCTTCTCGAGTGGAGCCTCGGAGTCGAAGGCTGTTGGCGTAGCCATGAATAGAACATATATGGAACGAACTTGAGTCGCAAGGGCGAGCCGAACGGATGACCGATGTGCAATGACTATCGCCTCGAGGTCGACATAGCCTCGATTGTCGAGGACTTCGAGGACCTCAAGATCAGGATCAAAATGCCCGAAGGCACGCCCAACGTGGCTGCCCGCGCGGACATCAACATCAGCGATGTCGCGCCCATCGTGCGCAGCGGCGAGGGCAGAGGATCGGGCGAGGTGATCAATCGGCGATGGAGCTGGCCGGGCCAGAACGGGCGACCGGTATATAATTTCCGTTCGGAAGGCCGCACATTCACCTCGCATCGCTGCCTCATCCTGGCCGATGGCTTCTACGAATTTACGGCGCCGACCGATCCCGGTCAGAAGCGCAAGACTAAATGGCTGTTCACATTGAAAGATCATGCGTGGTTCTGCATCGCCGGCATCTGGCGGTCGCACCCAGAAATCGGGGAAGCATTCACGATGCTGACGATGGATCCTGGCGACGACATCGCTCCCTACCATTCCCGGCAGATCGTCCCGCTTCCGCGTGATCGCTGGGCCGACTGGCTGGATCCCTCAGTGCCTGCCGAGAACGTGCTTGGTTTATTGCCGAAGGGCAGCCTGATACCACAGCAAGTCTATCCGCCGATCGCCGCGCAGGCATCGCTGCTTTGAGGCCGCAAAGACGACGCTCTCGATCTCATTCACCCGGCGGCTCGACGTCTGGCGGGTTCATATATGCCCTGAACCCTGCGAGATCCTCATCACTTGGGTTCTCCAGCTCGGGAATGTAGCGGATGGTCTCAGCCACATCCCGGCGCGAAATATAGCCAATGATGGAGCCGCCGTTGCTCAGCTCATATTGCATCGCGCCGCAATGCCGGTCGACGGTCGCCAGCCCGGGCGCGAACGCGATCGGCTTTTTGCTCCCCTTCTTGCTCACCTCATGTTTGGCCAGCGCGACGCGCAGAAATTCCAGCCTGGTGAACCCCATTTCCGTCCGCCGCAGATCGACCCGCATCTGATCGACAAGTTCGGGTCGCTCCAGCGCGTCGCGGAGCTGCTGGGCGCGCAGCTCCCGGTCGTAGTGCCGGTAGCCCAATTCCCGTTCGAGGTTCGTGGCCTTCAGGTTGATCCCGCCATTCTCAGCGAGCTTGATGACCTCCTCGCATCGCTGACGCCAAGTGCGCAGCAGTTCATAGGCGGCATAGATCCACATAGGCGTTAGGGCGGAGAGCTGCGCGATCCGGCCGCGTGGTGGCTCATCATCGAGCTGGCGTTCCAAGATCTCCTGCTCGATCCGGTTGAGCATATTATCGACCAGGCAAAGCTGGCTTGCCTGCATGGCCAGAAACGGGTTCTCGCCAAACCCCGCGAGGGTCATCAGGGCTTCATGGAGCTCGGCGTGACCGATATCCGCCAGTGGGCGGTATCTGGGCTCGTCATCCAACTCCTCGGGATGAGGCTCGCCGTCCACGTTCAACCCCTCCGGGCCGCCCGAGGCAGTTGCTGCGCCCAGATGCGGGGCCTCATCATGAAACCTTCTCCCTCAGCCATGACGACAATCCAGCGTCTAGGACCATCCGCGCGAGCCGCTGTGGTCCGAGCAGAATCACGCCTTCCGGCCCTTCATTTTCCGGAATGTTGCCGGTGTGCCAGACGAAGAACATGCGGTCATAGGCTTCTGCCTCGGCAAGCCGGCCGGCATAATCGTCGAGCGACGCGCGCGTGGCTTGCGATTTCACCTGCACGAAGGCCCGTTCGGCGGTGCTCGGAAGCAGCAGTTCGAGATCTATCGTCTTCTGGGTTCGGCCGACCTGGCTGAGCCGGCGCCACCCGCTGCTCGAGAAGACGAGATCGACCAGCAATTCAAAATCTTGCCACGTCAGTAGGCGCATCAGCGGTATGATAGCGGTGGTGAGGGCGCGTTCGGCCTCTTCGGCAGCCGCGACTTCCGGCGACAACTCGTCGCTCAGCCTGCGCAGTAGATAGTCGGCCGCACCGACGTCGCAAATCGTCCCGCGAAACATCTGCACCTTGAGCAGTCGCCCCGACAGTCTATCGGCGGTCAACAAGCTCCCGCCAATCGACGCGTTGTGCCACCCGTGGAGGGTTGAGCGGCGGTGGCTGCTGTCCGCCAGGATCTCGATCTTGCCCGTCGGTCGGCACCAATAGAGCATGCCGCCGACAAAGGTGATGAAGATGGTGTCTTCGCCGCTCTCATAGAACGCCCGGATCTGCTTCACGTCGCGGGTCGCGGCACCGGCGTCCCCTCGGCGCGTCTTCATGGCGTCCCACACACCCGCCCAGTCGCCCGCGACGCACAGGTCGTGCGGCGCCTCGCGGTAGCCGAAGCGAAGCACGCCGTCGCGAATGCTCTCAGCTTCCCAATCGCCGCCCCGACCCAGCTTGATGTAATAGACCTTGGCAGCCGTGACTGCGGTCATTGGTTTCCCCCGTTTGGGCGAGCGCACCCCGGATCTTCACGCCGGCCCATCGCACGCTATACGTTAGACAAAGAAAAGATAATGAAGACGTTGCCCTTATCAGACTGAGGGCGAGATCGAGGGGGCAATGGGAAAGTCGAACGGCAACGCGCAGCGCAAGAAATCATCGAAACCCTACAATGAGCGCACCGACCTCGAGAAATTGCAGTCACAATGGACCAAACTGTCCGGCTTGCACCTTCGCGAGGAGCCATCCGCAGCGATAGTCCGATGCGCGACCGCGGCAGAGATCGCGGCGAACTATGCGATTCGGGCTGAATGGGCTCGCAAGACCGAGTTCGACGATACGATCATCGATATGTTTCTGCGCTGGGCGAACGGCCTTCCACTAAAGGTAACCCGATTGTTCGTCCCGATTTATTTTGCGACGCCGGACAAGAGTCCCATCGGGAAAGCGCTCAAGGCGTCGGCCGAGAAGATCAACACGGTCCGCAATGCCGTGGTCCATCAAGGGGCGTTCAGCAATCCCGATGAGGCCGAAGCCGTCATCGCCGAGGCGAAAACTTTCATCAACACGATCGTCGGTTTGTCGATTCCCAACTTCGACATCGAGGTGGCCGCACGCGAGTGGCAGGCCTCCCGTGAGACCGAGGCGGGCGAATGACTTCCACGCTCGGCGGCCTGACGGTGACCCTCGGCAAGAAGCTCACACAGTCTGACGACTACCTGAAGGGGAAGCATAACCTGTTGACCCAGTTTGACAGCATCGACGACTTGGTCACGGATGAGACGAAGCTGACTGCCAAGGATCGTCAGGCAATCGAGCATCATATCCTGCAGCTCCGTGCGGCGATCGCGCGCACCCTCTGGTCGAACGAATTCTATATCGGTCGCTCCCTGCTCGACGACTACATCCTTCACACTACGAAAGATGGTGGCGGGAATGTGCCGGTGCGCGTCATCGCGGCGCTCGCGGCCGCCGGCGCTGACCGCCCCGGTTTCGTCCTCTACCCACTGACCGGGTTCGGCATGGAGATGCCGCGGATTTTCGCGAAAGACAGCAAGCTCCGTTCCGAGGCGATTTTCAGGAAGGCTGGCTTCGCGGTCAGCACCCAAAGCAATTCGTTCGATGCGGCCGTTGCCAGCGTTGAACGGATGGCCCGGGGCCTGGGCGTGAAACAGCGCATCGACAAATCGGATTTTCGCCACTTTGCCTACACGGCGAAATGGTTCGGAAAAAACCCCCTCATGCTGGTCCGGATCACGTCGTTCACCGGCGACATGTACGAGAACCAGTTCGTTTATTCGCTCAAGATCCGGGTGGCGGCGGCGCATCTTCTGATGCTGCATTGTCTGTCGCAGGAAACGGTCGGGCCGCTCGACCGGCATCGCAACTCGTCTTTCGTCAACAATTTCGAAACGCTCGACATTGCCCACTATCTGATTGGCGAAGCGATCCGCGGACGCCCTATGTCGACCCGCCGCGTGCCAATGAACGTCTCGCAGTTGGAATTGGCGAAGCTCTCCGACGTAGCCGCGACGCTTTCCACTAGCGCTCTTGCAACGGCGCGGATGAAGAGGCTTGCACCCAGGGTGACGCAAGCCCTGAACACGGTCGAGCGGGGCTACTTCCGTCACGTCAACCTGGCCACTCGCTCAAAACCTGAGAACCGCCTCTATCGGCGCCTGCTCACCGCCTTGGACTGGTTTCGACAGTCTTTCAGCGCCCGCGCAAATGAGGCCGAGGCCATCGTTGCGCTCGCGGTCGCTTTCGAAACGCTGCTCACGGATCAATATGCCCCCGCAATCGCGGAGCGGCTGCGACGCCGGATCGGTATCTGCATGAAGGGCGTGCCTGGCCTTGCGAGTTATCAGGACAGCGTCGAAGCTATCTACTATGCTCGCAGTTCGATCGTGCACACTGGCGAGCCCGACCATTCGGTCGACATTCATCGAGGCCAGGTCGCTTTCACCCGATGCTTTTGTGCGATCGCCGACCGACTGACGGCCTGGGTGCCGACCGCGAACAACGCTATGGGCGATCTGCTAGGCGACGTCGGTTGAGCCTGTGATCGGTACGCCCCCGCGCTAGATCGCTATCTTGCGATAGCCGTTCCCTTGCACAAAACCCTGCTCGAGGCACCATCTCCTGGTCAGGCCGGCGCCGGTATCATTCGAATAGGCGTGCCCGTTTGCACGAAAGCGAAGGAATGAGGGCCACGCATCCGGAACAGGATGGTTGGTTGTGACATGGACGAGCACTTTCTCGCCGTTCCTGATGTCCGTGGGCTTTCTGACCGCGTAATATTCGCCCCAATCGCTCGTCTTCTCGAGGACCGCCTGCGTTATGGTGTGGCGTGCTTCGGGGCGGCCGGGCTTGGTCGCCGCGGCCTGCGTCGCGACTTGGTCGCGACCATCCCACTCCCGAAAATAAATGTTGGCCCAGCAACCGAGTATCTGGTGCACGTTAAGGGCTTCTATGTCCTGGCGCCGGTCGACTTCGATCCAATGGGCCCGGTGATCGGAGCTATAGACAGCTCCGTCGTACAGGATCGCGCAAAGCGTGGGCGAGAGCGGTAACAGGAAGACTGCTCCTGCCGTGTTCACGCCGAAGCTCGATCCGACTCTGCGCGGGCGTTGAATGTGCAGGCGGTTTGTCAGAATAGCCGGATCGTCGGAGGTGAAGAACGGTAGGCCAGTCCGATTGCGCACGATACACAGCGTCAGGTCATCGACGATCCGCATCGTATCCTTGTAGTGCAGCATCGCCGCCTGGACGGCCTCTTTCGATGCCTCGCGGACCGTCGGGACGGGGAGATCGGAACCGGGAACATCGTGGATGGCGAGTGCCATTTCGCTCGCTTTCCGCGACGCGGCCTCCGTTCGCATATACTGGAGATAGACGAAACGCTTCAGGACGATCTTGACCGCGGAGCCCACGGCGCTGCCCTCGGATAGGTGGCGAACGATCGGCCCATAGGGATCCTCGATGAAGTTGATCGCGTTCTCGAGAAGCCGGTTTTGGCCGTAGAAATAGTCGCCTGAGCACTGGTTCCTCACCGGCGCGTTGGGAATGGCCTTCATGCGATCGAGATTGAACAGGTTGATGGCCAATCCTTCCCCATTGACCGTGAATGGTCGGAGATGAATTCGCGGGACGAAGTGCTGATTCTTGTTTTCGGCCATCTACGAGTCTGTCCGCTAGTTGTTCGAACGGCGTTGTAGCGCCTCAACGGAAATTGCGCGGCCTGATCTTGATCCCCTCGGTCTGCTGGCCTGGAACGATGCCCGAGCCTAGCCGTAGATCAGGAATGAAGATGTCGCGCGGCTGCCGACCGAGTGGCGATTCCGCGTCGCGTGGATCAGGTCGCATCGGGCTCTTGACCACGTCGGCGCGACTTACTCGGTAGATATCGGCGACATCCTCCCGGTTGCCGACGCTCGCGAGCAGGGGCGACAGGTCGTCGAGCCGCTGCGCGATCACATGGATCACCTCGCCCTCACGTTGGACCTGTCCCCGCACACCCATCATTGACGAACCCAGCACAGTACGGCGGTGCTTCTCAAAGACATTCGTCCAGACGACGAGGTTGGCGACATTCGTCTCGTCTTCGAGGGTGATGAACATGACCCCCTTCGCTGAGCCCGGCTTCTGCCTGACCAGCACGATCCCGGCGAGATTGATGCAACGGCCGTCCTTTACGGTCTGTAACTCTGCGCAAGTGATCATCTTGCGCGCCCGCAGCTCGTCGCGCAGGAAGGCGAGAGGGTGGGCGCGCAGCGACAGGCCTGAGGCACGATAGTCTTCCACCACCTCCGCACCCTCGCCCATCGGCGCGAGAATGACCGTGGGCTCGATGGCTTCCTGCCGTAACTTGCCCTCTCGCTCGTCCGCCGCCGCGAACAATGGCAGCGCCGCGGTGCCGAGGCCTTTCACGCTCCACAGACCCTCGCGTCGGTTGCCTCCTAGCGACCCGAACCCATCGGCCTCACCGATCCGGTCAAGCGCGCCGCGGCCGACGCCAGAGCGGCGCTGGATCTCCTCGATACTCTCGTAAGGTGTGTCCGCCCGTGAGCTCACGATCGATGCTGCGTCCCCGTTCGCCAGGTCACGGACCATGCGAAGACCAAGCCTTACGGCGAGATATTTGCCTCTTCCGGGCTCCAGCGTGCAGTCCCATCGGCTGTGGTTCACGTCGATTGGGCGGATCTCTACACCGTGCTGGCGCGCGTCACGCACAATCTGCGCCGGCGCGTAAAAACCCATCGGCTGCGCGTTCAACAACGCTGCGCAAAAGGCATCCGGATGATGACACTTCACCCAGCTGCTCGCGTAGGCGATCAGCGCGAAGCTCGCGGCATGGCTTTCCGGGAAACCGTAGGAGCCAAAGCCCTCGATTTGTTTGAACGTCCGCTCTGCAAATTCGTGGTCGTATCCGCGGCTCACCATCCCATCGATCAGCTTGTCGCGGAAATGGGAGACGCCGCCGGTGAGCTTGAAGGTAGCCATTGCCCGGCGGAGGAGGTCGGCTTCGCTCGCCGTGAAGCCGGCGCACTCGATCGCGACGCGCATCGCCTGCTCTTGGAACAGCGGTACGCCCAAGGTCTTCTCGAGCACCCGTCGAAGCTCTTCGGTGGGGTAGGTAACCTCCTCCTCACCGTTTCGCCGCCGGCGGTAAGGGTGGACCATATCGCCCTGAATCGGTCCCGGGCGGACGATCGCCACCTGAATTACCAAATCATAGAAGGTACGCGGCGCCATCAGCGGAATGGAAGCCATCTGCGCGCGACTCTCGATCTGGAAAACGCCCAAAGTGTCTGCTTTGCGGATCATCGCGTAGGTCGCCGGATCCTCTGCCGGTATCGTGGCGAGATCGAGTTTCACCCCTTTGTCAGCCTCAAGGAATTCAAACGCCCTCCGCATGCATGACAGCATGCCGAGGGCTAGGACATCGACCTTCATGAACCCTAATAGGTCGATATCGTCCTTGTCCCACTCGATGACCTGTCGGTCTTCCATCGCCGCTGGCTCGATCGGAACGAGCTCGTCGAGCCGATCGCGGGAGAGCACGAATCCGCCTGGGTGCTGCGATAGATGTCGCGGGGTATTGATGAGCTGCCGCGCCAGCTCCAGCGTCAGCGCGAGCCGCCGATCGCTGAGGTCCATGTTGAGCTCCTCGGCATGCTTTTCCTCCACGCCCTCGCGGCTCCAGCTCCAGACCGCACCGGCGAGGCCGGCCGTCATGTCCTCGCTGAGACCCAGCGCCTTTCCGACGTCGCGGACCGCGCCGCGTGCACGATAGCGGGTCACGACCGCCGTCAACGCAGACCGCGTCCGGCCATAGGTCTCATAAATCCACTGGACCACTTCCTCGCGGCGCTCATGCTCGAAATCGACATCGATATCGGGCGGCTCGCGCCGCTCGGCCGAAACGAAGCGCTCGAACAGAAGCTCAGATCGGACGGGATCGATCGACGTGATGCCGAGCACGTAGCAAACCGCGCTGTTCGCCGCCGACCCTCGCCCCTGACAAATGATCTCACGCCGCCGCGCCTCGGCGACGATCGAATGAACCGTCAGAAAATACGGTGCGTATTCCAGATCTGCGATCAGCTTCAATTCGTGCTCGAGCTGGGTGCGGACCTTGCCTTCGATCCCTTCAGGATAGCGCTCGGGCGCCTTTTCCCAGGTGAGCCGTTCCAGCTCTACCTGCGGCGTTCGACCAGGAACGCTGATCTCGTCCGGGTATTGGTAGCGCAGCTCCTCAAGGCTGAACGTGCAGCGTTTTGCCACCTCCAGCGTGCGCGAGACCGGGGTGGCGTCCTTGAGGTAACGGCGGAAGAGTCGCTCCATTTCCTCGCCCGTCTTCAGGTGGCGGTCTGCAAATCGCTCCCGCCGATCGCCAAGCTCGTCGATCGTGCATCGCTCCCGGACGCAGGTCACGACATCCTGCAGCATCCGCCGATCTGGCGAATGGTAGAGAACATCATTGGTGGCGACGGTCGGCACGTGCGCGGCGGCCGCCATGTTCGCGAGATCGCGCAGTCGGATCGCGTCCTTCGGCCGGCGGCGAATGGATAGCGCCAGATATAGGCGATCTCGGAAGATCCTCCTGGCGCGCGCGAGCGCCCCTTCGGCCACTGTATCCGCGCGGTCCGGAACGAGGATCGCAATGAGGCCCTCATGCCATTGCTCGAGGTCGGACCAGTCAAGGTGGCACGCACCCTTTCCAGCGCGCTCTTTGCCGATGCTCAGTAAGCGGCACATATGCCCATAAGCGGTGCGATCAGTCGGGTAGACGAGAAAGGCGGTGCCATCCACGAGATCGAGGCGGCAACCGATGATCGAACGCACGCCTGTCGTCTTCTCGGCGTCCCAGGCGCGCACGACGCCCGCCACGGAACTGCGATCGACGATGCCGAGCGCGGGCAGTCCCAGCAAAGCCGCGGCGGCGAACAGCTCTTCGGGCGATGACGCGCCGCGCAGGAAGCTGAAATGCGTCGTCACCTGCAGCTCGACATA
>JBPPMC010000338.1:0-27215 GCA_051305835.1 Sphingobium sp.
GTGCAAATGCGAATAGCGGACAGGGCGTTTGATCAACCCTGTCCGCTGCGATAGTGGAAGCTGCAGATAGTCATGCGACCCGATATTCTCAATCCGCTGTTTGCCGAAATATCGGCATTGAAAGGCATTGGTGCCGCGCTGGCCCGTCCGCTGGAGCGCCTTGGACTATCGCGCGCGGTCGATGTGGCGTTTCATTTACCCGTTGCTTGGGTGGATCGGCTTATCGTCGATGAGTTGGATATGTCTCAGTCCGGGCGGATCATCGGCACCATATTGACGCCCGTGGACTATAAGGCGGGCGGCGGATCGCGAGCGCCGTTTCGGGTTCATGCGACTGACCGCCGTGGCAATTATATCTCGCTGATCTATTTCGGGAAGAATAGCGGCTGGCCGCGCAAGATGCTGCCGCGGGGTGAGCCGAAGTTCGTTTCCGGTAAGCTGGAACTATACGGGCAGGAATTGCAGATGGTCCATCCCGACCATGTGCTGCCCGTCGAGGAAGCCGGGTCCGTGCCGGAGCAGGAGCCGGTCTATCGATTGTCCGAAGGTCTTTCCAATAATCGAATGCGGGATCTCGTTGGGCAGGCGCTGGATCGCGCGCCGGACCTTGCGGAATGGGTCGAGCCGAGCCTGTTGGATCGCCGGGCATGGCCGAAATGGCGCGAGGCGTTGGAGGAAGCCCACAGCGCGCCCGGCGCTGCGAAGGCGCGGGAGCGGCTGGCCTATGACGAGATATTCGCGGGCCAACTGGCGTTGATGCTGGTGCGTGCGTCGTCACGCAGGCGGCGCGGTGTGCCGATCCAGGGCGACGGGCATTTGCGCGACATATTGAAGCTGCCTTTCGCGCCGACGGGCGCGCAGCGGCGCAGCATGGGCGAGATTGAGGGCGACATGGCGCAAGCGACGCCGATGCTGCGGCTGCTCCAGGGGGACGTGGGTTCCGGCAAGACGCTGGTGGCGCTGATGGCGCTGCTGAATGCTGTCGAGGCAGGCAAGCAGGGGGCGATGCTCGCGCCGACCGAGATTCTCGCGCGGCAGCATTATGCGACATTGCAGAAGATGCTAGTGGGACTGCCCGTCACTATCGCCATTCTGACCGGCCGGGAAAAGGGCAAGGTGCGCGAATCCACGCTGATGGGGCTGGCGGACGGCAGCATCGACATATTGGTGGGTACGCACGCCATCTTTCAGGAGGCGGTGCAATATAAAACGCTGGCGCTGGCGGTGATCGATGAGCAGCATCGCTTTGGGGTGGCGCAGCGAATGATGCTGGCGGCCAAGGCGGAGCGCGCGCTGCACTTGCTGGTGATGACCGCGACGCCGATCCCGCGCACACTGACGCTCACTTATTATGGCGAAATGGATGTTTCGCGCCTCGACGAGATGCCGCCGGGCCGGCAGCCGATCAAGACCAGCGTCATGTCATGCGAGCGTGTGGACGAAGTGATCGAAGCGCTGGGGCGACATATTGCGAGCGGCGGGCAGGCCTATTGGGTGTGTCCGCTGGTCGAGGAAAGCGAAGCGAGCGACCAGACTGCTGCCGAAGTCCGCGCCGAGACTTTGCGGATGCGCTTTGGCGATGCCATCGCGCTGGTTCATGGCCGGATGAAGGGGCCGGACAAGGACGCCGTGATGGAGGCGTTCTCCCGCAACGTGACCAAGGTGCTGGTGGCGACGACGGTGATCGAAGTCGGTGTCGATGTGCCCAATGCGACGCTGATGATTATCGAGGGCGCGGATCGATTCGGTCTGGCGCAGCTTCACCAGTTGCGCGGTCGCGTCGGGCGGGGAGACAAGGCGTCGGTCTGCCTGCTCCTGCGGGGCAATGCGCTTTCGGAAACGTCACGCGCGCGGCTGGCCCTTATGCGCGAAACCAATGACGGGTTTCGCATTGCAGAGGAGGATCTGCGGCTTCGTGGCGCAGGTGAGTTGCTCGGCACGAAGCAGTCGGGTGAGGCGCAGTTGCGGCTCGCGACGCCGGAACATCTCGCGGACCTGATCGATTCCGCGCGCGACGATGCGCGATTGCTCATTGAGCGGGACGGGGGGCTTGATTCCCCGAGGGGGCAGGCGGCGCGGGTGTGTCTGTATCTGTTCGAGCGGGATGCAGCGGTCGGGTTGCTGCGCGGGGGGTGATCCCGGAGCGTTTCATCGCGCAGAAACAATGTCTTGGAACCGTCATGATAGTTACACGAAAGCGACGCGGTTAAGACCTTAGCCGGTAATCCGGACCTGCCAAAGCCCCTCCAACCGCGCTGAATGGCGTGGCCCGTTTATCAAACAGGGGAACCATCATGTCCTATCTCACCGATGAGGCGCGTGCCGCCTCGCGCGCCGTCTCGCCGCCCATCGACATGGGCGACCAGAGCCTTGAAGCGATCGTGGCGGCCAATCCCGCCCGCCGTACGATCCTGCGCAATGGGCTGCTCGGCTTCTCGATCCTGCCGCTGATGGGCATGCTGACGGCTTGTGGTGAAGATGATGGGTCGTCTGTCCCCACCGGCCCCACGCCTGCTCCGACGCCCACGCCTACGCCAGCGAACTACGCGATCAACTTCGCGTCAGTAGCGGCCAATCTGGACGACAAGGTCACGGTGCCTGCCGGGTACACGGTCGACGTGCTATTTTCCGCTGGCGATGTCGTGGAGACCGGCGCGCCCGGCTATAAGGGTAGCTTCCAGCCTTCGAGCGAGACCGAGAAGCAGGCGGGCGGCAACCATGACGGCATGGAATTCTTTGAGATCACCGGGACCGATCCCAATACGGGCGGCCTGATGGCGATCAATCACGAACTGGCGGATTTCAACATTCTCTACACCGGAACCTATGATGCCGCGACTGCGACGGCTGAGCAGAAGGCGCTGACTCTTTCGGCCGTCGGCGTGTCCGTGATCGAGATCGCCAAGGCCAGCGACGGCAAGTGGGCCGTGAAGCAGGGATCTAAGTTCAACAAGCGCTACACCGGCAACAGCAACTATCGTCCGTCCGGCCCCGCAGCCAGCCGCCTGTCGGCCAGCATCAAGGGCACGCTCAATAATTGCTCCAGTGGCCGGACGCCATGGGGCACCTATCTGACGTGCGAGGAAACCACCGACAACTATATCGACCCGACGCAGCCACCGCTCAACTATGGCTGGGTGGTCGAACTGGACCCTTATGGCGAACTGCTGCCGACCGCGACGAAACGCACGGCTATGGGCCGGTTCGATCATGAAAATGTGGCTCACATGGTCGATACGGGCAACCGCGTCGCTTTCTATATGGGCGATGACAGCACGCCGGGCTGCATCTACAAATTCATTCCCGATCGGGCATTTTCCCGCACCGATCGCAAAGCCAATACTGACCTGCTCGATTCCGGCACGCTTTACGTGGCTCGCTTCAATGCCGACGGCACCGGCGAATGGCGCACGCTCGTCCAGGGCACAAATGGATTGGTGAATGGTGCTACCGATCCGGGTGATGTCAGCCAGGGACCGACCACGCCGACAACCGTCAACTTCGCCAATCAGGCTGATGTGCTGATCAACACAAAGGCTGCGGCCCGCGTGGCGGGCGGCACGGTCATGGATCGACCGGAGTGGCTGACGGTCGCGCCGGACAACAGCGCCATCTATTGCACGCTCACCAACAATAGCGGCCGTCGCGTGACCGACGCCGCCAATCCGCGCGTCACGAACCGCCACGGACATATCATCAAGTGGAAGGAGGCGGGCAATTCGCCGCTTGCGACGACCTTCACGTGGGAAATCTTCGTGCTGGCCGGCGATCCGGCGCTATTTAGCGGCGGCGCCAATCTGGTGGGCGATATCAAGGGGGATACATATTCCAGTCCGGATGGCTTGCGTATCGATCCGCAGGGGCGCCTATGGGTTCAGACCGATCATAGCGTTCCGGGTACATCGGGTGTGACGGGCAAGAGCATTGAGGATGTGTTCGGACACAACGCCATGTTCTACGTCGATCAGGTGACGAAGCAGAGCAAGCGCTTCCTGGTGGGGCCGGAGGGCTGTGAGATCACGGGTATCGCCTATACGCCGGACTTGAAGAGCTTTTTCGTCAACATTCAGCATCCGACGAAGGCTTGGCCGGTTGCCGGGCAACAGCCTCGCTCATCGACGATCGTCGTGCGCCGCACTGACTCGCAGCCTGTCGGGAACTGATCGTGCCGAGTTGCTCCGCTGCTGATGCGGTGGAGCAGCTTTCCCTAAACTCGTTACGGCTTCGTAAAGTCTTAAGCTAATTCAGCTATCGCTCGAATGTTGGCCTATTTTCGCTGACAATGTGGAGGCAATGGCTACAAGAAAAGCCGCCTTCGGACGGAGGGTGATATGCAGGATATCGAACGTGAACGTCGATCGAGCGATCGTAGAACGGGTGACCGTCGCAAGGACAGCGATCCAGATTATGCTGGGCCGGAACGCCGCGTCGGCGATCGTCGCACAGGTGACCGTCGTCAAACGGACTGATGCTGCGGCAATGCCGTCCTAGCCAACGCGGATGCGGTGGCCGGTCGGCACGTCTTCCTGAACCAACGACACTATTGCGTCGGCAACGGTTTCCGGACCTTTGAGAGTCGCGGGGTCTTCGCCGGGGAAGGCGCGTGCACGCATCACGGTGCGAGTAGCGCCCGGATCGACGATGTGGGTGCGGATATTGGAGACGTTTCGCACTTCCTCGCCATAGGCCGTGACGAGTATCTCCAGCGCGGCTTTTGACGCACCGTACGCGCCCCAATAGGGCCGCACCTTCGATCCGACCGAACTTGTGACAGCGATCACGCGGGCATCGGCGCTGGCGCGCAACGATGTGTCGAACGCGGCGATGAGCGCCTGCTGCGCGCCGACGTTCAATGTCAGCAACTTGGCAAATTCCTTGGGATCGATCGCCTGCACGGCGGCCAGACTTCCCAGCGTCGCAGCGTTCAAGACCAGATAATCGAGCGCGTCCCAGCGCTCGGCGACCGCAGCCGCCAGTCGGCCTATGCTTTCACCGTCCGTCAGATCCAGCGGCGCGATGGTGGCGCTGCCGCCAGCCTGATGGATGCGATCCTCCACTTCTTCCAGACCGCCCGTGGTGCGGGCCGTCAGCACGACATGCGCGCCTGCCTTGCCCAGAGCTTCGGCGGTTGCTGCGCCAATTCCGCGGCTGGCCCCTGTGACAAGCGCAAGTTTCCCGATGAGGGGCAGAGTAGTCATGATGTTTCTCGGATCCGGGGACGCAGGTTAGGGATCAGACGACTCGCTCGGCCAGCAACTCGAACTGATCGCGGACGACCGCTTCGTCCTGATCGGTGAGCGTGGTCGGATAGTCACCTGTGAAGCAGGCATCGCAATATTGCGGGCGAATGTCCGCGCGCTTCGCTTCGCCCAGCGCCTTGTAGAGACCGTCGATCGACAGGAACGACAGGCTGTCGGCGTGGATGAAGTCCTGCATGCCGGGCACGTCCAGCTTGTGCGCGAGCAGCTTCGTGCGCTCCGGCGTGTCGACGCCATAATAGCAGCTGTGCTTGGTCGGTGGACTGGCGATGCGCATATGCACTTCGGCAGCACCGGCTTCGCGCATCATTTGCACGATCTTGAGGCTGGTCGTGCCGCGTACGATCGAATCGTCGATCAGCACGATTCGCTTGCCGGCGATCAACGCGCGATTGGCATTGTGCTTCAGCTTCACGCCAAGATGGCGAACCTTGTCGCTCGGCTGGATGAAGGTCCGGCCGACATAGTGCGATCGAATAATGCCAAGCTCGAATGGAATACCGGACTTCTGGGCGTAGCCGATCGCGGCAGGCACGCCGCTGTCGGGAACCGGGATCACATAGTCAGCATCGACCGGGTTTTCGACGGCCAGTTGTGCGCCAATGGCCTTGCGGACCGAATAGACGCTGTTGCCGTCCACGATCGAGTCGGGTCGCGAGAAATAGACATGTTCGAAGATGCACGGGCGGGGCGATACATCGCCGAAGGGACGATGGCTGCGGACTTCGCCGGTGCCGGTCACGATCACCAGTTCACCCGGGTCGATGGAACGGACATATTCTGCACCCACGACATCGAGCGCCACCGTCTCCGACGCAAAGATCGGCGAATTACCGAGCATGCCCATCACCAGCGGACGAATGCCCAACGGATCCCGGCACGCGATCATGCCTTCGGGCGTCATGCAGATAAGGGAGTAAGCGCCTTCGACTTGCTTGAGCGCATCAATGAATTTGTCGAGCAGGGTACGATAAGTGGATGTCGCTACCAGATGAATGATGACTTCCGTGTCGGAGGTCGACTGGAAGATCGACCCTCGACGGACCAGTTCCCGGCGCAGACGCACGGCATTCGAGATATTGCCGTTATGCGCGACGGCAAAACCGCCCGACGCCAGTTCGGCGTAGAGCGGCTGGACGTTGCGCAGCGATGTTTCGCCCGTGGTGGAATATCGCACATGGCCGCACGCCGTTTCGCCCGGCAGCGCGCGAATCACTTCGTCGCGGTCGAAATTTCCCGCAACATGGCCCATGGCCCTGTGCGTGTGAAAGTCATGGCCGTCCCAACTGGTAATCCCGGCCGCTTCCTGGCCGCGATGCTGGAGGGCGTGCAGGCCGAGTGCGACGATAGCCGCCGCGCCCTCTGCGCCGGAAACGCCGAAAACGCCGCATTCCTCACGCAACTTGTCGTCGTCGAAGGGGTTCGTGGTAAGCATGTGCTATTGGGTCCGCTGCCAATGCGTGACGCCCCCGCGAGGCGTCTGCTGCGGCGCATATAGGGACTGGAGTCTGGTTTGTCGCCCCTGTTACATCAGTTGTCATAAAAAAGGCGCTCAACCGATGCACGAACGTCAAGGCCACTGGTCTTAACTCATGTGCGCGGCTAAAGACCGCGCAACATGCATGCCTTCGCCAATCCTGCGCGGTTCCTGTCGATAGCCCGGCCATTAACACCGTGGCTGTTCTGGGGTGGCCTTGTCCTTTTGGCGGCGGGTAGCGCCTGTGGTTTGTTCCTGACGCCTGCCGACTACCTGCAGGGCGAAACGGTGCGCATACTCTATATCCATGTGCCCGCTGCGTGGCTGGGCATGGGAGGCTGGACGGGGATCGCGGTTGCCGGATTGATGCAACTGGTCTGGCGGCATCCTCTGGCTGCGATAGCCGGGCGGGCCGTGGCCGTGCCGGGTGCGCTCTTTACAGCGATCTGCCTGAGCACCGGCTCGATCTGGGGTCGGCCCACATGGGGCACATGGTGGGAATGGGACGGGCGGATGACGTCTATGTTGGTGCTGCTGTTCCTATATCTCGGCTACATCGCGCTCGCCAATGCCAGCGTCGGCAACAATGGCGCGGGTGGCGTGAGCCGCGTAGCCGCGATCTTTGGGCTGGTAGGTGCCATCAACATACCGATCATCAATCGATCGGTAGTATGGTGGAACAGTCTGCATCAGGGCCCGAGCATCACGCTTACCGGATCGACTATCGATGGCTCTATCCTGTGGCCGTTGGGCTTCACGCTTGTCGGCTTCTCATTGTGGTTCGCGGCGATCGTGTTGATGCGGATGCGCGCGATACTAGCGGAGACCAAGGTTGAGGCCCGGATGCAGCGGCTGGCGCGTGGTTGATTTTGCGATGAACCCCTGGCCCTTCATCATCGCGGCTTACGCCCTGACCTTCTTGGGCACGGTCGGCTTGTCCGTTGCAAGCTGGCGCGCCATGACTGCGGCCGAGCGCCGCGTCGATACTCTCAAGCGGGACAGCTAGGCGCGTGGCAAAGATCATGAAGGCCAAGCATCAGCGATTGATCCTGGCGTTGATAGCGGTAGCCGCACTGGTCGGGGCGGGTCTGCTGGCGGCATCGGCCTTGCGTGACGAGGCGGCCTATTTCTATACCCCGCAGGATGCCCTGACCAGGCATGTCGAACCCGGCAAGGCCATCCGATTGGGGGGTATGGTGGTCAAAGGCAGCCTGAAGCGTGCCTCCGATGGGGTGACGATCCATTTCAACGTCACAGACAATAAGGCGACCGTGCCCGCAATATTCAGTGGCATCGCCCCAGATCTCTTCAAGGAAGGCAGCGGCGTTGTTGCCGAAGGCGCTTTCGATGGCGCGGGCACATTCGTCGCTACTAACCTGCTCGCCAAGCATGACGAGCGTTACATGCCGCGGGAACTGGACGGCATGAAGTATGACGAGAAATCGCGTGAATTGAAGGCCGCACCAGTCGAGGGCACGCCACAATGATTGCGGAGGCCGGACTTGCCGCACTCTGGCTGGCGGCTGCGCTGGCGTTCCTGCAACTTGGCCTCGTCTATTTCGGGCTGACCACCGACAAGGCAGATTTGCTTGCTGCGGTACGCCCGGTCGCCGTGGTGCAGGGATTGCTGACGGCGCTGTCGTTCTTCCTGCTCGTCGCCCTGTTCCTGCGATCCGACATGTCGGTCGCGCTGGTCGCAAGCAACAGTCATTCGGCCAAGCCCTGGCTCTACAAGTTCGCAGGGACGTGGGGAAATCACGAAGGCTCGATGCTGCTGTGGGTCATGGTCATGGGCATCGCCGGAGCCGCCGTGGCGCTGTTCGAGCGGGCCTTGCGGCGCGATACGCACATGGCGACGCTGGGTGCGCAGGCGCTTATCAGCCTTGGCTTTTACGCGTTTCTGCTCTTCTCCTCTAACCCCTTCGCACGGGCCAATCCGGCTCCAGCGGATGGGCAGGGACTGAACCCGCTGTTGCAAGACCCCGGCTTGGCTTTCCATCCGCCGACGCTGTATCTTGGCTATGTGGGACTATCGGTCGCGTTTTCGTTCGCCGTGGGTGCGTTGATGACGCGCAACGTGGACGCGACGTTCGCGCGGGCGATGCGGCCCTGGGTGCTGGCGGCCTGGATATTGCTGACGCTGGGCATTACGGCAGGCAGCTATTGGGCCTATTATGAGCTTGGCTGGGGTGGCTGGTGGTTCTGGGATCCGGTCGAAAACGCGTCGCTGATGCCATGGCTGGCGGCGACGGCGCTTCTGCATAGCGTGACAGTGCTGGCAACGCGCGACGCGTTGCGCGCATGGACGATCATGCTGGCGGTGGTTGCATTTTCCATGTCGATGGTCGGCACGTTCCTTGTCCGATCGGGCATATTGACGAGCGTGCATGCCTTCGCAGTCGATCCGGAACGCGGCACGTTCATTCTGGGCCTGCTGGCGCTCTATATCGGCGGTGCGCTGGCGTTGTTCGGGCTACGCATCGGGACCGTGCGCGAGGGCGCGCAGTTCGAATTGGTCAGCCGTGAGACGATGCTGGTCGTCAACAACCTCCTGCTGTCCGTGATACTGGGACTGGTGCTGATCGGTACGCTGTATCCCCTTATGACCGAGGTGTTCGGCCATAAGGTGTCCGTAGGGCCGCCCTATTTCGATCGGATCGCCGGGCCAGTGGCGCTGGCGCTGGTGATCGCGATGGCGGCGGGGCCACTGACGCGCTGGCGGAAGGATCGGGCGCGTGCGGTGGCGCAGCGACTGATGGTGCCAGCCATCGTGCTGTTGCTGGCGTTATCGCTGGTCAGCGTCTTGGCGTGGGGCCGGATCGGCGTACTGCCGTTTCTGGGGCTGGTCATTGCGGCGGGCGTGGCCGTGGGCAGCGTTGCCCCTCTGTGGAAGCGCAATCTACGTCGGACGCCGCTGTTCACATTCGGCATGGTGATGGCGCATCTGGGGTGCGCAGTCAGCCTTGCGGGCATGGCGGCGGATTCCGCGTTCACTGTCGAGAAGCTGGTCGCTGCGCGACCGGGGGACATGATCGAAACCGCCGGATGGAAATTGCGCTTCGATGCGATTACGCCGATCGCTGGCGACAACTGGACGGCGTTGCAGGGTGACATGACAGTCTCGCGCGGCAGCGGATCGCCGGTGAACATCCATCCGCAGGCACGGTTCTTCACTACGCCGCCGACGAACACGACCGAAGCGGCGCTGCTGACGCGTTGGGACGGACAGCTATACGTCGTGCTGGGCCAGGAGACCGAGGATGGCCGCTGGCAGGTGCGTATATGGTGGAAGCCGTTCGTCACGCTGATCTGGCTGGGCGGCATCATGATCGCGTTCGGTGGCGCGCTCTCGCTGATAGGGCGGGAGCGGCGCGGATGGATGCAGAAGTTGCGGCGGCGTGAGGCGATGGCATGAGCCGCTGGGCGATCTGGCTGCCGCTCGGGCTGTTTCTGGCATTCTTCGCGTTGTTCGCAAGTGGGTTGCTGAAACCGGACGACAGGCTGATCACGTCCAAGATGATCGGGAAGCCAGTCCCGCAATTCTCGCTGCCCGCCGCAGCCAGCGACCGCCCGGCGTTGTCGAGCAAGGATCTGGCAACGGGCAAGCCGCGCCTGCTCAATATCTTTGCAAGCTGGTGCGTACCGTGCGCCGCTGAATCGCCGCAACTGATCGCGCTGCAACAGGCGGGCGCGCAAATAGATGCCGTTGCGATCCGCGACGCGCGCCCCGATGTTGACCTGTTCCTCAAGCGCTGGGGCAATCCCTATGCACGGATCGGCCTTGACGCCCGCAGCAGTCTGCAAATGGCGATGGGATCGTCTGGCGTGCCGGAGACGTTCGTGATCGATGGCAAGGGCACGATCGTCCACCAGCATATCGGGGACATTCGGGCAGAGGATGTCCCGGTGATCCTGCAGAAACTCGCGGAGGCCGGGGGATGAGAGCGTTGCTCGCGTTGATCCTGATGCTGTTCGCTACGCCGCTGTTCGCACAATCGGCGCTGCCGCCTGCGCCCTTTGCCGACCTGCAACTGGATGACCCGCGTTTGGAAGCAAAGGCGCGCGACCTCATGGTGACTATCCGGTGCCTGACCTGCCAGAGCCAGTCGATTGCCGACAGCGCCGCCAGCATGGCAGGGGACATGCGCTCCGAAATCCGTGAGCGGATCGCGAAGGGCGAGGAGCCTGAGGCCATCCGCACATGGCTGATCGATCGCTACGGTGACTGGGTAAGTTATGAGCCGACGGCGGCGCCTATTCTATGGCCGCTATGGGCCGCGCCTGTTCTGTTGCTGGGATTTGGTTTTCTGTTGATGCGTGGACGTATTCGACGGCGCAAGGTGAAGCCATGATCGGTTGGCTGCTCGCGATCCTGTTGTCCGTGGCGACGCTGGTCGCCTTGTTCTGGCTGGGACGTGCTCCGCGCACGACGTGGGAACTGCTGGGTGCAGCGGTGCTGTGCGGCATTGCCGGTTACGCTTGGCAAGGGTCACCGGCGCTGCCCGGTGCGCCGCGCACGGTCGCCGAAAAAGCGGTGACTTTCAACGAGGATCTGGCGGAGCAGCGCCGGGCGATGGGCGAGCGGTTCGGTCGCGCCGGGCAATGGCTCGTGCTCTCCGATGGCTTGGGACGGCAGGGCAAGACGCGGGAAGCAGCCAACGTCCTGGTCGCCGCCGTCAAGCAAGATCCGAAAGATCCCAATCTCTGGCTCGGGCTGGGCAACGCACTGGTCGCGCATGGCAGCGGCGTGATCTCGCCCTCTGCTGAGTTCGCGTTTCACCGCGCGATGGAGATCGATCCAGATGCGCCCGCCGCTCCGTATTTCTATGGCCTTGCGCTGGCGCAATCCGGGCAGTTGGACAATGCGCGCAAGATCTGGGCGCCGCTGGTCAAGCGGCTTCCCGAAGGCAGCAGGCTGCGCGGAGAACTGGAACAAAACCTCGCCACCATCGATAGCCGCCTTGGCGGATGACCGTTGCGACATGCGCCTCTCGCATGTTGCGTTGCCCTACTGCGCGTGATAGGCGCGGCGCTCACAGATCAGGCCGACGGCGCGTTTGCCGTTCTGAGGCGCCGGACACCGCGATCATGACATTCCACGTTTCGTTTCATGGCTGATACCGGGGTCGATCTCGTCACGGCTGGCGGGGCCTTGCCCGCCGACCCGACACTGGATGCCGGCGATGAAGGTGGTCATGGGCATGAGAGCGCCACCATCAAACTGGTGGTAGGAGCCATCGGTATCGTGTTTGGCGATATCGGCACCAGTCCGCTCTACGCATTCCGGGAAACCTTTGCCGGGCATCACAAGCTGACACTCGATGCCGATCACATATTGGGCGTCATCAGCCTCATGTTCTGGTCGATGATGCTGGTCGTCACCCTGAAATATGTGACCATCATCATGCGCGCTGACAATAAGGGCGAAGGTGGCAGTCTGGCGCTGCTTGCCCTGATCAGCGGGCAGACCAAGACCAAGCGCTGGACGTCGGGCATCGTGTTGCTCGGCGTGTTCGCTACCGCGTTATTTTATGGCGACTCCATGATTACACCTGCCGTCTCGGTGCTGTCGGCGGTTGAGGGTCTGGCGGTTTATAATCACGCCTTGAGTCCATTGATCCTTCCTGCCGCTGTCGTGATTTTGCTGGGACTATTCTGGATCCAAAGTGCGGGGACGAACAGGGTCGCGACGTTGTTCGGCCCGATCATGTTGGTCTACTTCTTCGTCATTGCGACGCTGGGTGTGCTGAGCATCTGGCAAACGCCGGGCATATTGGTGGCGTTCAACCCCTATTGGGCGCTCATGTTCTTCGTGACCGATCCGCTGCCCGCCTTTCTGGCGCTTGGTTCCGTCGTCCTGGCGGTGACGGGCGCGGAGGCGCTTTACGCGGACATGGGGCATTTCGGGCGGAACCCCATTCGCATTTCCTGGCTGTTCTTCGTTCTGCCCGCATTGATGATGAACTATATGGGGCAGGGCGCTCTGCTGTTCCGCGAGGGACATAGCGCGCTGACCAGTCCGTTCTACAATCTGGCGCCGCAATGGCTGCAACTACCGCTGATCGGTCTTGCGACGATGGCCGCGATTATCGCGTCGCAGGCTGTCATCTCCGGGGCGTTTTCGGTCACGCAACAAGCTATCCAGTTGGGCTTCATGCCGCGCCTGCGGATCGCCCACACGAGCGCGTCGACCGCCGGGCAAATCTACATACCGATCATCAACTGGGGTTTGATGGTCATGGTGATCCTGCTTGTGCTGAGCTTCCGCACATCTTCCAATTTGACGGCGGCCTATGGTATCGCCGTGACCGGCGCGATGTTCATCGACAATGTGCTGCTGACCGTTTTGATATTCCGTTTGTGGAAATGGAACCGGGTCTGGGCAGTGCTATTGCTCTCGGTGCTGTATATCGTCGATGGCGCATATTTGGCGGCGAACCTCACCAAGATTCCGGCAGGGGGCTGGTTCCCGCTCCTTATCGGCTTCGTGATCTTCACCCTGCTCACAACATGGTCACGCGGCCGGAAGTTGATGATCGAACGGATGCGCGAATCCGCGATGCCGATCCCGGTGTTTATCGCGTCCGCCGCCAACAGCGCTGTGCGCGTACCGGGAACTGCCGTATTCATGACATCCACGCCCGATGGTGTGCCGCACGCATTGCTTCACAACCTCAAGCACAACAAGGTTCTGCATGAGCGCGTGATCCTGCTCACCGTCAAGATCATTGGCGTTCCTGCGGTTCCAGAAGAAAAGCGTGCAAAGCTGGAGGATCTTGGGCGCGGGTTCTTCCGCCTGGTGCTACATTATGGCTTCATGCAGGAGCCCGACGTGCCGCTGGCGTTGAAGAATGTCACGCAATGCGGCCAGGCATTCAAGATGATGGAGACCAGCTTCTTCCTGGCGCGCCAGACGCTGCTGCCGTCGGCGCGACCGGGTATGCCCATCTGGCGCGAGAAGATATTCGCCTGGATGCTGCGAAACGCGGAAAGCGCGATGGAGTTCTTCCGGTTGCCCACGAACCGGGTGGTGGAACTGGGCAGCCAGGTGGAGATCTGACCCGGCTGCCTGTGTAGTTCTAGCTGCGTCGCGCCGCCAATCCGTTTGCGGCTGACAGCACGGCCTGGACCGATGCTGTGGCCACGTCTGCATCCATGCCCACGCCGAATACCGTAATGCCGTCCGGCGTGCGACATTCGACATAGGCCGCTGCATTGACGTTGGAGCCTGCGCCGATAGCATGCTCGTTATAATCGACCACGTCCATCTCGATACCAAGTTCGTCGCGCAGGGCACACAGAACGCCCGAGATGAGGCCGTTGCCGCGCCCCGATATGCTGCGCTCGCCACCTTCATGCCCGATCTTTCCGACGAACACGCGGTCTCCAGAAGCGCCGGTTTCGTGATAATCGAGCAATTTGTAAGGCTGGCCGGAATCAAGCGCATAGTGCTTCTCGAAGGCCTGCCAGATATCGGCGGCCACTAGTTCGCGACTGGTGTTGTCAGCGACTTCCTGAACGACCCGGCTGAAATCGGCCTGCATCCGTTTGGGCAGTTTCAGCCCCTTGTCCTGCTGCAAGACCCAGGCGACACCGCCCTTGCCCGACTGCGAGTTGACGCGGATGACCGCTTCGTAGCTGCGACCCAGATCTGCGGGATCGATAGGCAGATACGGCACATCCCAGATTTCATCATTGCGCGTTTCCTGCGCCGCGAATCCCTTTTTGATGGCGTCCTGATGGCTACCGGAAAAGGCAGTGAACACCAGTTCGCCCGCATAGGGGTGCCGAGGATGGACCGGAAGCTGATTGCAATATTCGACTGTCTGGATCACCTCGTCGATGTCCGAGAAATCTAGTTCGGGCTGTACGCCCTGCGTATAAAGATTGAGGCCCAGCGTCACGAGATCGACATTGCCGGTGCGCTCGCCATTACCGAACAGGCAACCTTCCACACGATCCGCGCCTGCCATCAGCCCCAGTTCCGCCGCTGCAACGCCAGTGCCGCGATCGTTGTGAGGATGCAGCGAGATCACGACATGATCGCGCTTGCTGATGTTCCGGCACATCCATTCGATCTGATCGGCATAGATGTTAGCGGTGGAGGCCTCGACCGTGGCGGGCAGGTTGAGGATCAGCGGCTTGTCGGCGGTCGGCTGGAGGATGTCCATCACCGCCTCACAACATTCCAGGCTGAAATCAAGTTCTGCCGTCGAAAAGGTTTCGGGCGAATATTCGAAACGCCAGTCGGTGTTGGGCTGCTTTGCCGCTTCGTCCCGCAGGATTTTCGCAGCATCAATGGCGATCTGCTTGATTTCGCTGCGTTCCATCCCAAACACGATGCGCCGCCAGGCCGGTGATACGGCATTGTAGACGTGCACGATCGCCGTACGTGCGCCCTGAAGGCTCTCGAAGCTCTTTTCGATCAGGTCGCGGCGCGCCTGAGTCAGTACCTGAATGGTGACGTCATCGGGTATCTTGCCAGCACGGACAAGGCCACTGATGAAGTCGAACTCGGTCGCACCAGCCGAAGGGAAACCGACCTCGATCTCTTTGAGGCCTACGCGCAGAAGCAGATCGAAAAAGCGCTGCTTCTTCTCCGCATTCATTGGGTCGATCAGCGCCTGATTACCGTCCCGAAGGTCAGTCGAGAGCCAGCGTGGTGCATGTGTAATCGTGCGGCTGGGCCATTGCCGGTCAGGTAGGTCGACTTGCGGAAAGGCGCGGTATTTTTGTGAAGGATCGGTCAACATCATGGGAACGGCATTCCTGGCGGGCGGACGCACCAACATCATTAATGGCACTGCGTCCGGAGATCACGACTATTTTGCGAATATGCCCTTAGGCGAAATGTGTCGCCGCGCAGGGCAACACCCAAACCGCGCCTAAGGGCGGGTAAGTCGTAGCAGGAGAGATAGCGTGCGCTGCATGATGCGCGTCTTTAGCGGCATTTATCGGCATTCGTCCAGCCAATTCGGCAGGTGACTGCTGTGACGGGCTGGCGCAGTTATGCGCCAGCCCGCAACTTCTTACTTTTCGAAGGCGGCGACGATCTTCAATTCGACTTCGTCGGACACCATAGGCGCATATTTGCCGATGCCGAATTCGCTGCGCTTGATGACGCCGGTCGCGGCAAAGCCAACCGTCTCTTTCTTGTTCATCGCCGTGCCCGCGCCGACGAACTTTGCGTCGAGTGTGATGGGCTTGGTGACGCCATGAAGCGTCAGGTTACCCGTGATGTCGGCAGTGGTGCCTTCAATCTTGACGCTGGTGGACACGAATTTCGCGGTCGGGAACTTGGCGAAGTCGAAGAAATCCGCCGAAGCCAGATGCTCCTGAAACTTCGGGATGCCCGTTTGCAGCGAGGAGACCGGGATATCGACTGTCAGCGACGCAGCGCTGGGCTTCTTGGGGTCCAGCACCAACGTACCGGTAAAGCCGCTGATGATGCCAGCGTTCGAAGTAAAACCGAAGTGGTTGTAGGCGAACACGGCCTGCGTGTGATTAGGGTCGATCGTATAGGTGCCGCCGGTGACGCGCGTGGCGTCGGGCTGACCCGGAAGCTGCGCGGCGCTCTGCGCAACGACGGGTCCGATGGCGACGGCCGCTAGCAGCAGGGCGGCGGGAGCGAGATATTTACGCATGGAGCAGCTTCCTCTCAAATGATTTGGGGCGCTGCCAACATAGACAGCGCCCCGGCATCATTCCAGTTGCAAAACGGAGTGCGCATGCAACTCATCGTTTCGCAGGAAGATCAGTTCTTATCCTTATCCACCAGCTTGTTTGCACCGATCCAGGGCATCATTGCACGAAGCTGAGCACCGGTCTGTTCGATGGGGTGCGCCGCGGCCAGCTTGCGGCTTGCCTTGAGTTCCGGCTGACCGGCACGGTTGTCGAGGATGAAGCGCTTGACGAAGCGGCCGCTCTGGATGTCCTCCAATACGCGCTTCATTTCCTTCTTCGTCTCGTCGGTGATGATACGCGGGCCGGTGTGAATGTCGCCATATTCGGCCGTGTTGCTGATCGAATAGCGCATGTTGGCGATACCGCCTTCATACATCAGGTCCACGATCAGCTTCACTTCATGGAGGCACTCGAAATAGGCCATTTCAGGCGCGTAACCAGCTTCGGTCAGCGTTTCGAAACCAGCCTGAATGAGATGGGTCAAGCCACCGCACAGCACGGCCTGTTCGCCGAACAAGTCGGTTTCGCACTCTTCCTTGAACGTGGTTTCGATCACGCCGGAGCGCCCGCCGCCGACAGCAGAAGCATAGGACAACGCGACGTCATGCGCGTTGCCGGTTGCGTCCTGCGCAATGGCGATGAGGCAGGGCACGCCGCCGCCGCGCACATATTCGCTGCGTACGGTGTGACCCGGACCCTTGGGCGCGATCATGAACACGTCGAGATCGGCGCGTGGCTCGATCAGGCCGAAATGGACGTTGAGGCCGTGGGCGAACGCCAGCGCCGCGCCCTGCTTCATGTTGGCATGCAAGTCCTCGGCGTAAATCGCGGCCTGATGCTCGTCGGGCGCCAGGATCATGACGATGTCAGCCCAGGCGGCTGCTTCGGCATTGCTCAATACCTTGAAGCCTGCGCCTTCTGCCTTCTTCGCGGTGGCGGAGCCGGGACGCAGGGCAATGGCGACTTCGGAAACGCCGCTGTCACGCAGGTTCTGCGCATGGGCATGGCCCTGGCTGCCATAGCCGACAATGGCGATCTTCTTGCCTTTGATCAGGCCGATGTCTGCATCACGATCATAATAAACGCGCATGGTAAGTGTCTTCCCTCTTTAGCTGATATGGAATGCGAAGTGGATGCCCGCGCGGGCGGAATTTAGATGGCGTCCTTGCCCCGGATCAGGCCGACCACGCCAGTACGGCCGATCTCGACCAGGCCGATCTGGCGCATGAGACCCGCGAATGTGTCGATCTTCTCGGTCGTTCCGGTAATCTCGAAAATGAAGCTCTCGATCGTCGTGTCGACGACCTTGGCGCGAAACACTTCGGCAAGACGCAGCGCCTCGATGCGATGATCGCCGGTGCCGGCCACCTTCACCAGCGCCAATTCGCGCTCGACATAGGGACCGGCTTCGGTCAGGTCGACGACGCGATGGACCGGAACGAGGCGGTCGAGCTGCGCGATGATCTGATCGATCACGCGCGGCGGACCATTGGTGACGATAGTGATACGGCTGATCGAATGATCCTGCGTGATGTCCGCCACGGTCAGGCTCTCGATATTATAGCCGCGCGCCGTGAACATGCCCGCGATGCGCGCAAGGATGCCCGCTTCATTGGCGACGGTCAACGACAGGACATGCCGTTCGCTCTGTTCCTCGGTGATGTGCATCAAATCGTCTCTTCTTTATCGTCTTTATCTTCGTAATCGCGCTGCGCCGTCAGCATGCCTGCAAAGGCGTAATGCCATCCGCCATCGCCGCTCCGGTGAGCGATGCGCACCGGAAAACCCACCACCGCATCGAATATGCGGGAAAGGTGCTCCCCCACATATCTTGGGTTGACCAACAGCCGGGCGAAACGTCGGCTGTGGTAGTCGAACCCTTGATCGAGCGTCACTTCCCATTCCGAGTTCGCATCTTCCACATGATCAGTAGTCCAACCGGTCAATTCCTGCACGCCGGTCTGGCGTTCAAAATCCCATGGTTCGGTGACGTGGATGGTGAGCTTCAAATGGGTGGTCACATGGTTTCTTTCAGACGAGAGCCTTGGCTTCGTCATCCATCGTGCCCGAGACCATCGTCGGGTCAAGCAGCATGTCGATATGCGCCGCGCCTGATGGGATCATCGGGAAACAGTTGGAGAGCTTTGCGACGCGGCAATCGACCAGCACAGGGCCGGGCGTGTCGATCATCTTCTGGATACCGGGCGCCAGTTCCTCATGCGTCTCGATCCGCAGCGCCGTCCAGCCATAGGCCTCCGCCAGCTTCACGAAATCTGGAAGACTATCGCTGTAACTCTCTGAATAGCGGCTCTCATAGGTCAGTTCCTGCCATTGCCGGACCATGCCCATATATTCGTTGTTCAGGATGAAGATCTTGACCGGCAGCCGATATTGCGTCGCCGTGCCGAGTTCCTGAATATTCATCTGGATCGAAGCGTCACCCGCAATGTCGATGACCAACGCGTCGGGATTACCCAATTGCGCGCCGATCGCGGCGGGCAGTCCGTAACCCATCGTGCCCAGGCCACCTGACGTCAGCCACTTGTTCGGATCGTCGAAGTGGAAGTGCTGCGCAGCCCACATCTGATGCTGACCGACTTCGGTAGTGATGATGACGTCCCGGTTACGCGTCGCGGCGTACAGGTCGGCTATCGCACGTTGCGGCATGATCTCTTCAACGCCGTCGACGAAATCCAGGCTGCGCCGTGCACGCCAGCCTTCGATCCGCGCCCACCATTCGGCGAAGTCTGGCTTGGTGTAGCCGCGAGCCTTCAACAAGGCGATCATATCGGCCATCACGCTGCCGACATCGCCAATGACGGCAAGGTCAGCGATGATGTTCTTGTTGACCGAACTGCGATCGATATCGACGTGGATCTTCTTGCTTTCGGGCGAGAAGGCGTCGATCCGGCCAGTCACGCGATCGTCGAAGCGGGCACCAAGGCACAGAACGAGGTCTGCCTTGTTCATCGTGAAGTTGGCTTCGTAGGTGCCATGCATGCCGAGCATGCCAAGCCACTGCTTGCCCGACGCCGGGTAAGCGCCAAGACCCATCAAAGTGGACGTGACCGGCGCGCGCGTCATCTCCGCCAGTTCGCGAAGCAATTCCGACGCATGCGGACCTGAATTGATGATGCCGCCGCCTGTGTAAAGCACAGGACGTTCGGCGGCCATCAGCATATCGACAGCTCGCTCGATCAGGCGCGGGTCAGCCTTGAATTCAGGGCGATAGCTGGGATGGTCGATGGGTTCGGGGCGGCCGTAAGGCGACGTTGCGACCTGAACATCCTTGGGAATGTCCACGACGACAGGGCCGGGGCGACCCGATGTGGCAATGTGAAACGCCTCATGGATGATATGCGCCAGCTTCGTCGGAGACTTCACCAGATAATTATGCTTGGTGCAGTGGCGCGTCAGGCCAACGGTGTCCGCCTCCTGAAACGCGTCCGTGCCGATCAGATGCGTAGCGACCTGGCCCGTGATGACGACCATCGGGATGGAGTCCATCAGGGCATCGGTGATACCCGTGATCGCATTGGTCGCGCCAGGGCCGGAAGTGACGAGCACGACGCCGGGTTTGCCGGTGGAGCGCGCGTAGCCTTCGGCGGCGTGGGTCGCGGCCTGCTCGTGGCGAACGAGAATGTGCTTGATCTTGGGATGCGCATAGAGCGCGTCATAGATTGGAAGCACCGCGCCGCCTGGATAGCCGAACACCACTTCGACGCCCAGATCGACCAGACATTCGCACAAGATGTCGGCGCCGCTACGCTCCCGCTGTTTCTCCGGCTCGGGACTGCCCGCGCCATATTCAGCCTGCGCAACGGCCTGGAAGTCGGCCACGATAGTATCTCCTGTTTGGTGTAGGTCAGCGCAATGGGCTACTCCCATGCGGATGACAAGTCCGGCTTAGGTCGCGGCCTCTAAGAGTTATAAAATATTCTGTCAACCTTCAATTGCGTAATAAAGTTACTAATTCATCCATATTGTTGTTATGGATCTCTTGATGCATCCGATACCATTGTGGCGGTGGCTGATTGGAAAACCAAGTATATTGGCGTTTTGCATATTGGCGGGTGGCGAGGCAGCCGCGTTCCAGCATCGTCTCCCGATCAATCTTTCCATCGATCCACGCAGCGACTTCACGCACGCCGATGGCGCGCATCACAGGAAGCATCGGGTTGAGGTTGCGGGTGAGCAACGTCCGCACTTCCTCCTCTGCACCCTGATCGATCATGGCCTCGAACCGCATGTCGCAACGGGCAATCAGCCAGCCGCGTGGCGGGACCAGGATCATGGGTCGCAACGCTATGCTCTCGCCAATGCCCCCTTCCTTATGCGCCTGCCACCCGGCGAGTGTACGGCCTGTCGACCGCACGACCTCCAGCGCGCGCGCTACGCGCGACGTATCTGCGGCCGCAAGGCGAGCGGCGGCGGCGGGATCTTCGCGGGTCAGGGCTGCATATGTTTCGGCTACGGGCAGAGTGCGGACCTCTGTGCGTATTTCCGGATCAATCTCCGGAACGGGTGCGATGCCATCCAACAGAGTGCGGATATAGAGGCCGGTCCCGCCAACCAGGATCGGGAGCTTTCCGGCGGCATGGGCAGCGGCGATCTCGGCCTTGGCTTCTGCAGCCCAGCGGGGCGCGGAGCAAGCCTCCGCGCCATCGATATGTCCGAAAAGACGGTGCGGGGCGCGGGCAACCTCTTCGGGCGAAGGGCGAGCGGAGAGGAGTGAAAGGTCGCGATACACTTGGCTGGCATCGGCATTGATGACGATGCCGCCAGTGCGTTCCGCTAACGCAATGGCGAGCGCGCTCTTGCCGCTGGCGGTCGGCCCGGCAATAAGCGCCAGCGGCGGGCGAGATTCGCCGTTTTGTGTGTTAGGAGTATCCATGTTCGTTGCGACCTTAGTGGCTAGCGCCGCAATCGGGCAGGGGGATATTTCGGAGGCATGCGATCGGCTGGCGTCGGCGGGCTGCGCGCCGAATGCGGGGCAGTGGATCGATCCCGATAAGGCGGCTGACGTGTTTTTCGATGCGGAGCCTTTGGCTGCGCGTGGTGTGCTGGGCGGGATCGGGCAGGGGATCGATATTGTCGTTCAGCCTGTGGCCTCCCGCGAGAAGAAGCTGATCGTTGCGGACATGGATTCGACGATGATTACCGTCGAGTGCATCGATGAACTGGCGGACTATGCGGGCATCAAGGATCAGATTGCAGAGATCACCGAACGTGCGATGCAAGGTGAACTGGATTTCGCCGAGGCTCTGCGCGCGCGAGTGGCTCTGCTGAAGGGGCTGGACGACGCCATGATCGACCAGTGCCGTATCGAGCGCGTCAAGATCATGCCGGGAGCCAAAGCGCTGGTGAGGACGATGCGGGCGCGCGGAGCACGCGCAATATTGGTTTCCGGAGGCTTCACGCGGTTCACCGGGCCAGTGGCAGCGGAGATCGGCTTCGATATGGCGGTGGCGAATGTGCTGGATATTGCGGATGGCAAGCTGACAGGCACCGTGCAGGATCCGATCGTGGATGCCGCACGCAAGCGGTTTGAGCTTGGTGCGGCCATGGCGCAGTTTCGTTTGCCGCATGAGCAAACGCTGGCGGTGGGCGACGGCGCTAACGATATTCCGATGATCGAGGCAGCGGGGTTGGGCGTCGCCTATCATGCAAAGGCGAAAGCGCGTGCGGCTGCGGATGCGGAGATCGTCCACGGGGATTTGAGCGTGCTGCTCTACGCGCAGGGTATTGCGCGTCTGGAATGGGCTGCGGAAGCGTAAGCGTAAGCCGCGCCAGTATCTTACTGTTGATTGCTGTGCGCGACGGGCGGGGTTGTTCGGCGCTCGTTCGCGCCGTTCGCGGAATAGAGAATATACAGCAGGACAATCGCGCCCGCTATCTTCATCGCGACCATGAGTCCGAAAGCATTATACCGCGTTTTTGAAACAGGCGCGTCATGCGACGTCAGATCCGTAGATACATCATCCCCGATGATGGTCCGCTTTAGCATATCCATGTGTGTAGCCCCCGATATTCAACTCCAATAGCAGGTGGCTTGGACTTCGCAACGAACAATACTGCGCGGCTTATTGGAATTCGATCAGCCTATTGGGTAAAAGCCGCCGCGACCGCGTCCATCGATCCGCCATGGGTAAGATCGTAATGCAGAGGCGTTACAGTGACATATCCCTGCGAAATGGCTTCCAGATCGCTGCCCTCCGGCACGGCATCGCTGTTGCCAAGCCCGAACCAATAGTAGCGATAACCGCGCGGGTCCGTACCCTCGATAATGCGCGTGCGGTCGATATCGTGGAAACCCTGCCGAACGACCCGCACACCTTTGACTTCGGCGGGGTCGATCGCCGGGAAGTTGACGTTGATGAGCATCCGCTTGCCTGCGGGCATGGCGATCAGCGGGCGCAAGACTTTCTCGCCCCATGCTTCGGCACAGGCGAACGGCACATTATCGCCCATGCCTTCGCGCGAGTAGACTTGGCTCAGCGCGATTGAGCGGACGCCCGATATGGCCCCCTCCATCGCGGCGGCGACAGTGCCGCTATAGGTCACGTCTTCGGCAAGGTTCGCACCCCGGTTCACTCCGGACAGAATGAGGTCGGGCGGGCAATCCTTCATCAGATGCCCCATCGCCATCATGACCGCGTCGGTCGGTGTGCCGGTGACGCTATAGTGCTTTTCACCATGCTTGCGGATGCGCAGAGGGCGGGACAGCGTGAGGCTGTGGCCCGCGCCCGATTGCTCTTCGGAAGGGGCAACGATCCAGATGTCGTCGGACAGCGTCCGTGCGATCGTCTCCAAAACCTTGAGGCCGGGCGCATGGACGCCATCGTCGTTCGTCAACAGAATGCGTATGATGGTTGCCTTGCGATTATTTGGGATCGAGCCGGGTGATGCCGCCCATATAGGGCGCGAGCACTTCAGGGATTAGGACGCTGCCATCGGCCTGCTGGTAGTTTTCCAGTACGGCTACCAAGGTGCGGCCGACGGCCAGGCCAGAGCCATTCAGCGTATGCAGGAAACGCGTCGCCTTCTCACCTTCGGGCTTGAAGCGGGCGTTCATCCGGCGCGCCTGAAAATCGCCGCAGTTCGATATGCTGCTGATCTCGCGGTAGGTCTGCTGGCTGGGAAGCCAGACTTCCAGATCATAGGTTTTGCGCGCGGAAAAGCCCATGTCGCCGGTGCAGAGCAGCACCTTGCGGTAGGGCAGGTTCAGGGCCTGCAATATGCCCTCTGCAGCGGCGAGCATGCGTTCATGTTCGGCCTCGGACTGATCGGGCGGGCAGATGGCGACCAACTCGACTTTCTCGAACTGGTGCTGGCGAATATATCCGCGCGTGTCGCGACCCGCCGATCCGGCTTCGGAGCGGAAGCAGGGGGTGAGCGCCGTGAAGCGCAGCGGCAGCGTGTCAAGGGGCACGATCTGTTCACGCACGAGGTTGGTGAGGCTGACTTCGGCGGTGGGGATCAGCCAGCGGCCATCAGTCGTGTGGAACAGATCCTCCGCGAATTTAGGCAACTGTCCGGTGCCATACAGCGCGGCGTCGCGCACGAGCAGCGGCGGATTGACTTCTTCATAGCCATTATCGCCAGTCTGCGTGTTCAGCATGAATTGCGCAAGTGCCCGATGCAGTCGCGCCATCGGGCCACGAAGCGCAGCGAAGCGCGCGCCGGACATCTTGGCCGCGCCCTCGAAGTCGAGGCCGAGGGCAGGGCCGAAGTCAGCATGATCGCGCGGTGCAAAGTCAAAATCGCGCGCGCTTCCCCAGCGGCTGACTTCGACATTATCGTTCTCGTCCGCACCTTCGGGCACGTCATCCGCAGGGAGATTAGGAATTGCGAGTAACAGCGCATCAAGCGCTTCGGCATAATCCCGATCCTGCTGTTCCATCTCCGGCAGACGTTCTTTAAGCGTCGCTACTTCGGCCTTGATTTCGTCGGCTTTGTCGCGGTCCTTGGCAGCCATCGCCTGCCCGATCAGCTTGCTCGCTTCGTTGCGGCGCGCCTGATTGACTTGAAGCTCGGTTGCTATGGCCCGGCGCTTCTCGTCTGCCGCCAGTATCTCGTTCGACAGCGGTGCCGCTCCCCGCTTGGCAAGGGCGGCGTCGAAGGCGGCGGGATTTTCCCGGATGGCGCGGATATCATGCATGGGGTGACCCTATGCCGCCGCGTCGCAGGTGGTGCAACCCTGCTTGCTCCGCCATGAATCGAATGGGCGGCCCTGCGTGGCAGGCCCGCCCATTCGTACCCACCCCCGGGATATGTAATCAGGCTGCGTCCGTTACCGCGTCCTGCGGCTTCTTGGCAAAGCGGCGGCGTGCGACAAGGGCGGCCGCGGCGGCACCGAATAGCAGGACCATCGGCGGCGCAGGCACATCGGTGCCGCCGCTGCTCGTGCTGTGGCCGCCGCTGCTGCTCGACGATGACGAGGAACTGGAGGAGCTGCTACTTGATGAAGACGACGAGGAACTGCTGCTCGTCGAACCGAAACTGGAAGAGGATGTCGAACTCGACACGTTGCCGGATGACGACGAAGAGACATTACCCGACGATGATGAGGTTGAACTGACACCGCCTGTAGACGTGCTGGAGCTGGAGCCGCCGGTAGACGACGTGGAGCTTACGCCGCCAGACGTCGAACTGACACCGCCAGTCGAAGTGCTGGAACCGCCCGAAGTGGAGCTGACGCCGCCCGTCGAACTGCTTGACCCCCCTGAGCCGCCAGAGCTGGTCGAACTGGACCCGCCGCTGGTGGTCGAGGATACGACGACGCTGCCGCCGCCTCCGCCACCGCTGCCGCCGAAGAAACCGCCGAAGAAGCCGCCGCCGCTCCCGCCAAAACCGCCGCTTCCACCGATGATGACCGGCGCGCCGCCGCCACTGCCGCCGGAAACGAATGGCGCGTCTGCCGCCAAGGGCATGGGGACAGGAGGGTTCTGGGTGGTGACGGTAATCGTTTGTGGCGCGCAGGTGGCGGTGCGCACGACGCGCTTCTTGACGGTGCGCGGCGCATAATGCTTCACGCGGGCGTGCTTCACCATCTTCAGGCTCTGCACATTGGCAGGGCGCGCGGTTTCAGCGACGTGCACTGCACCGCCACCGATCAACGCCCCCCCGCATGCGCAGGCACTAAGTTTGGCAAGAGCCATCCGAACCGACATAGCTTCCACACTCTTATTGCTTATATTGCTTATTGTTCTCGCTACCCGCGCGGCTCCGGAGAAATGGCGGGCAGAGGGCAATTCCTATCCAAGCAAAGCCAAAAGAAAGCATTAACCGCAACGCCGTTAACCCCGTTTAAGCGCGCCAAATCGGGAAAAGCGTAAATGGCTGATGAACATATATGGTTAATGTACCGTCCCGGTACAGCGGGCCTGACAAGTGCAAGCAATTTTGCGCAGGGTTTGTGTCCCGGAAAGCAAAATGCGGGGCATCGGCAACAGAGTTAAGCAGCGGCAAGCAGGACCGTTACATCTGCGATTCGAGTGGCAGCGCCGAGATGTCCCGATAAGAAAGCGCGCTT
Source organism: Sphingobium sp. (assembly GCA_051305835.1). Classification (GTDB taxonomy): domain Bacteria; phylum Pseudomonadota; class Alphaproteobacteria; order Sphingomonadales; family Sphingomonadaceae; genus Sphingobium. Next base: position 25,955 of record JBPPMC010000338.1, read on the forward strand.
GTGTCCGACCTGCGCGGTGGCTATAGGCGCGCTCAATCATTACTTCGGCGGCCGGGTTTCCGCCCGTGCCGGCCCTCGTGTCGGAGAGCAAAATGGCATCGGCCCTTAATTCCGGAAATGGCGACGACGCTTTGGGCAAAGCGGCGGTCAGCCTTCCGGGCGACTATCGTCCGTCCGCGGACGAAGACTTCATGAATCCCCTGCAACTGGAATATTTTCGCAAGCGGCTGCTCGACTGGAAGAAGCAGATATTGACGGAGGCTGAAGGTACATTGGCGGTTCTTCAGAACGAGCCGCTGCGCGAGCCTGATCTCAATGATCGGGCATCCAGCGAGACGGACTGGTCGATCGAACTGCGTACGCGCGATCGTCAGCGCAAGCTGATTTCCAAGATCGACGCGGCGCTGCGTCGGATCGACGACGGCGAATATGGCTATTGCGAAGTGACCGGGGAGCCGATCTCCCTGGGGCGTCTGGAAGCACGCCCGATTGCGACGATGACGGTCGAAGCGCAGGAGCGTCACGAGCGGCAGGAAAAGGTTTCGCGGGACGATTAACGGTTCATGCACTCTCGGCTGGTATCGCGATCCAACGAATAAAGTTGATCTGGATACTTGCACGTTATGAGCATGGACGCTGAGGAAGCTGGTGAACGCGGTCCTGCGCGGCAATCGCGTCGGGACAGTCTTTTCCTCTTAACGATCCTCAGTTGCCCTGATGGCAGCGAACTTGGCAGCGCGCGAGTGCGCAATCTTTCGGCCACTGGTCTGATGGCTGACTGCGAAAAGCCCTTCACGCCGGGCGATCGGGTTTCCATGAAATTGCGGGGCGTCGGTAATGTCCAGGGCATGATTGCCTGGGTTAAGAGCGACCGTATCGGTGTGACTTTCGACAAGCCTATCGACCCACAACTTGCGCGTCGTCCCGTAGCGGATGCTGGCACCGCAGCGATGCCCGATTATTTGCGCCCTACCATTCCCGGAGCGCGTCTTCGCCGCTGAGCGGCATCTCAATTTCATCTGATCTACTTGTCGACATCACTGGCTCCGGAGGACCGGAAGCCAGTGCGTCTGACCTTGGATTAATGGGACGAGGAAATCTCTTCCTTCACGCGAAGCTTGCGTTTTTTCAACGTGGCGACCAGCGCAGCGTCTGGCATCGGGCGGCTGGTTTCCGCCTTGATACGCGCTTCAATACCTGCATGCTTGGCCTGCAGGGCAGAGATGTGGCTGTTGTCCATATTGGTCTCCTTCACTGAGTG
>JBPPMC010000356.1:0-5644 GCA_051305835.1 Sphingobium sp.
GCGTCATCCTTGAAATACTGGATCAGCGTGCCGGGTTCCGGACCCTCATACAGGATCTTGGCTTTGCCTTCGTAGATCTGGCGGCGACGGGCCATGGGCATATCCCTGCTTTGCAAAAACAATGCGCCCCGGCAGTCGCGAATCGAAAAGGATCAGCGGTTGCCGGGGCTGTAAGCGCGGCCAATAGACGAAAGTGCGGTGGGGTGCAAATGGGTGTGGTGCATCCCGGCTCAGGGGTAGGTGGCACCGACGAAATACAGGCCGTCGGGCGGGGCATTGAGGCCGAGCGCGGCGCGATTCTTTTCTTCCAGCGCCGTCCGCATGTCCTGCGCCGACCATTTGCCGAGACCCACCAGCGACAGGCAGCCGACCATCGAGCGGACCTGATGATGGAGGAAGGAGCGCGCGGCGGCATGGACGTCTATGCGGTCGCCGGTGCGGATAACCTCCAGCCGATCGAGCGTCTTGACGGGACTGGCGGACTGGCAGTGGGCCGAGCGGAAGGTGGTGAAATCGTGCAGGCCGACGAGCAGGTCCGCCGCGTCCTGCATCGCCTGCGTGTCGAGCGGCTGCGTGATGCGCCATGCCAGCCCCTTCTCCCATGTCAGCGGCGGGCGGCGATTGACGATGCGGTACACATAATAGCGCCCAGTGCAGGAAAAGCGCGCGTGCCAGTCATCGGGCACGATCTCGCAGGCGGTGATCGCCACCGGCACGTCGCGCATCATGGCGTTCAGCGCCTCCAGCAAGCGGAACGGCTTGAACGGTTTTGCAATATCCGTGTGCGCGCGCATGGCGATGCCGTGGACGCCTGCATCGGTGCGTCCGGCAGCGTTGACGCTGGTGGTCTCGCCAGTGATCTGCGTGATCGCCAGTTCTATCGCCTGCTGCACGGTGGGGCCGTGCGGCTGACGCTGCCAGCCCATAAAGGGGCGGCCGTCAAACTCCACGGTGAGGGCGTAGCGCGTCACGAGCGTTCAATCATCCACGCGCGATCCGGCGGGCATATCGAAACCGTTCAGCAACTCGCCGGGTAGCATCGCCGCCTTACCCGCGCGCTGGATCAGGGTCGGGCGCAGGCTGCCGCTGCCGCAGCCGATCAGCAGGCTGTCGTCGAGCAGCTCGCCCGGTGCGCCTTCGCGTGTCTCGCAATGGGCGGCGTGGACGCGGAACCGCTCGCCGCGATAGCTGAAGAACGCGCCGGGGGCGGGATTGAAAGCGCGGACCTGCCGTTCCACGACATGCGCGGCGGCGGTGAAGTCCAACCGCGATTCGGCCTTGTCGATCTTGGCGGCGTAGGTGACGCCCTCGGCGGGTTGCGGCATGGGCGGGAAAGCGTCGAGGTCTTCCAGAACCTGTGCCATCAGGATTGCGCCTGCGTCGGCCAGTTCGGTGGTGAGGTCGCCTGCGGTCTTGGCTTCGATCGGGGTCACATGCTTGGCGCGCATCGGGCCGGTGTCGAGGCCCGCTTCCATGTCCATGATGGTGACGCCCGTGACGTGATCGCCGCAGAGGATCGCACGCTGGATCGGCGCGGCGCCCCGCCAGCGCGGCAATAGCGACGCATGGATGTTGAAGCAGCCGCGTTTCGGCGCTTCGAGTATCGCGCGCGGCAGGATGAGGCCATAGGCGGCGACAACCGCGACATCCGCCTCGTGCATCACGAAAGCGGCCTGCGCGGCGGCATCCTTGAGGCCCGTGGGCGTGTGGACGGGCAGGCCAAGCGCCTCCGCCCGCGTCTGCACGGGGGAGGCGCGCAGTCCCTTCCCCCGCCCGGCCGGACGCGGCGGCTGGCTGTACACCGCAATGATGTCATGCCCCGCCTCGACCAGCCGTTCCAGCCCCGGCACCGCAAATTGCGGGGTTCCCATGTAGATGATGCGCATGGCGTCCTCTCAAGCCCTTGTCGTGGGTCAACGCAAGCCCCCCCGAACATTTCCAAGTCAGGGGAACCCTGACGTCCGGGAAATGTGGCCACCAGAAACGAATAGGTCGCGACCGGCTTCTATCCGGGCCGGTCCTGACCTATGTTGCGGTCCATGGCATCCCCTGAAATCGAAGCCTTGACGCAGGCACTCTCCCGCCTCCCCGGCCTTGGCCCGCGTTCGGCACGGCGGGCGGTGCTGCATTTGCTCAAGAAGCGCGAGCTAGCGCTGGGGCCACTGCGGCGGGCGCTGGAGGCGGTGGAGGAGAACCTGTCGACCTGCGCGCTGTGCGGCAATGTGGATACGGTCGATCCGTGCGGCATCTGCACCGATCCCCGCCGCGATGCGCGGGCGCTGTGCGTGGTGGAGGATGTGTCGGACCTGTGGGCGCTCGACAAGTCGCGGCTGTTCCCGGGGCGCTTTCATGTGCTGGGCGGGCGGCTGTCGGCGCTTGAAGGCGTGCGGCCGGAGGATCTGTCGATCGATACGCTCGTCAGCCGGGTGGCCGCCGGGGGGATCGACGAAGTGGTGCTGGCGATGAACGCGACGCTGGAGGGGCAGACGACGGCGCATTATATCGCCGAACGGCTGGAGAATTTTCCCGTGCGATTGACGCAACTGGCGCATGGATTGCCAGTGGGCGGCGAACTCGATTATCTGGACGAAGGGACTTTGGCGCAGGCTTTGCGCGCGCGGCGGCCCGTGGGGTGAAGATGGTGGGGTGATGATCGCGAGTGAACTCATCGCACCCGACTTGATCTTATCGCCTTCTGCCCATATTTTAGGGGCATGGCCATTCTTCCGATTATCGAAGCGCCCGACCCCCGGCTGCGCACCATCTCCACGCCCGTCGAGGCGATCGACGCCGATCTCAACCGGCTGATCGACGATATGTTCGATACGATGTACGACGCGCCGGGCATCGGGCTGGCCGCGATCCAGGTGGGCGTCCCCAAGCGCATCCTCGTCATCGACTTGCAGGAGCCGGAGGCAGAAGACGGCCCGCCGGTTCGACGCCCGATGGTGTTCATCAACCCCGAGATACTGGACGGATCGCCCGATCTGTCCGTTTATCAGGAAGGCTGCCTCTCGATTCCCGAGCAATATGCCGAAGTCGAGCGGCCCGCTACGATCCGCGCAAGCTGGATGGACCGGGATGGGCGGATTCGCGAAGAGCAATTGGACGGCCTGCTGGCGACGTGCCTGCAGCATGAGATGGATCACCTCGAAGGGGTGCTGTTCATCGACCATCTGTCGCGGTTGAAGCGGGACATGGTGCTCAAGAAGCTGGCCAAGATGCGCAAGGAAACCGCCAAGGCGGCTTGACGCCGGGCTTTTCCCAAGACCGCCATGCTGAACGCGTTTCAGCATCCATTTAGCGGCACCATGCTTGGCCCCGAATTGCGGAATGGATCCTGAACCAGTTCGGGATGACGGCCGGTTTGATACACTGCGTCCTTGCCATGCCTTTTTCCGTCCAGTAGGTTCACTTTTCGTTCTTCATTGCGGAAAGTATGCATGGACCCGGTTGCTGTTATTCTCATCGTCGTTGCATTGCTCGCCGGACTGATCGCCGGGTGGCTGTTGCGGGGTCAGGGCGTCGCGGCCTTGTCGACGCGAGTCGACGCGGCGACAGCGCAGCGCGACAGTGCCGAACGTGATCTGGCGGTAGCGCGGGAGCGGGCCGAGCAGGCGACGCTGCTGTCCGGGCGGCTGGATGTAGCGCAGGCGGAGCGCGAGGCGGCGTTGCGTGATCTGGCGGCATTACGGTCCGAGCAACTGGCACGGACCGAGGCGTTTCAGGAGCAGATTCGCGGGCTGTCGGAGGCCAAGGAGCAACTCTCCGCGCAGTTCAGCGAGATTGGCGGCAAACTTCTGGAGCAGGCGCAAAAGACATTTCTGGAGCGCGCCGACCAGCGATTCGATCAGGCGAACCAGAAGGGCGAGGCGCAATTGAAGGCGCTGCTCCAGCCGGTCGAGACGACCCTGAAGCGCTATGAGGAAGGCCTGCAGCGCGTCGAGAAGGATCGCGTGGGCAGCTATCACGAATTGCGCGAAGCGGTCGAGCAAGTGAAGCTGGGTCAGGGCCAGGTGCGCGACGAGACCGCGAAGCTCGTCAATGCGCTGCGCGCCGCGCCCAAGACGCGCGGGCGCTGGGGCGAGCAACAGTTCAAGAATTTGATCGAGACGGCGGGGCTTTCGGCATTCGTCGATTTCCATGAGGAAGTGTCGGTCAACACCGAGGATGGGCGATTGCGGCCCGACTTCATCATCCGACTGCCGGGCGATCAGCAGCTGGTGGTGGACGTCAAATGTTCGCTGGAAGCCTATCTCAACGCCGTCGAACAGACTGAACAGGTGCCCCGTGATCGCTATCTGGCGGATCACGCGCGGGCCCTGCGCACCCATGCCGATGCACTGGGGCGCAAGGCCTATTGGGAGCAATTCGAGAAAGCGCCCGACTTCGTCATCATGTATGTGCCGGGCGACAACTTCGTCACCGCCGCGCTGGAAGCGGACATGGATCTGTGGGAGCGCGCGGCAAAGAATCGCGTAATCATCTGCGGGCCGGCGACGTTCCTGCCGTTGGCGCGGACGCTGGCGGGGCACTGGCGGCAGGCAAAAATGCAGGAGGAAGCGCAACAGATCGGGCTTCTTGCCAAGCAACTCTACGAGCGACTTGCGGGCGCGGCGGGGCAACTCAAGAAACTGGGCACGAAGCTCGGCGGTGCTGTCACCGACTATAATGCGTTCATTGCCAGTTTCGAAGGCCGCGTGCTCGTTACTGCACGTAAGTTCAGAGACCTCAACGTGGAAACTGGCGGGAAAGAAGTGGATCTGATCGAGCCTATCGAAGTGATGCTGCGTGATCCGCAATCCCCGGAAAGCCTGCGCGCATTGCCGGAGCCACTGGCCGATACGGTGCAGGCCGCAGAGTAGGCCTCAGTGTAGGCCTCTCCGGGCCTCCGTCTGGCCCCGATCTATTTGACATCAACATTAGATACGCCGTTGCGGATGGCGGGGCGCGTCTAGAGCATAATCCGATCAGACTGAATCGGACCATGCTCTACTTGTCTTTTGTTTTCCGCATTTTCCAAGCCAGCAGATGATGCCATCTGCTTCGAAAATGCTCCAAGCCTACCGCCCCCGCTTCATCCGCACCAATGCCTCATCCAGCGTCTGTAGAAACCGCGAGCGGTCGGCCTTACTGAAAGGGGGTGGGCCGCCGATGGCGGTGCCGTCGGCGCGAAGGTCGGCCATGATCGCGCGCGTGGCGATGGCGGTGCCGATGGAGCTTAGGGTGAAGGGCTTTCCGTTGCTGCCGATCACCGCCGCGCCTGCTTTGAGGCAGCGGTCGGCGAGGAGGATGTCGGCAGTGATGACGATAGCGTCGGCCCCTGCCCGCTCGGCGATCCAGTCGTCCGCCGCGTCGAAGCCGTCGCTGACGACGACGCGGTCGATCAGCGCGTGGGCGGGGACGCGGATCGGGCTGTTGCTGACGATCGTCACTGGAACCTCGTGCCGGAAGGCGACGCGGTAGATTTCGTCCTTAACCGGGCAGGCGTCTGCGTCGACGAGGATGCGGGGCATTATGGATGCTCCTGTTCACAGATGCCTCAACCCGTTCGCCGTGCGCGTGGCGAAGGTGCCTCGCTTGCGCTCGGCAGAACCCTTCGACTTCGCGCAGGGCAAACGGGTGAGAAAACCTATTTTAGCCC
>JBPPMC010000012.1:0-6365 GCA_051305835.1 Sphingobium sp.
GAAGTCATGAGATGTGCAGTCCTTCTAGGATATGGCGCGGGTCGATTGGCGCTCGATCAGTTCGTGGTGCAGGCGGCGATGCTCGGCGCTGGCCCCCATGCTGAACAGCAGGCGGGTGCCCGTCTGTCCCAATGTGCGAGTCGGCTGGCGAATGGTGGTGAGCGGCGGATAGACGACCTGCGCCAGCATCGTGTCGTCGAAGCCCGCGACCGAAAGCTGATCGGGTACGGCGACGCCGGTCCGATGCGCGACGGCCAGCACACCAGCGGCCATATCGTCATTGCTGGCGAAGATGGCCGTCGGAGGTTCGGGCATTGCAAGCAATATCTCGGCGGCCTTCACGCCACTGGCAAAATCGAACGCGCCGGGAATGACGATCGCGGGTTCATAGTCGATCCCCGCCCGATCCAGCGCACGACGATAGCCGAACAACCGCTCATTGCTGGCCATGTGATTGTCATGGCCCAGGATGAAGCCGATCCGCCTGTGGCCCAGATTGATGAGGTAGGCCGTCATGTCATCAGCGGCCTGCACATCGTCGATGAACACCGATGATGTAATCGCGTGGTTGGTGCCAGGTGAAATGCGGACGAACGGAATCCCGCGACGTTCCAGTTCGGCCAGCACCGCCGCGCAATCCGTGACGGGCGATGACAGGATGATGCCATCGACATGCGTCTCGTCGATCAGCCCGCCGACTTCACGCGCAACGTTGGGGGAGGCGACGTCGACGGGTTGCGCGAGCAGGCGGACGCCCGCTTCACGGCACGCCTCCCAGATACCCTCCTGAATCTGGTGGATATAGTAGGGGCTGTGATTGTCGTAGAGCAACGCGATCTGCCCGGACTTCCGCCCGGCGAGTGATCGCGCGGCGATACTGGGGCTGAAACGGAGAGTTCGGACGGCATCCTCAACCTTTTGCCGAGTATCGTCGCGGACATAACGCTCCTTGTTGAGCACGCGCGAGACGGTCTTGACCGACACGCCCGCAGCCTGCGCTACGTCATGGATCGTCGCCCGCGCGTTCATGCGAGCATCGCCTTGCAACGCGCCACATGGCGGGCGGCGATGCGTGCGAACAAGGGTGCGTGGCGGCTGTCGGCGCGATAGAAGACGGGAGGACGCCCGAACGGCGCTTCGACTTCAACGAAGCCGCAGTCGCGCGGCACCCCGGTCCACAAATGCACCCAGGTTGCATCACACGGCAAGTAGCAGCGCCAGTGGCGCATGCCCTCCGCAATCACCGGTGCGACCAGCAGATCCTGCCCGTAAAGATAATGGGTTTGCAGCGTGTCGCTGTCCATAGCGTCTTCATGGTGCAGGAACAAAGGGCGTTGCAAGGGAAGGCCCGTATCGCGCGCTTCGATGCACAAGGCGCGCGTATAAGGGGCAAGATCGGCGTGAAGCTGGGTCATCGCAGCAAAGTGGGCGAGCAGTTCCGGCGTCGAATCGACTTGCAGGTTCTCGTCCGGGCGATTGCCTTCATGAGTGCGCATGACAGGCGTGAACGCCGCCAGTTCGCTCCAGCGCATCAGCAGTTCGGCGGTGCGGACGTTGCCGAGCAGGCTGGTGTAACCGCCAATGTCGCTATGGCTGTACGCATTGCCGACCAGCCCTGCCGAGAGCGCCGCCGTGATGACCGTGCCGATCCCGTCGTGCCGCGTGAAGTCGACGGACTGGTCCCCGGCCCAGAGCAGCGGGCAATATTTTCCGACATCGGTGCCGCCCGCCCGCATGAAAAACACCGCCTCGCCGGTCTTGCCGCGCAGTTCCAGCGCGCGGGCGTTGACCTTGGCCCAGAGCGTTGGCCACGCGTTGTGCGCGAGCATCGGATCGCTGCCGTCGAACAGGCGCACATCCGTGGGGAGATACTCGCCGAAGTCCGCCATCCAGCCGGACAGGCCGAAGTCGAGCATTTCCTGCCCGATCACGCGGTCAGCGAACCATTCCGCCGCCGCCGGATTGGTGAAATCGACAATGGCCGCGTCGAATTCCCCGAAATCGACATGGTAGGGCGCGTCGCTGTCCTGATGGAGCGCGAGATAGCCCTTGGTCAGCGCCTCCCGATACAGCGCGCCGTCGATGGCGAGATAGGGATTGACGTAGCCGAGGAACCGCACGCCCTTTTCGGCGAGGCGCGCAATCTGGTGATAGAGATCAGGATAGCGTTCGCGGTTCCATTTCCAGTCCCAGAACAGCCGCTTGCCGAAGCTGGTGATGCGCAGGCCCACCCAATCCTCGCACCATAGTCCCGACACCGGCACGCCCGCGTCGATCATCTTTTCAAGCCGCGCGAAACTTTCCTGCCCTTGCTTCAGCCCGATTATCGCGCCGTTTGTCGCCCATTCGGGGAGCAGCGGCTGACGGCCGAAACGGGTGGATAATATGGAGACCAGATCGGCCATGGTATCGGCCCCGAACGTCTCGATCCGGGCAGGCACTTCCCAACATTCCACGGTAAAGCTGTCGCTCGCCGTGAAGTCGAACGCGCAATAGGCATGGGTATCGACATGCAGCGCCACGCTGCGGGAGGAAACTATCGTTGGCTGTGGATAATTGGTGGTCCAGTAATCGCCCCCGGCATTGCCCGCGTCATCCATCGCCTGCGTAAAGGCCGTGGACTTATCACGACCGACGCCCGGCTCTGACGTCCACACGGGAAAGACGCGGTCGCGCAAGTCGAAGTACGACATTTGCTCGCCCAGCCCATAGATTTTCTCCTGCGGGTTGGCGTGAAAGGTCAACCAGCAGCGATTGACGGCCCCGTCATGCGATTCTAGGGAAAGGCCGTCGGACTGGACCACCAGCGACAGGATGGCCGGTCGGCCTTCCCCCCTGGAAAACGCGATACGCGCGGCATCGCCCAACCTGGCTTGGGGCAGTATCTTCGCGTGCGTGAGAGGGGTTCGTTCGACGACTGTATCGGAAAGACGAAAATTGCCGCGGAACATCTCAACATCGGCAGTGCCCCGCCCGACGATGATCATAGGGTGCGCACTATCGTGGCGCGCGATCAGCCGATCGCCCGACCACAATGTGAAACCGCCCTCCGTGGCCGTCAGTGTCAGCGCCGCCTTGGCCATTTACCCTCTCTCGGACCGTGCCGGTCATCCGGCCTGTGTGTCATTATGACAACGCAAGACAGGTACGCAAGCCTTTTGGTCTTTCCTGAATTGACAATCGGCTATTTTCGTAACTATTACCGCTCCAAACCCCTCGATAAATACCGGGTTGGGCGAGGAAACTCGCAATGGGAGGATATCCATGACTGACAAATCCAACATTACGCTACTGCGCGCCGCGTTTCTGACAGCGCTGGCAGGCGTAAGTACATTGGCGCTTTGCGCACCAGCAATGGCGCAGGAAGCTGCCCCGGTTGCCGCCGCCGCAGATGATGCTGGCGGCATCGATATCGTCGTCACTGCGCAGAAGCGTGAGGAAAATCTGCAGGCGGTGCCGCTCTCCGTCTCCGTAATCGGCGGCGAAGCGATTGCGGCACAAGGCGGCGTGAACCTTGAAAACGCCCAATATCTCGTGCCGTCCCTCAACTTCCGCAAGGGTGGCACCAGCCTCAACCAGGCGCTGTTCCTGCGCGGTGTTGGCACCATCAACTTCTCGATCGCTGCCGAACCGTCGGTCGCGGCCGTCATCGATGGCGTCGTGCTTAGTCGTGCTGGGGAAGGCTTCGGTGATCTGGTCGATATCGATCGGATCGAAGTGCTGCGCGGACCGCAGGGCACGTTGTTCGGCAAGAATGCCTCGGCGGGCGTCGTCAGCATGGTCACGAAGCGGCCCGAAGACATGTTCGGCGGCACGGTAGAGGCCAGCTACTACGACGCGAACGAATATCGCGCTCGCGCCACGCTCAACATTCCACTGGGCGGGAATATCCGCTCGCGCGTCACAGGCTTCTACAGCGAATATGACGGCAACCTGCGCAACATCGCGCTGGATCGCAAGGTCAACGGCTACAAGCATTATGGCGTACGTGGCGTGATCGAGGCCGACTTGTCCGATGCCGTGACCGTCATCCTGCGCGGCGACTGGCGCAAGGCGAATGACGATTGTTGCGCCGAAGTCATCGGCACCGTGCCGACCAACGCCGCCGCTACGGCACTCGCAGGCACCAACATCAATGGCGACGAAACCCGCGGCGTGAACCAGAACCTGCTGACGCAGACGAAGGAGGAAAGCTGGGGCGTGTCGATGGAGCTGAATGCCGAACTCGGCAATCAGACGATCACGTCGATCACCGCCTATCGCAAGTGGGACAATACCGAGATTCGCGACGGCGACTGGCTCGACCGCCCCTATGTCGGCCTCAACCAGTTGCACGACATTGGGCCGCAAACGTCCAAGACGTTCAGCCAGGAACTGCGGCTATCGTCGCCATCGGGCAACTTCTTCGAATATGTGGCGGGGCTGTATTATTCGCGCGCCGAATCGCAGCGGCAGTTTACGCGTGACTCGCTGATCTGCAGCGCCTCGACGCTGGCACCCGTGGCACCCGGCCTGATCCCCTGTTCCACGGCGGCAGGCGTCTCCACAATCCGTTCAGTCACCGGCACGACGGATTATGGCTCGATCTTCACCAACATGGCCGCTTTCGGTCAAGTGACGCTGAACGTCTCCGATCGCTTCCGGGCCATCGGCGGCATCCGCTACACGGCGGACCAGCTTGAGGGCAATTTGATCCGCCGCACCAATGTGGGCGCTGCTTCCGCTGGCGGGATCAACCCGAACTTCGATGCCGGCATCTACAATAACGGCAGTCCGGTCGCCGGAACGCCTAACGGCCTCCCCGTGCAATTGAAGAAGGTCAATGACAACTGGTCGGGCAAGGCTGCGCTGCAATACGACCTGACCGACGACACGATGGGTTATGCGAGCTACACGCGCGGCTATAAGGGTCCGGCCTACAATTTGTTCTTCAATCTGGGGACATCGGGCGCAGGCGTGATCGCGCCGGAAACGGTCGATGCCTATGAAGTGGGCCTTAAGAACAGCTTCTTCGGCAATCGCCTGATCCTGAACCTCACGGGTTTCTACGCGAAGTATAATAATTATCAGGCCAACAATCCCGATATCGTCGCGGGTGTGGTCGTCACGCGCCTCACCAATGCGGGTACGGTGTCCACGCGCGGCGTCGAACTGGACGCCATGTATCAGCCAAGCCGCGCGTTCAGCCTGAGTGGTGGGCTTGCCTATACCGACGCCAAGGTGGACCAGTTCCGCCTGCCCCCCGGCGCGACCGAAGCGCAGCGCGTCCCCAACGGCACACGCCTCGCCAATGCGCCCAGGTGGAAGGGTTCGCTGGGCGCTACCTACAAGATCGAGACGGGCGGCTTCGCCAATATCGAATTGGGCGCGCAGGGCAGCTACCAGTCGAGCCAGTTGTATGAACTCAGCCCCTCTGCCGCCGTTCGGGCGGGGACGACGGTCAAGGGCTATGGCATCGTCGATGTCAGCGCCGGTTTGGTATCGCCAGACAATGGCTGGAGCATCCGTGCTCAGGTCAAGAACCTGCTCGACCAGAGCTTTGCCTCATCGATCGTCTCTGGCGGCCCGGGCGGGTCTTATCGGTACATCATTCCCCGTGAAGCGGACCGCTATTTCGGTGTAACCGCGCGCGTGAATTTCGGTAGCGAAAAATAGGGATTGCAGTTCACAGGGCGCTATCACGCCTGGTGAAAGGGCTGGCGACTTCTGCACGGGTCGCCAGCCCTTTTTATGCGTTGAAAAAAGTTCCGCATTGCAGCGAAGTTTTCGGGCACTTCGTCGCAAACGCCAGTCCTGGTGAGATTGCTTTAGGAATTTGGTTGTAGTTAACGGGTGACGAACTTCTCTGCGGAGTCACCATGATCGAGTTTGCTGCCATCACCTACGGCGTTCTTGCCAGCTTTGTAATCTCTTCCGCGGGGCGCAACCGCGCAACCAGCAAGCCACATCCCCCCGTTTTGCGCCATGTAGGCTATGTGCTGTGTGGAATGTCCGCGGGTACATGCGCGATTTTGACAGGCGCGGTCGTCAGCCAGTTACTCTAAAGAAAAAGGGCGGCACAATGGCCGCCCTTTCTCAATCGTGTCTGCGGAGGTTCTTTAGCGAACCGAACCGCGACGAACCAGATTGACGATCGCCAGCAAGACTACTGCGCCTGCAAAAGACACCAGCAGAGCGGCGATATCATAGTTGCCGCTGGTGATCGGTGCGACGCCCAGCAATGGTGAGATCACAAAACCGGCAATCACTGCGCCTACGATCCCGACGACGATGTTGAGGAACAAACCCTGTTGTCCGTCTGTCCGCATCACCATGCTGGCCAGCCAACCGAGTATACCGCCAACAATCACAAGAATAATAATGCC
>JBPPMC010000024.1:0-7016 GCA_051305835.1 Sphingobium sp.
CTTCCCAGTCACTATGGACAAAGGATCTTGCCGCCTGGCGTTCAGGCGATCCGGCGGATTTTGCCGTATCGCCCATCCCCCGATTTGCGGAGCAGCGATCACCCCTATCGGCGCTGAAGCGCTTTGCGGCACCGCATGTGCAGGATGGTAAGCGTCTGCTGCTGGTCGGCAGCGAGCGAGATGTCCGTTTTCTCCGGCCTAAGATCGCCAAGACGTTCAAGACTAAGGTCGAAACCATCGAAGCGATCGCGGCTGTCGATGCACTTTCGCCGGGAGCGATTGGTGCGCTGGTTGGGTCGATCGACCGGGGCGCCGTTGGCACGAAGCTTTTGATGATTGCGGCCGCCGATCTTCTGGGTAGCCGGGCGCTAATAAGACCAGCGCAGGACAGCGTTGCCGCCGGGCTTGCCCCGGCGGGCGGTGACATCCGTGCGGGCGATCTGGTCGTGCATGAGGATCATGGCGTCGCGCGCGTGCTGGGCCTTGAGGCAGCTACCGGCGATGGCGACGCAGAACTGATTGCGCTTGAATATGCCAATAGCGCCCGGCGGCTCGTTCCCTGCCAGGAGGCCGGCCTGTTATGGCGTTATGGCGCCGATGGCGATGCGGTGCGGCTCGACAAGCTGGACGGATCGACCTGGGAAAAGCGGCGCGGGGCGATTGACGAAGCGGTGGCCCAAAGCGCGCGCGATCTTCTTCGATTGGCGCGGGAAAGGGCCAAGGTCAAAGCCGCCGTTATAGAACCTGATAGCGCCGCTTATGAACGATTCGTGGCCAGCTTCCCTTTCAACGAAACGGCGGATCAGGCGCGGGCGATCCAGGCGGCACGGGACGACCTGGCCAGCGGACGGCCGATGGATCGCCTGGTTATCGGCGATGTGGGCTATGGCAAGACGGAGGTCGCCCTGCGGGCCGCCGCGCTTGCCGCCCTTGCAGGCTATCAAGTCATTTTGGCCGCGCCCACGACGGTTCTCGTTCGGCAACATATCGAGACGTTCCAGCGCCGCTTTGCCGATACGGGCGTGGTCATCGCTGGCCTTTCGCGCCTTTCGAGCGCGGCGGAGAAAAAGGCGGCGAAGGCCGGGCTGGCCGACGGGTCCATCGGCATCGTCATCGGCACGGCTGCAGTGATGGCGAAGGATATACGCTATGCCCAATTGGGGCTTGTCATCATCGACGAAGAACAGCGCTTCGGCGCGGCCGACAAGGCAAGGCTGCGGGGACGCACCGACCTTCATCTGCTGGCGATGAGCGCGACGCCCATCCCCCGGACGTTGCACCGCGCGATGATCGGGCTGCAACAGATGTCGGTGATCGCGACGCCGCCCGCCCGTCGCCAGCCGATCCGGACGAGCCTTGCCAGCCCCGACGATGCGATGATCAGGACGGCGCTTTTGCGTGAGCGGTCGCGGGGCGGACAGAGCTTTGTCGTCGTGCCCCGTATCGAGGATCTCGCGCCGCTGGCCGAACGACTGGCGCGGATCGTGCCGGACCTCGCGCTGATCGAAGCGCATGGCAAGATGCCGGTGGCCGCGATCGACGATGCCATGGTCCGCTTTGGCGGTGGCGAAGGCGATGTTCTGCTGGCGACCAATATCATCGAGGCAGGACTGGACGTGCCGCGCGCCAACACGATGATCGTCTGGCGCGCAGACCGCTTTGGCCTCGCCCAGCTTCATCAGTTGCGCGGACGGGTGGGCCGCGGCAATCGCCGGGGTCAGGTCATTTTGCTGACCGAAGCGGGAGAGATTGCCGAACGCACCATGAAGCGGCTGCGCACGCTGGCGACCTACGATCGGCTGGGTGCGGGCTTTGCGATCAGCGCAGCCGATCTCGATCAACGGGGCGCTGGCGATCCTATGGCCGACACGCAGGCCGGGCATATGAAGCTGATCGGGATCGACCTCTATCAACATCTGTTCGAAGCGGCTTTGAAAGTGGCGCGGGGGGAGGACGCCGGACTGTGGACGCCTGAACTCAATCTGGGCAGCGCGGGCGGCTTGCCATCGGATTGGATACCCGACCCCGACATCCGCCTGGGCCTCTATGTCAGGCTTTCGCGGCTTGTCGATGAGGCTGGCCTCAGCGCTCTGGAGGAGGAACTGGCGGATAGATTTGGTCCGCTGCCCCCCGCTGCCGAACGTCTCATCGATGCCAACAGAATTGCTATTCTCGCGCGGGCGGCCGGGATTGCACGCGTCGATGCAGGCCCGGCCGCGATCGCACTGACGCCGCGCGAAACGGGTCGCGACATGAGCAAATGTGCAGGGCTGTTAGAAAAAGACGGCCGCTGGCTTTTAAAGGCGCAGACCGATGAGGCTGATCGGCTCGCACGGGTGACCGACCTGCTCGAAAGCATTGGCGCTTAGCGGAACTAACGCCCCGACATTGCGTCGATCAATCTGATCTGCGGCACTGAGATTGTCGTGCCACCAAGAGGGCGTGCGCCACATGAAGATAGCGGTCGTTACAGGGGGTGCTCAGGGCATCGGCAAAGGCATCACACAGGCCCTGTTAACGCAGGGCTGGAGAGTGGCGGTGTTGGACCAGGATGCCGCAGCGGTTCGCGACCTTTCAGACGAAATGCCGACCGACAAGCTTATGGCGATCCGGGCAAACGTCGCCAGCGAGCGCGACGTCGAAGAAGCGTTCGACAAGATTAAAGCCTGGAACAAGGCGGCGGAAGAGGTCGAGGGCATCGATCTGCTCGTATCCAATGCGGGCCTTGCTAACCCGGTCAGTGGTCCGATCGAAAAACTGGCGCTCAAGAAATGGCAGGCGTGGCAGGACAGCCACGTGACCGGCGCTTTTCTGATGGTGCGCGCCGCTGTGCCGCTCCTGCGCCAACGTAAAGGGGCAATCGTCATCATGGCATCGACCCGTGCGATCCAGTCGGAACCCGATACGGAAGCCTATGCTGCGGCCAAGGGTGCGCTCTGCGCCCTGACCCATGCCCTGGCGATCAGCCTTGGCCCCGACATCCGCGTCAACGCAGTCTTGCCCGGCTGGATAGAAACCCGCCCTTGGGCCAAAGCACAGGTGCGCGAAGCGGTGGAGCATCGCGCGATCGATCGGGATCAGCATCCGGTCTGCCGGGTTGGCGAACCGTCCGACATTGCGGCCACCGTCCTGTTTCTGGCGTCCGAGGGTGCGGGCTTCATTACGGGCCAGCAAATCACCGTCGATGGCGGCATGACTCGAAAAATGATCTACGCACATTGACGGGTCGCTATATACGGCGGCTTCGATCTTGTGCGTCAGCGCTGGATGTCGGTCATGCGGGCGGCATCCTCAGGCGTCCCAAGGATCAATGGATGCCGCCATTGCGCCATCTGCGCTAATTGGACGCCAAAGCTGGCAAATGGCGCCCAATTTCCATCTTCCTCCTGAAACACCGAAGCGCCCGATGCGCGCGCAAGGGCTATCCCCCCCGCGACATCCCAGATGTTTGGCGTTGCGAACCTGGCAACTTGTAGAAGGCCTGCCGCCACGAACGCACATTCGATTGCGGCCGATCCTGTCTTGCGCCCATCCCACGGCCCGATACCAGACTGACCATGCGGATCACCCGCAAGCCGTTTGCGAACGGCGGGGTTCGGCATGCGTGAGACCTGTTCGCCCTCAAACCGCAAACCCGCGCCGCCGCCGCTATGATAGACGCCCGGCGTCAAGAGATGACTGGTGCTGCACCATAAGGCGCCCACGACTGGAACGCCTCGGTAGAGGACGCCAACGGATGACGCGAATAGCGGGAAGCCGTTGATGAAGTTGCTTGTCCCATCGATCGGATCGACCGCCCAGACAAAATCGCTGTCGCGTCCCGGCTGGATGGCCATCTCTTCGCCGATGATTCCATGGTCAGGGAAATAATCTGCCAAGTGGCTGCGGATCATAGCTTCGACGCGGCTGTCGACCTCGCTTACCGGATCGCGCATCAAAGCAATGGCACTGTCATTGCCCTTATATTGCACGGCCATAAGACTGCCGAGCGTAGCCAGGATCTCCCGGCCGCCAATGGTGGCCAGTTCCACTGCCACAGCTTCCATGCGGGCAAGTAAGTCCCGCGTGGGTCTTGGTTCAGCAGATGTCATCGTCATTTCCCGTCATGCCGCCAGGCACCAATATCGTCACCGGCTCGTCGTCCAGCCGTATTTCGACCGTCCATGCGATGTCGGGCATGTCGACCGGGCGATCGTCGATCCGGGGGCACAGCCCGCTGGCCTGAAGCGTGACGACGCAGCCGGTTTCCAATCGGGCCGGTGGCGGGCCGGAGAAATGTTCGGCCCACCGGACCATGGCGTCGCGATCGGCCTCGCCAACCAGCAGGATGTCGAGCAGCCTATCCTGCGTGTCCGCCCTTGGCGCAAACGGGAGCCGAGGGCCGATCGCGCCGATATTGAGAATTTCGACAAGCAGCCACGACCCGTCGAAACGGCGTCCATCAATATCGACAGCGCATGCTATCGGCGCGGCCGTGCGCAGCGTCTCGCGAAAAGCCGCACGGCCATTTTCGCGCTTTTCCTCGGGGGTGTCGGGCGATTCATCCACAAGTTCGATGGATTGATTGAGCGTGCCAAGACCTACCGCTTCCAGAAAGCCTTTGTGCCCGAACGGTCCAGTGACGCTGCCGACGGTCAGCTTCTTTTCGCCCGCATTGTCGAGACCAGCAATGACGGCTTCGACCGATTGCCGAATGCCCAGCGCCCTAGCGACATTATTGGACCCGCCCATCGGCAGGATTGCAATGGGTACAGACCGATCAGGTATCTCGGTGGCGACCGAAGCTACGGTTCCATCGCCGCCCGCGGCGATCGCCATTTCCATGCCGCTCATTCCGGATCGAATATCGTCCCGGCTATGTTCGCAATAGCGGATGGCGAAGCCAGCCTCTTCCAATTGACCAATGAGCGACCGGATCGGCTCGGGCTTCGTTCCCGCATTGGGGCTATGGACTAGCAGCGCCTTCACACGAAATATCTGGCATTCGGCCTATATCGCGCCTCCAACATACCGATCATAGTTGCGCCCCAAATTCTTCCAAAGCGGCCGTGACGACTTCGACCTTTGCATCATCCTGCAAATCGATCGAAACCATGATGCCGCCAGCAAGAGGAACATCATCCCTTTCGTCCTGATCGACCGTCTCGCTGTCTGCGCCTCCGGTCCGGTTGCCGGCGCTGTTGTCCGGTCCGGATGCCGCCACGAAAATATCCGTTCGTTCGATGCCGATTTCCTGGACCAGCCGTTCCACGGCCATGTCCGCCTGGTCCCTGCTATCAAATGTGCCTGTCAATGTCGTGCTCATGGTGATCCTTTCTTCAGGGCTTGGAATCGGCGCGATCGGCCACTGGATAATCTTCCGGCTTTACCGTGCCGACAGAGGGGCGATCCTCGACCTCCTCCTGCGACTTGCCCCCGCCTGTGCGGGGATCGGGATCATCGCCGTTGGGTCGAACGTTGCCAGCAGGTCCGCGACGGGGCAGTTCATCCGTTTGACCCTGTTCAGGGTCGAGACCATTTTCGTTTCCAGGCATGACCCTGATCCTTCCGCAACACAGGGGTCGGAGGTGACGCCCCGCCTTTGTATGAAGCGCCGATCGAGCGATCGGTTGCATGTCTTCTTCTACCTTTATCGCAGGAACCACGTGCCGCACGGACAGTTACAACGGAACATATCAAGAACGATGAGGCTATCATGACCGACCATCTTCATAATCCCAAACTCGACAAGCACCCCGCGTCGAACGCAGAAAAAAAACCAGCCAATTGGGTGTCCGGCAATGAACCCATTACCGGCGCACAGGCGTCCTATCTGGCGACTCTGTGCGAAGAAGCGGGTGTGGAACTGCCGACCGGCGACCTGACTAAAGCAGATGCGTCGCGGCAGATCGATGAAATGAAGGCGAAGCTTGGGCGAGAGTGAGGGGCTTTGGGGTGGATCATTTTCGATGGTTTGTGACGGAAGTCGCTCACCATGATCGCACTTGCGCGGACGGCCGCAAAGCCTGCCCAGCCCAACCAAACTGATGTCGATCAGCCAGATTTTTCAATAGAGTGTTGGACCCATCCGACGTCCAGGCGTTGTCCGCTCATACCAGAGACAGGCTCCGAACGATTAGATTGCTCCGTGCGGACATCATTAGAATGGCTGGATTTGAATGGCTGGAGAATGCCCATGACGATCGCGACAGACGATGCCCCATCAACGACATCCAAATTGAATGAAGAACGCGCGAGCGGAATCGCGGCGGTGTCCCAGTCTAGGGGCGACGACCTGATCGGGCGCTCGGTCACGATCAACCGCCCTCGCGACCAACTCTTCGCCTATTGGCGCGATTTTTCCAATTTGCCCTCCTTCATGGATAGTGTCGAACAGGTCGACATCCTGTCAAACACTACGTCACATTGGGTCGTAAAGGCTCCGGCCGGACGCACCGTGGAATGGGATGCGATCATTACGGAGGAGAAGGCTGGCGAGTTGATCGCCTGGACCTCGGCCGAAAACGCCGATGTCCCAAACAGCGGCCGCATCGAGTTTTGCGACGCTGGCGCGCGTGGCACCATCGTTACGGCGACTATCGCCTATGATCCGCCCGCAGGTGTGGTGGGCAAGGTGATCGCGAAACTGTTCCAGCGCGAACCCGCCATCCAGGCACGGCGCGACCTGCGTCGTTTCAAACAATTGATGGAAACGGGCGAGATCGCGACAGCGGCCTGGACGCAAAAGCAACGTGACGAGGAGAAAGCCTGATGCGCGCGCTCACATGGCACGGCAAGCACGACGTCCGCGTCGACACGGTCGATGATCCCGAAATCCTCAACCCGCGCGATGCGATCATCAAAATTACGTCGACGGCGATCTGCGGGTCCGACCTACATCTGTATGACGGCTATATCCCGACCATGCAGGCGGGCGACATCCTTGGGCATGAGTTCATGGGCGAAGTAGTCGAAACCGGTCCTAAATCTACCTTGCAAAAGGGACAGCGGGTCGTGGTGCCGTTCACCATCGCCTG
>JBPPMC010000057.1:0-16600 GCA_051305835.1 Sphingobium sp.
CCAGCCATCATAAGGAGACGTCCAATGTCCAAGAAGATCATCGCAGCCATGCTGCTCTCCAGCGCCCTCGTTCTCAGCGCATGCAACACCGTCGAAGGTGCTGGCAAAGACGTGCAGAGCGCAGGTAAAGCTGTCGAGAATGTAGCAGACTGATTTTACAAATTTAAAGGCGGCTCTCCATGGGAGCCGCCTTTATAATACCGGGTCCGTCCCGGCATTTTTTTCGTCCCGCGATGCCTGCTTCGCCTGATGCCGATCGGTGAACCAGATGGCAATGATCGTGATTTCGTAAAGCAGGATGAGCGGGATCGCGAGCATGAGCTGTGACACTACGTCGGGCGGCGTCAGCACCGCGGCCGCGATGAACGCCGCCACGATCATGTAACGGCGCAAACCGATAAGTTGGTCCCGGCTGACGAAACCCGCTCGATTGAGCAGCATCAGCAACACAGGCATCAGGAAGCTGATCCCGAACGCCAGAATGAACTGCATGACGAGTGACAGATAGGCATCGGCACTGGGCAGCGCTTCGACATTCAGGCCGCCTGCATTGCCCTGGAACGTCAGGAAGAAATGGAACGCCGTCGGCATCACGACATAATAAGCGAGCGCCGCGCCCATGGTGAACAGCACCGGCGTCGCGATGATGAAGGGCAGTAATGCCCGCTTTTCCTTGGCGTACAGCCCCGGCGCGACGAATGCCCAAAGCTGATTGGCGATCACCGGAAAGGACAGGCAGAACGCCCCGAACATCGCGATCTTCACTTGCACGAAGAACGCTTCATACAGCTTGGTGTAGACCAGTTGCCCCTTGCCCTCGCCAAAGGCTTCGCGCAGCGGCTGGATGAGGAATGCGAACAGCTTGTCGGAAAAGTAGAAGCAGACCGCGCCGCAGATCACGAGCGCATAGACGCATTTGAGCAGCCGCCCGCGTAACTCGATCAGATGGTCCAGCAAGGGCGCCTTGCTGTCGTCCAGGTCTTCGATCATGCGGCCTCGTCGCTCTTTGGCGAAGGCGACGGAGCGGGTTTCGGCAGCGGCGTCATAGGCGTATCGGCCAGATCAAGCTGCGGCTGCATGCCCGGAAATGCGCTGGGCGCTTCATAAGGTGTTTCAGCTTCCACCGCCGGATATTCCTGCGCTTCCGACGAAACCTCGGGCGGATGTTCGGCCATGATCCGCTTATTCTGATCCGCCCATTTCTTCTCAAGCTCCTGAAGCTCGACTTCGCGCACCATGGCGTCGATGCCCGTGCGGAAATGACGCGCCATGCCGCGCGCTTTTCCAACGATCTGCCCCACTTTGTAAAGCGCGCGCGGCAAATCCTTCGGGCCGATCACGACGATCGCCACGATCACGATAAGAAGCAGTTCGGTCGAACCGATGTCGAACATTGCGGTATCCGGGTGTTAGCGTCTTGGCCCGATCAAACCTGCTTGTGCTCTTCGGTCTTGGGCACGCTCGGCTCCGGCGCGCGCTGGCCTTCGATCTTCGCGGCGGGGCGTGCGGCGGGCAGGTCGTCCGAATCGTCCTCCATGCCTTTCTTGAAGCTCTTAATACCCTTGGCGACGTCGCCCATCAGATTGGAAATACGCCCGCTGCCAAACAGCAGCATGACGATGAGAAGCACAATGACCCAGTGCATCAGCGAAAAGGAACCCATGGTAAATCTCCAATATCTTAAACGCTATCTAGGCGTCTTCATCATCATTTTCCACAACGGATTGGCGGCCCTCATCCACAGCGTCATCCGCCGCTGACCCTGCCATCGCGCTTTCCATCGCCAGATCGACAGGATCGAGCAGCCCGGCAGCACGCAGATCGTCTATGCCCGGCAAATCACGCCTGCTTCCCAGACCGAAGTGCGTTAGAAACTCCGCCGTCGTGGCATATATGAGCGGTCGTCCGGGCACTTCGCGCCGTCCCGCGGGACGGACCCATCCGGCCTCCATCAGCACATCCAGCGTCCCCTTACCGACCTGAACGCCCCGGATCGCTTCGATCTCGGCGCGGCTGACCGGTTCATGATAGCTAATTATTGCGAGCGTTTCCATCGCCGCGCGCGACAGGCGGCGTGTCTCTTCCTTCTCGCGCCTGAGGATATGCGCCAGATCCGCCGCCGTCTGGAAATGCCAGCGCCCGCCGCGCTCCACCAGATTGATGCCTCGTCCCGCATAGTCCGCCTGCAACTGGCGTAATGCGGCGGCGAGGTTGCCTGATTCGCCAACATGCAATTTGAGGTCGCCGCTCGTCATCGGCTCCTCCGAGGCAAAGAGAGTCGCTTCCACCGCGCGGGCAAAATCGTCAGGCTCACCGTTCATGAGTGCGCCGCCGCATCCGGTTGCGCCGCGCGAATGAACAGCGGTGCGAAGATGCCATCCTGCTGGATGTCCACCCTACCCTGCCGCGCCAGTTCCAACACCGCCACGAAGCTGCTGGCGAGGGCGGACCGACCCAATGCACCGCTGACGCCCTCCGGCAGAAAGGATTGCAGGGCCGTCCAGTCGATGCGTGTGCCCACCAGCGCGCCGATTCGGGAGATGGCTTCGTCCAGTGTCATCACCGGGCGGCGGGCGACGACATGGACCGTCGGCTGGGTACGCGCGCGGATCTGGCCATAGGCCTGGATGAGATCGAAGAGGCTCGCTTGCCACGCGGCCCGGCGTACCGTACGCAGGCCTTCCGGACTGGGGCGCACGAACACGTCGCGTCCGACCCGGTCACGCGCCATCAGGCGAGCACCCGCTTCCCGCATCGCGGCCAAGCGCTGCAATCGCAATTGCAGGCGCAGCGCCAGTTCCTCCGGGGACGGATCAATCTGCTCGTCGCGCGGCAGTAGCAGCCCGGACTTTAGGTAAGCAAGCCATGCCGCCATCACCAGATAATCGGCGGCCAGTTCGAGCTTCAGTTCGCGCGCGCCATCGATGAAGCCCAGATATTGCTCGACGAGCGCCAGAATGGATATCTCACGCAGGTCTACCTTCTGCGTCCGCGCAAGCGCGAGCAGCAAGTCCAGCGGCCCTTCCCACGCGTCGAAACTGACGGTCAGCGTCTCCGGACCGACCGGGCGATCCGGCGCAAGGAACAGGTCATCCATGCGAGCGGACCCCCGCAATCAGAAGAGCCGCGATCACACCAGCGCCAGAAACGCGTCGCGCTTGGCAAGCAGCGCTTCGAGCGGCGCATTGTCCGGCGTATCGGCAGCATACGCCATGGCCGCATCCAGCCGTTCCCGCGCGCGCGGCGTGATGTCGGGCAGAAGTTCGGCAATGCCGGCCATCTCGTCCATCCGGCCCCAGCAATTCAGCGCGAGGTCGCATCCCGCCGCGACCACGCCTGCTGCAAGTTCCGGCACGCTCCCGCTCAGCGCCTTCATGTCCAGATCGTCCGACATCAGCAGGCCATCGAACCCGATCCGGTCGCGAATGATGTTCTGGATGACAGTCGGCGACAGGCTAGCAGGCAGGTCCGCATCCCACGCCGTGTAAACGATATGCGCAGTCATCCCGATCGGCGCCCAGTTCAGTGTTCGGAACGGCGCGATATCCGTTTCAAGCGCCGCTTCGTCCGCATCGACGCGGGGCAGTTCCAGATGACTGTCGACGGTCGCACGACCATGGCCCGGCATATGCTTGACGATGCCGGTCACGCCACCGCGTTTCAGCCCGTCCAGCACGGCACGGCCCAGCGCTGCGACGCGCATCGGCTCGCTGCCCAGCGTCCGATCGCCCATGATGTCGCTCGCGCCCGATTGCCGCACATCCAGCAGCGGCAACGCATCCACGGTGATTCCGCAATCTCGCAGCGTTATCGCGATCGCTTGCGCATTGTTGCGCGCGGCCTCAATCGCGGAAATGGGCGCGATGTCATATAGTGCGTCGAAGGCGGCACCCGAAGGGAACGCAGGCCAGACCGGCGGACGCATCCGGGCCACTCGGCCGCCCTCCTGATCGATCATGATGAGCAGATCGTCGCGGCCATGCAGCGCTCGCAACGCGTCGGTGAGCGCACGGACCTGGGCCACGTCCTCGACATTGCGACCGAACAATATGTAGCCTGCCGGATCGGCTTGCCCGAAGAACGCGGCCTCTTCGCTCGTCAGCGTCAAGCCGGAGAGGCCGAAGATGACGGGCTTCATGCGGAAATATCAGTACGAGCGGAACGGGTCATGCAACCAGTCTAGCGCCTCGCATCGGTACTGTCGAAGCGTCAGTTGACGACGAGGCAGCTTTCACCCGCAACGCGGAGCCTGCCGCAGATCGCCCCCGCCTGCGATGCCGTTCCCGCTGCGGCGCGCAGGCGGTACAGCGTGGTGCTGCCGACCTGCACGGTTTCCACCGACGTGCCGAGAGTCGCGAGATAATCGAAGCGCTTCGACAGACGCCCCCACGCGTCCTTGGCGCTCGACTGGCTTCCGTAGGCACCCAGCTGGATCATCGCGCCGCTGCTCTTGGCGCCTTTTGCTGGCGTGGCGTTGGAAGCCGCGCCGCGCGTCGCGTCGGCCACTGGCGCACTGAACTGGCTTGAAGGCTTCGACGCCGTGCTCACCCTCGACGCGTCGACGGACACAGGCGCGGCACCGGCGGTCACCGGCGCTTCGGGCACGCGGCTGGCGTCGATACGACCATCGCGATCCACGCCTTCGCTTGCGGCAAAAGCGGCATCGCCCTCGCCCGCGAACTTCTTGGCGTCCGCCTCGCTGGCCGCCACCTTGTAATCACCCGGAGGTGCTGCAATCACTTGCACATCCCCACCGGGCAGTCCGGGCATCGGGCGGTTCTGCAGCCAGTAGACGCCCCAGACGATAGCGCCCAGCGCAATCAGTCCCGTGACGATGAACGCCAGCAATTTCAGCGGAGATACGCCCTCGCTATCGTCCTCGCGATCTGCGGGTTCCAACCACGGGAGACGATCTTCGTCATCCAGATCAAGGTTGCCACGCGCATAATCACTCATCATTGCATCTCCGTAAGCGCCTCGACCCCCATCAGGGCCAAGCCGTTACGGATGATCTGCCCGATTCCCTGCGCCAAGAAAAGCCTCGCCGATGTCGTGGCCGGATCATCCGCCACGATCACCCGCAGCGTCGGATCGTCATTGCCCTGATTCCACCAGCCATGGAACGAAGCCGCCAAATCATTGAGATAAAAGGCGATTCTATGCGGCTCGCGGCTCTGCGCAGCGGACTCGACAATGCGCGGAAACTGTGCGGCGCGCTTGATCACATCCAGCTCTCCCGTCCCAAGCCGGGACAAATCCGGCGCGGGAAGGTCGATTTTCGCTTCGATAGCCTTGCGACCAAGCGAGGAAATCCGCGCATGGGCATATTGCACATAGAATACCGGATTGTCTTTCGACGCTTCCACGACCTTCGCAAAGTCGAAATCCATTTGCGCATCGGCCTTGCGCGTCAGCATCGTGAAGCGAACGACGTCCTTGCCGACTTCCTGCACGACGTCGGCCAGCGTCACGAAATTGCCCGAGCGCTTGGACATCTTCACCGGCTCGCCATCGCGGAGCAGCCGAACCATCTGCACCAGCTTGATATCGAAGCGCGTCTTGCCGCCCGTCAGCGCCGCGACGGCCGCCTGAATGCGCTTTACCGTTCCGGCATGGTCCGCACCCCAGCTGTCAATCAGCTGATCGGCGGCTTGTGCCTTCTGGTAGTGATAGGCCATGTCGGCACCGAAATAGGTCCAGCCGCCGTTGGACTTCTTGATCGGGCGATCCTGATCGTCGCCGAATTGCGTCGAGCGGAACAGCGGCAGTTCGACCGGCTCCCAATCTTCGGGCGTCTCGCCCTTCGGCGCTTCCAGCACACCGTCATAGACGAGGTCATGCTCCCGCAGCCATGCTTCGGCGGCCTCCGGCTTGCCCGCCTCCTGCAATTCCGCTTCGGACGAAAACAGGTCGTGATGGATACCCAGCAGTGCGAGGTCCGCGCGGATCATGTCCATCATTGCCGCCACCGCCTGCTTGCGGAAGGGGACGAGCCATTCGCTTTCCGGGGCCGCGACAAGCGCATCGCCATATTCCGCCGCGAGTTTCTGGCCGACCGGAATCAGGTAATCGCCGGGGTACAGGCCCTCGGGAATCGCGCCCACGTCTTCGCCCAGCGCTTCGCGATACCGCAGGTGCGCCGACCGAGCGAGAACATCGACCTGCCCGCCTGCATCGTTGATATAATATTCGCGCGTCACCTTATGCCCGACATATTGGAGCAGCGTCGCCAGCGCATCGCCGACCACGGCGCCGCGGCAGTGCCCCATATGCATCGGCCCTGTGGGATTGGCCGACACATATTCGACGTTCACATGAATGCCCTGCCCCATGTCCGACCGGCCATAGTCGTTGCCCTCGGCATGGATAGCCGCCAGTTCCGCGCGCCAGGTCGCGTCGGTCAGGCGCATGTTGAGGAACCCCGGCCCCGCGACCGATACTTCGGAGACTTCCTCCAGCGCCTGCAATCCAGCGGCGATCTTCTCTGCCAGCGCGCGTGGGTTCGTACCCGCAGGCTTGGCCAGCACCATCGCGGCATTGGTGGCGAGGTCGCCATGGCTCGCATCGCGCGGCGGCTCGACCGTAATGCCCTTGCGATCCAGCGCCTCGGGAAGATCGCCCGCCGCGACCATCTCGTCGAGAACGCCGTTCAGATATGTCGTGAAACGCGCGTAGAGAGTCACTTCTTCGTCCTTGAAATGCTCGCCCGTCCAGGCTGAGCGCAGTCAAAGCTCAGTTGTGAGGGCAACCCTTAAAAAATTAGTGATGCGGCTTAGCGCGTCACATTATATCGGAGCTGATCCTGCGTCAGATTGAAGCCGACCAGAAGCTCGAAGCTGGTTCGCTGCAACGCGGCTTTCACGTCCGGCGAAGAAAAGGGATCGAGTGCGGCGTCGGCGTCGCCGGCCTTGCGCTTTTGCGTGATGCGCTGCTGAATCTCGGGCGGCAGAGTTGCAACGTCCTTGTCCACATAGGATGCCGCCTTCGCCGTCGCGGTCGCGCGATATTCTCCGGGCGCGAAGCGCAGCGTTACATTGGCAACGCGCTTTGCGATGACGCTGCTGCCGCCACGCACGATCGTCGCAAAATAGGGCAGCGTCACTTCGCGGGCCGCGCTGGCGTCGCTACGGCGCGCCTGCACGTCGAACGTCGCCTCCGTGTAAAGCTGTGCACCTTCCGCGCAGGTCGCTCGCACATTGGTGACGTTCGCCACCACATCGATGGCCGATGCGTCGCGGCTGCTGGCCGGGTTGAACAGCGTAATGTCGCCGGTATAGGCAGGCACCGCCGCCGTCGGGCAGGCCGATCGCACCGACACGATACCGCCGGTCGGATCGATTTCGCCGCTGCGCGAACAGCCCGCAAGAGCGACGAGAGCGAGGCTGACAAGGGCGGTTCTGGCAATGGTCACGGGAATTCCCTGAAAAACGAAGCTGACCGGCTTCTTATCCATCCGCCCCCACGGAAGCAACACGCATGCACCGCGAGACCACAGGAAGCGTCTTTCCTCGGGGTGCCGCTTCGCCTAAAGGCTGTGACCATGACCGACATAGCGCCCCAAACCGACAAGCTCCCCCTGCTGCTGTTGATCGCAGCACCGCGCGGCTTTTGCGCAGGCGTTGATCGGGCCATCATAATCGTGGAGCGCGCACTCGAAAAATATGGTGCGCCCGTCTATGTGCGGCATGAGATCGTCCATAATCGCTTCGTCGTGGAGGGATTGAAGGCCAAGGGCGCAGTGTTCGTCGAGGAACTGGACGAAGTGCCCGATGGTGTGCCGGTCGTATTTTCGGCGCATGGCGTGCCGAAATCGGTGCCCGCCGACGCAGAGCAGCGCGGCCTGTCCTATCTGGACGCGACATGTCCGCTGGTGTCCAAGGTTCATCGTCAGGCGGAACGTCAGGTGGAGTTGGGACGGCATATCCTGTTCATCGGCCATCGCGGTCATCCCGAAGTGATCGGCACATTCGGGCAAGTGCCGGATAATACGATGACGCTGATCGAAACGGTGGAGGACGCAGAGGCTTTCGTTCCCGCCGATCCCGACAATCTCTCCTTCCTTACCCAGACTACCCTGTCGGTGGATGACACTGCGGCGATCCTGCACGTGCTGCAAAGCCGCTTCCCGTCGATCATCGGGCCGAAGGGGGAGGATATTTGCTATGCCACGTCCAATCGGCAAAATGCCGTCAAGGCAATCGCATCCTCCTGCGACGCAGTCTATGTGATCGGGGCGCCGAACAGTTCCAACTCGCTAAGGCTGGTTGAAGTCGCCGACCGGGAGGGAACGCCCACCCGCCTGATCCAGCGCGCCGACGAGATCGACTTCGAATGGCTGCGCGGTGTTGCCACTCTGGGCATCACGGCGGGCGCATCCGCCCCCGAAGTGCTGGTGCGCGAAGTCGTCGAGAAACTGGGCGAACGCTTCTACGTGACGGAGGAGCAAGTCGAGACCGTGAAGGAACGCGTCTCCTTCAAGCTGCCGCGCGGCCTTGAAGCGGCCTGACACTCCATGGCCGTTTACACGCATGTCCCGGCAGAGGACATGGACATTTTCCTGACGCGCTACGATGTCGGCAGCCTGGTTTCCGCCAAAGGCATTGCCGAGGGGGTAGAGAACAGCAACTACCTGCTGGAGACGACACGCGACCGCTTCATCCTGACGCTGTACGAAAAGCGCGTGGATGAGGCCGACCTGCCCTTCTTCATGGACTTGCTCGATCACCTTGGCGCGCGGGGGTGCAAGGTGCCGCGCTTCATCAGCGACCGTGAAGGCGGCAAGCTCCAGCAATTGAGCGGCCGACCAGCGTGCCTGATCGAATTTCTGACAGGCGTATCAGTCACCGAGCCGACGGCCGCGCAGGCACGGGCGGCAGGAGCGGCATTGGGCGACATGCACCGTGCCGCTGCTGATTTCGCGGGAACGCGGCGTAATGCGCTGGACCCGGCGGGCTGGCATGATCTTGCGGCGAAATGCGGTGGCGACTTCGACGCCATAGCGCCGGGACTTGGCAAACGGGTGGCCGACGAACTGGCATGGCTCGACGCGCATTGGCCGGTGGAATTGCCGCACGCGGTGATCCATGCAGACCTGTTCCCTGACAACGTGCTGATGATCGGGGACGATGTGACCGGCCTCATCGACTTCTACTTTAGCTGCACCGACATTCGCGCTTACGACCTTGCCGTCACCCATGGCGCGTGGTGCTTCGCGCATGATGGAAGTGCCTATCATGCCGATCGCGGCACGGCGCTGGTGGCGGGATATGATGCGGCGTTTGGCTTATCCCCCGACGAACGGGCTGCGTTCCCCGCGCTTTGCCGTGGCGCGGCGCTTCGTTTCCTGCTGACGCGCGCTTATGACTGGATCAACACGCCTGCCGGTGCGATGGTGACGCGCAAGGATCCGCTGGCGTTTCTGCGGCGGCTCGATTTCTATGCGCAGGCCGAGCCGACCATGTTGCTCGGATCATGAGCGAGCCGACCACGGTCGAGATTTTCACGGACGGCGCGTGCAAGGGCAATCCCGGCCCCGGCGGCTGGGGCGCAGTGATTCGGTCCGGCGCGCATGAAAAGGATTTGTCGGGTGGCGAGAAACTGACCACCAATAACCGCATGGAATTGATGGCCGCGATCGAATCGCTGAACGCCCTGAAGCGCCCCTGTCACGTGATCCTGACCACCGACAGCAACTATGTGAAGGACGGCATCACCAAGTGGGTGTTTGGCTGGCAGAAAAACGGCTGGAGGACGGCTGACAAAAAGCCGGTGAAGAATGCCGAGCTATGGCAGGCACTGGTCGAGGCGACCCGCCGCCACCAGATCGACTGGCGATGGGTCAAGGGTCATGCGGGCCATCCCGATAACGAGCGCGCCGACCGGCTGGCAAGCGACGCCGCCGACGCGATGCGGGCGAAGGTCTAGGCTGCCTTTCTCCCTCCGGGAGCGACAACAGCTTCATATCATTGATCAACTGTCGTCACTTTCCAGCGCCGCAGAGGGAACAGGTGCGCCCGGACCACGTTGCATAGAAAAGTGCTTTGTTTCGCGACGGTGACGATAGGGATCTGAGCCAGTTCGCGAGGCGGCAATGGTCCTGCAACTTCCAGAGGAGAGCATAATGCGAGGATTGATCAAATTAGGATTGTTGGCCGGTGTCGCCGTCGTTGCCTATAATAGCTTGAACCAGTCGGCACAGGCGCGTTTGAAAGGCTCAACACCATCAGGCTCTGGCCATGTCCGTGACGCAGGTCCGGAGCAGCAACGTGGGATCGCGAATGACGACTGGGATGTCGTCGACGAACAAATCGATGAGAGTTTCCCCGCGAGCGATCCTCCCGGAAACTACTGAATCACGCTGAATCTCACTGGCATATGACGCGGCGCTCGGCTTTTATGGCCGTTCGCCGCGACGTGTCGTTGTCGCTCGAACGGTCGCTCGCATAAGATTCGCTTCGCGACGCCGCAGCAAAACTCATTTCGTTGCAGGGGCCGAAGTCGGATAGATCGCCGTCAGCACTATTGACGAAGAACGAGGCCGGGATGACTGATAATATCGAAACGCCATCCGGCCGTCAGGGATATTGGGATCACGATTCTATCATCAACGACCTCAGGGTCGCGCGGGCAAAGTGGCGCAATGGACAGAAGCGCCACGTAGAATATGGGGCAGAGGGATTTCCCTCCCGGGCCGATCTTGCCAAGATCACGGCATCCCTTTGCGGTGCGCTGTTTCCGCTCCGGCTCGGTCCCAGTTTCGTGCGCATCCACAATGAAGATGCGTTCGTATCCGAAACGCTGAACACCGCTCTCAGCCGACTGTACGGGCAGATCCGTCTGGAGCTGTATTATTCTGCACGTGATGGCAATGTGCACGATATCGACGCGGAAGCGGCACGAATCATCGGTGCTTTCGCGCGCAGCCTGCCCGAACAACGCGTGCTGCTGGATACCGATGTCGAGGCGGCATTCCTTGGCGATCCGGCCGCCCGCAGCGTCGATGAAGTGCTGATCTGCTACCCGAGCATGCTGGCGATCATCCATCACCGGCTTGCGCACCAGCTCTACAAGCTGGGCGCGCCGCTGGTCGCGCGGATCATTTCCGAAACCGCACATTCGCGGACCGGTATCGATATCCATCCCGGCGCCACCATCGGCAAAAGTTTCTTCATCGACCATGGCAACGGCGTCGTCATCGGAGAAACGACGATCATCGGCAATCGAGTGCGGCTGTATCAGGGGGTCACACTGGGCGCGCGCAGTTTCCCCACCGATGATGCCGGGCTGTTGCTGAAAGACGTACCGCGTCACCCGATCATCGAGGATGATGTAGTGATCTACGCCGGAGCCACGGTTCTGGGCCGGATCATCGTCGGCACGGAATCGGTCATTGGCGGCAATGTGTGGCTGACCGAGAGCGTACCTGCGGGCAGCAACGTGCGGCAGGCAAAGGCTCAGCATGAAGTCACCCGGCGCGCCGATGTCTCCGCGCCGCACCGCTTGCGCGTTCCACATACATAAGGCTGACATCCGGCATCGACATTCGTCCAGAATGTCCGCGCATCAAGTGATGCCATAACCTGAACCGGCATGCCGTCCTTCGGTCCGACGGAAGTTGGTCTGACGTAGGTTCCGAACCGGCTGCATATATGCCATCGGTGATAGCGTGGTGAGATACACTGCCGGGCACGAAGTTTCTGCGATCCTGCGAATAATCTTTGTGTATTGCAGTGTGTCCTGCACACGAGCGCGTCATGAAGGAGACAGGATAGTGCGCCGCTTTCACATCGCGTCACCGCATCGCGCTATCGTCGGCCAGCAGGCGCTGGATGTATAGAGCAAGCCGCCGTCCGGGGAGTCCGACGCTTTTTGACCTGACCATGATCGTCGCGCTGCTAACGGCTATCGTCGTTCAGGCTGCAACGATATTCGACCTGTTCTGGACACAGGCGACATTCGCTTCGTACATCGTACAGTTGCTGGTCTTCCTGTTCTACCTGGTGTTCCCGGTGCCGCGCATCCGGCTGGCCGTGGTCATACCAGCCCTCGCCATCATCCTGTTCCTGATATTCGAACATGTGCTGTTCGCGCGGCTTGCGGAACAACGCTATAATTTCAATGCGATATTGCAGTATTTCCCGCTGTTGAGCTTCCTGCCGCTATATCGCAGCCGCGTATCGATCACCACGATCCTCAAAGTGCTGTTCGCTGTTTCGACGATCTACATGCTCATCTATGTGGCCGGGCATAATCTGATCCTGAGCGGTGCGCTGGGTGAAAACCGGTCTATTCACAATGGCGACACGGAGCGCGGCGCACGCCTTTACCTTGCGTCCGGCTTTGCCTCTTTCGTCGTATATTATGCGCTGACCAGCTATCGCACGCCGCTGCTTCGGCGAACGCTCATCTTCCTTCTGGCGACATATGCCATCTGGTTAAGCGGTTTCCGGACGTTCGGGCTGCTGTTCTTGATCATCATGCTGCTGTCGTCGATCCGGCTCCTTGGCCTTGGCACGCGGATCGCGCTTTTCAGCGTCTTCCTCCTAATATCCGGCATTCTGCTGGCGGGCCTGGCGATCCCCGGCTGGAACCCCTTTCAGTGGATGTCATGGGATGGATCGGCCTATGCCCGTTCGCTCGAATATCGCGTGGCGGTGGAGAGCATCCATCAGCACTGGATTTTCGGCATCGGGTTGCCGGGGAGCTTCGGGGATCTCCAGACGTTCCTGAAGACGCCGGAATATGAACCACTCTACGCGACCGACCTTGGCATTATCGGGCCGCTGGTCCTGTTCGGAATACCGGGCACGATAGCATTCCTCTTCGCCACTTATTTCTGCATCATTCCGTCGCTGGGCCGGAACGACGGGTCCGGCTATCGCGGCTTGCAGTTGAACGGCATATTATGTGCGATGATGGGCGTCATCAGCCCTTCCCTGCTGCTCGAACAAAATGCGCTGTTCCTGTCGATCCTGCTGGTGGCATGGGTTCGCGAGGGACGCCTGATCCGCCCGCTGCCAAGCGAGAGACTATGGTTTGAGGCGATACCTCTCGATCGGAAGCCTGTGTGGCGCACCATAAGCGGAGTTTTCAAGAAGGCGGACCCGGATATTCGGAAAGGCTCGCACTATGAACCACCGACAGACGCACGATAAGGCTTGGCCTTCAGGCTTCCTGTGATCCGGCAACAGCGGGTCGACGGCGCAGTTCAGCCACCAACGGGTGCCGCAGCATAAATAGCCCGGCGGCCCAAAGAACGATGCCGAGGGAAATGGCTCCGGCCAGTGGTATGACCGGAATGTTGGCCGCGAAGCCCGACCATGCGCTGAGACCAGCCGCCGGGGCGCAAGCCAGCAGGGTAAGCAAGGCGCTCCGGCCATAGATGCCGTGGAAGTCGGCAAACACGGTACCGGTCATGCGATTGAGATGCGGGCGGTAGAGGAACAGCGCGAATAATGCGTCCACCACGCGCGCGGCGGCGGCGGCTTCCAGACTGATGAAGCAACCGCCCACGAAGGCCGACAGGGATACGCCGCTGCGGATAAATTCTATCCGTGTTTGCGTCCGAAGCTGGCCAGTGGCGGCGAACAACTCCCACGTCATCGTGATCGCGACCTGGATCGCCGACCCAAGCATGATGAGCGCCAATGGCACAGCCGCCGGAACCCAGCGCTCGCCATAGACAGTGAAGATGAAGGGCTTGGCGATCACTGCGAAGCCGATGAACATGGGCCAGAGGAGTGCCGTCACGATCTCCACCGTCCGAAGATAGCGATCTCGAAGCGGCTGTCCGCTGCGGTGAAGCGCAGCGTAATCGACCAGCATGACGCGCCCGATGAGCAGATGGACGTTGGTCCATATCATGCCGTTCAGACTGCTAGCGCGGCTATACAGGCCAAGGGCCGACAATCCGAGCAGCCGCGCGAGGACGATATCGGACAACCGGGTCGAGGCCGAATTAATGCCCGACACGGCCAGCATCTGCAGGCCGAAATCGCCTACCCTGCGCCACGACTGGAAGCCGATCCGGAAGCTCACATGCCGCGAACCTACGATCGTCATCAGGATCGCCGTGACTGTCCCGGTGACCCATTGCGCATAGGGCACGCTCATATAGCTGAAGCCGAACAGGACGAGGATGATGGTCGCGATGGTGCCGCATACGGTTCCAGCGGTGCCGACCAGGGCGATTTCCTTGAACCGCCCTTCCCGCTCCATGGTGGCGGCGGGCAGGAAGATGAGTATCTGGAACAGCGGCGTGATGGCCAATACGGAAAGGGCGCGCTGAACGCCGGGATCGCCCAGCCACGTGCCGCCCGCAAAGCTGATCGCGGCGATCACGACCGCCAGAAAGAGGGAAATCAGGGCATTGATCGTGAAGGCGGTCGTCGAGATTTCCGGCGTCAGCACCTCCTCGCGCACGATCAGCGCCTGCAACCCCAGGTTCTGAATGAGCGCCAGCACGGCGACCACCGCCAACGCCACCGCATAGATACCAGCCTCATGCAACGAGAGATATCGCGCGAGCACGACCGTGGAAGCGAATTGCAGGACCAGCGAAATGACCTGCGCGCCACCCATCCAGGCGAGAGACTTCTTAATCGACATGGCGGCTGCTCGTCGTCACGGCTTCATGGGCAAGTTGAGCGCGGCGCGTAGCATCACGGCAGCGCGGGCGCGCCGCCCTGCCCGCACTTCCTTCGCCACCGCCTTTAGCAACAATGGGAAGGCGATCAGCAATGCCCTGGGTCGGTGCAGCCTGAGATACCGGAACTTGCTGCGCGTCATCCAGTATGTCGATCCCAGCGAAGGAATGCCATGATCGTTGGAGCCGGTGGACGCGCCGACCTGATGATAGACGATGGCGCCGGCGCAATAGCCCAGCCGGTACTTGCCGGACGCCAGCGCACGAGTCGCCCAGTCCAGTTCCTCCCAATACAGGAAGTAGCCTTCGTCCATATAGCCGACTTGCTCGATCAGATCGCGGCGCACGAGGGCCGCAGCACCATTCACATAGCTCATCTGCGCTTCGACCGTTTGCGCGTCGATGGCCTTGTCCACGGCAAGCCCTTCGCCGATTTGCTCGCATCGTGCGCGCGAGGGCAGGAAGCGCCCACCACCCAGCGTCTGTATCTGTCCATCCAGCTCCGAATACAGCACCTTCGCGCCGCAGATGCCGATGGCCGGATCACCCGTCATCTTCGCGATCAGGGGTCGCAACGCGCCTGTGTCTACGGCGGTGTCATTGTTGAGAACCCAGACATATTCGACTTGGGACGCGAGCAGCGCGAGGCGGATGCCCACATTATTGCCGAAAGCATATCCACCGTTTCGTCCGGTCTGCGCGATCCAGAGCCGACCAGCGTCCGTCGCGCCAGCCTCAATGCTTTGCAGATCGGGCGGTACTTTCCGGAATGTGAAACTCGGGAACAATCGGGTTTCGCGCGTCTCGTTCATGCCCGGCAACGCAGCCAGAAGATCGGCGGAGATTGACTCGACAGAACCGTCGCCGGAGTCATTGTCGCAGATGATGATGTCGATATTGCCGTAATCGAGTTGCATGATGCTCGACACGCAGGCCACTGTTTCCTGCGGCCGACGCCAGTTCAGCACCACTATCGCGACCCGCGGCTCATCCATGGCAGTCGTCATGGCTTCAACAGGTAACAATTATGTGAACTCCAGCCATGATGTGACGTCGATAGGGGGTGCGCCGCGCGCTGTCAGCACTGTTGTTTCCGGCACTTATGCCGTGACCCATCGCGAAAAGCAAAACAACGCTTGCGCGCGCCGCATTCCCGAGCATCGTGAAGCGGCATGATCAAAAATGGCTCCTCTTCACACTCCGCTTCGTATGGTCGATGCTTTTTGATGATGCTCGCGATACTCTCGCTCGCATCCATCGCGCACGCAGAACCCTTGGGAAATGTAGGACTGATCCGTGCGCAAAATGCGGGCAATCCGTGGAGTCGAACATCAGTCAAAGGCGCGGATCGTTTTGAAGTGCGGTCCGGCGATCATCTTCCCGGGGATGGATCGTCGAAGGAACGGTCCGAAATGTTCAGCTCCCGCAAGCTCCCCGCCGGTCGGCCATTCGACATTTCTTTCGACATGATGATCGAACCTGGCCACTCCAACACGGCGGCGTGGCTGCTCCTGGCGCAATTGCAATCCGCGTCTGACAAGGGGGAGACACCGCACAGCCCGCCCTTCGCACTGGAAATGGCGGGTGAGCGCATGCGCGTCGTCAGCCGCGCCGACCCCCGTCGCATCTCCACCGACAATAGCTTTGTAACCACCCGGCATTATGACGATACGCACGATATCAAGCGGGGCACATGGTACAGGATTAGGATAGTAGTAACGTTCGATCCGTTCGGCGAGGGCAGGCTGGCCGTATGGCGCAATGGCCTGCGGCTGGTCGATTATCGCGGCGCTATCGGTTTCAACGATGCGGCAGGTGTCTATTACAAGCAGGGCGTGTATCGGGCTTCCGCGCGCGAGCGTTTCGCCGCCCGTTTCAGGCGGTTGCAGATACGCGCGGTCGCACAATGAGGAGCATAAGTTGAACGGTTCGCGCGAAGCACCGGGTGGAAAACTG
>JBPPMC010000098.1:0-2377 GCA_051305835.1 Sphingobium sp.
TCTTCTTGAGCGCGCGCAACGCTTGATCGACATTGTTATCGCGAACGATGATTTGCATGAGGCCTTCAATCTCCAATCGAACAACAGTCGAACCGCCGGGACATCCATATGCCCCATCGGGCCGGCCGTAAACAATAGTAAGGGGTCGTCGCAGAGCGGGTCTGCGGCGTGTGGCAGGCGCGTTACCAGCAGAGTCGCAGAAATTCAACCCCTCGTGGTGTTGGCCTGCCCGAAAAGCAGCAAATTCCGTCATGAACGGCATGGCGCCCCCTCGACAGAGGATGCCGCCCTGTGGTCTATCGACATCAATGTCAATAAGGAGAGGTGCAATGGCGACAGCTTCCCAAGCCCACGGCAAAGCCATGTCGGATGCCGAATGGACCGCCCGTCAGCAACTCGCCGCCTGCTATCGCATTTTTGCGCGGCAGGGGTGGGACGAAATGATCTACAACCACATCACGCTGCGCGTGCCGGACGAGGATCACGCGTTCCTGATCAACCCCTTCGGCCTGCATTACCGCGAAGTGCGCGCGTCCAACCTCGTCAAGATCGACATTGACGGCAATGTGCTGGACGGCGGTCGCTATCCGGTGAACAAGGCGGGATTTACGCAACATAGCGTCTTTCACCGGCATTTGTCCGACGCGCATTGCATCATCCACACGCACACGACAGCGGGCATGGCGGTATCGGCGACGCAGGAGGGGTTGCTGCCGACCAACTTCTACGCCGCCGCTTTTCATGGGCAGATCGCCTATCACGGGTTCGAGGGGATCACGATCCGGCCCGAAGAAGGCATGCGCCTGATCGAGAGCCTTGGGAACAAGCGCATCATGTTGCTGCGGAACCATGGCACGCTGGTCATGGGCGAGACCCTGCCCTCCGCCTTCTTCCGCCACTGGGCGCTACAGCGGGCGTGCGAAATCCAGGTCGCGACCGGAGCGGCAGGCACGCCCGCGCTGATTCCGGACAAAGTGATTGCCGTGCATCAACGCGACATGGCGGGCGTGCAGTTGCCCGGCGGCGAGGGCGCGGCGGATTTCGCGGCGATGGTCCGGATGCTGGAACGCGACGAGGTAGACTGGAAGGAGTGATACTAACCCTTAACCGCCGGCCATTATTGTCGGCACATGCCCGGTCTCAACTTCTCCCGCCTGTTCCGAGGCCGCTGGGCGGCGCTGTTCTGGGCGGGCGGCATAGTGTTCAGCGCGTGGTCCTTCGCCAGCGATCAGCCAGCGAGCGATGAGAGCGCGGAACCCGCGCCGACAAATGCGCAAATGGCAGCGCTCACCACCGCGTTTTAGATTGGGAGATTTTTTGCATCTCCCCGGACTTGATCCGGGGAGACGAAGTGGTGTGGACCACTCTCAAACGTCGCCGATGATCTCCGCCAGCACGGCCAGGCAGTCTTTGCCCAATTGCATGGAGCGTGCCGGTGACCAGCCGAAATCAGGATCGGGCAAGTCGTCATTGTCCTTGAATGGCATTTCCAGCGTCATGGCGACGGCCCCGAACCGCTCGGCCAGCTGCGTCGTGGACATGGAGAGATTGGCGCGCCCCGGCTGCCCGATCGGATAACCCAGCTTCGTCTGGAAGTCGGGCGTCCGCGCCGCCAGCGTCTGGGCAAAGCGATTATAGAGGTCGAGACGATCCTGCTTCAAGGACGGTATCCCCTCAAACCCTGCTACGAACACCGCGGGGATGGCCTCGTCGCCATGCACGTCCATCGCGAAGTCGACGCCGGTGCGATCCATCTCGGCACGGACGAGGAATACTTCGGGGCTGCGCTCCATGCTCGGCTCATGCCATTCGCGGTTGAGGTTCACGCCGACCGCATTGGTGCGCAGGTGCCCGCGACGGCTGCCGTCCGGGTTCATGTTCGGCACGATGTGGAACGTCGCTTCCTGCCGCAGCAGCCGCGCGACGCTGTCCTCCATGTCGCATAGCCGCTCGATCGCGCCTTCCATCCACCATTCGGCCATCGTCTCGCCGGGATGCTGGCGCGCATAGAGCCACACCTGCTTCGGTCCTTCACCAAGCGTCACTACATCGAGGGGTTGTCCATCCAGCGTCTGCCCCAGCTCGCGCGTCTCGACACCCGGCTGATTCGCCGCCCAGCTAATCAGGTCGTGGTGCCGCTCCATCGAATAGGGCGCGAAATAGGCGACCCACACGGCATTGCTGTCCGGCTGCAAGTGAATCGTCAGCACGCCATCGGCGTAATCCGTGTCGGCCTGCAACCAGTTCTCGCGATCTTCGCTGAACCGCGCCTTGTAGTTCGTCCACCCGTCGGGATAGGCCGACCCCGCGCAATTGACGATGCGCAGAGTGACGTCCTCCCCCACCCCGCCGGCGACGCGAAAGTGGAACCATTGGT
>JBPPMC010000151.1:0-3024 GCA_051305835.1 Sphingobium sp.
TGAATGTGATCCCTGCCAAGGTGGCGGGCGTCGAGCGGATCGCGATGGTCACGCCTACGCCCGATGGCGTCATCAATCCGATGGTGCTGGCCGCGGCGGAGATTGCCGGGATCGGCGAAATCTGGCGCGTCGGCGGAGCGCAGGCGGTGGCCGCGCTGGCCTATGGCACGCAGCGGATCGCGCCGGTCGACGTGATCGTCGGGCCGGGCAATGCGTGGGTCGCGGAAGCCAAGCGGCAACTTTATGGCGTGGTTGGCATCGACATGGTGGCAGGGCCGTCCGAAATCCTGGTGGTGGCCGATGGGAAGAACGACCCGGAATGGATCGCCGCGGACCTGCTCAGCCAGTCCGAACATGATCCGACCAGCCAGTCGATCCTGTTGACCGACGATGCAGCCTTTGCCGATGCCGTCGCGGCGGCAGTGGAGCGGCAGATACCGGCGCTGTCTACGTCCGCCGTGGCGCGGGCGAGCTGGGATGCGAACGGGACGATCATTCTGCTGCCCGATCTGGAGGCGTCGATCCCGCTGATCAATGCGCTGGCGGCCGAGCATCTTGAACTGGCGGTGGACGATCCGGACGCGCTGTTCGCACAGGTGCGCCATGCCGGGTCGGTGTTCCTGGGCCGGATGACGCCCGAAGCCGTGGGCGATTATGTCGCCGGGCCGAACCATGTGTTGCCGACCGGACGCCGCGCCAGGTTCTCGTCGGGCCTATCGGTGCTGGACTTCATGAAACGCACCAGCTTCCTTGCGCTGGATCAGGCTGCCATCAGCGCAATCGGCCCGGCGGCGGTGGCGCTGGCGCAGGCCGAGGGATTGCCGGCGCATGCCGCGTCGGTATCGCTCCGGCTCAATCAACTTACGCATCCTTGAAGGAACACGACCATGGCCCTCTCTCTCTATCAGGCGACGGTTCCGTCCTATATCCAGATACTGGGATCGGTATTGCGTCTCATGGGCAAGGCTGAGGCCTTCTGTGCGGAAAAAGCCTTGCCTGCTGACGATATTCTGAATGCACGGCTTGCTGATGACATGTTGCCTTTCGCCTATCAGGTAAAATCGACAACGGTGCATTCGATCGGGGCGATCAACGGCGTCAAGAAGGGCAAATTCGGTCCCGACATGACGCCTCCGCCGAGCAGCTTTGCAGAGCTGAAAGAACAACTCGAAGCTACCTTGGCGGCGCTCAATGCCATTGTGCCAGAGGATATGGAGTCTCTGATCGGTGGTGACATGGTATTTGAATTAGGCGAGCGGCGCCTGGAGTTCGCCGCAGAGAACTTCCTCCTGTCCTTCTCGCTACCGAACTTCTATTTTCATGCCACAACCGCCTACGATATTTTGCGCAGTAAAGGTTTGGCGATCGGCAAGCGCGACTTTATTGGCGTCCCCCGGATCAAGGTTCCAGCATGAACGATCGCGCGCAATCCCGCTCCGCCGCCCGGCTTGCCGCCGTGCAGGCGCTGTATCAGCTCGACATGGAGCCAAAGCCGCTGCCGCTGTTGCTGCATGAATTCCATGAACATCGGCTGGGCAAGACGATCGAGGATGTCGAATATGCGGCCGCAGAGCAGACCTTCTTCGACGATATCGTGAAGGGCGTGGATGCCCGGCGCGAGGAGATTGACGGGCTGATCGCGGGCAAGCTGTCAGCGGGTTGGAGCCTTGAGCGGCTGGACAAGCCGATGCGGCAGATCTTGCGCGCGGGAACCTATGAATTGCTGGCGCGGATCGACGTGGGCACTGGCACGGTCATCAGCGAATATGTCGACGTGGCGCATGCTTTCTATGACAAGCGCGAATCGGGCTTCGTAAATGGCTTGCTGGACGCCGTCGCCAAGGTTGCGCGCCCTTGATCGAGTGGGCCTGATGTGAGTGGCGAAGCCGCCTTCATCGACTTGCTGCGAGCGCTGGCGACCGATCCGGCGGCGCGGGGCTTGCAGGACGATGCGGCTGTGCTGGAGGTTGGCGGTACGCGGCTTGTGCTGACGAGCGATACGCTGGTCGAAGGCGTGCATTTTCTGAGCGATGATCCGCCTGACAGCGTCGGCTGGAAGCTGGCGGCGGTGAATCTGTCGGATCTCGCATCGAAGGGCGCACGGCCGCTGGCATGCCTGATGAATTACGCGCTCTCGGGCGATGGCCGATGGGATGCGGCGTTTCTGACCGGCCTGCGATCCGCGTTGGAGCAGTTCGACATGCCGCTGGTAGGCGGCGATACGGTGGCGATGCCCGAGGGCGCGCCACGTAGCTTCACACTGACGGCGATCGGCGAAGCGACCACTGCAAAAGTGCCTTCGCGTGTCGGAGCGCGGGCAGGTGATGTGCTTTATGTCACCGGGCCAGTGGGGGATAGCGGGGCTGGGCTGAAGCTGCTGCAAGCCGGTGCGCGCGCGCCTGCCACGCTGGTCGAGGCCTATCGCCGTCCGCAGCCACGCGTTGCCGAAGGGCAGGCACTGGCCGCGCATGTCACCGCGATGATGGATGTTTCGGACGGGTTGCTGATCGACGCGTCGCGGCTGGCGCAGGCGAGCAGGCTGGCCGTGACCATCGAGACTATCCCGCTGTCGGATGCGTTTCTCGCCCTGCGTGGCCGCAAGGCGCAGATCGACGCGGCGACAAGTGGCGATGACTATGAGCTGCTGTTCGCCGCGTCTGGAGATGTGCTTCTCCCCGTTCCTGCCACCGCTATAGGTCGGTTTTCTGACGGCAGCGGGCTAAGCCTGATCTTCGACGGGCAGCCGGTGCCGCTGCCCGGGCGAACTGGCTATCAACATCACAAGTAGGTTAACGTGACTTCAGCACGCTTGACCTGGCGCGCTTCCACGATAGTCTCCCGCGTTCGAACACATGTTGCCGATCAGGATACGCGCCATGCCGATGCGCCGCCAATTGCCAGCTCTGATCCAGCGACCGGATGTCTGCATCCCCGGCCTGCTCCCCCCGTCATGTCGCCCATTTCCCTGCGGAGCGCGCATGACCTGAAAACAGACAAGGGAGAGGATCAATAATGACAATAGTC
>JBPPMC010000183.1:0-3537 GCA_051305835.1 Sphingobium sp.
CTGAACCTGCAGGCGACTACGCTCGGGCTTAATGCCTATGCACTGGGCGGCGGCGATCTCTACCGCAAATGGGCGCTGGATTATCTCGACGCGTGGGTGGATCGCGCCGCGCAAAATGGCGATATCCTGCCGAGCAAGGTCAATCTGGACGGCACCGTCAGCCCGAATTGGTGGGCGGGCGTCTATGGCTGGAGTTTCTCGCCGATCGTGCCGCAGACGGGCGAGCGCGAGAATCGCAACCGCGTGCCGCGATCGATCACGGCTTTCATGGGCGGCACGCTGCTGTCGGGCGATCAACGCTACATTGATCTGTGGCGCAGGCAGAACGCGAAGATCAATGCACAGGCGCGCAAGATCGACGGGACGCTCAGCACGCCAACCATGTTTGGCAATGATGGCTGGTATGGCTGGAAGCCCGGCCCCTATCGCACCAATGGGTTCGAGATCTGGTACATGTCGCAGCGCGCCGATGATCGCGCAGCCGCCGGGGATCACCCATGGGTGCGTTTCCTGGAGGGCAGCAACCCCTCTTATGCAGAGGAAGCCCTTGCCGCCGATCTGGCGCAGGT
This sequence comes from Sphingobium sp., assembly GCA_051305835.1. Lineage (GTDB taxonomy): Bacteria > Pseudomonadota > Alphaproteobacteria > Sphingomonadales > Sphingomonadaceae > Sphingobium. Next base: position 570 of record JBPPMC010000183.1, read on the forward strand.
CGCCGAAAAGGTTGCGGCGCGGGAAAATGACAGCACTACGCCGCAGACGCGCCTTGCCGACTGGCCGATCGGGATCAATCCGGCCAGCGTGGCCAGCCTGATCCAGTTGATGACCGGCGGCCTCCACATTGCGCGACCGCCATGGTCCAAGACATCGCCGCCGCAGGGCGGAGTGCCGCTGCATTGCCGTCTGCGATACTTCGATCCCGTCGCGAAACGTGCAGGCGTGCCGCAGGATGTCGGTGCGCTAGTGCATGCGCTGGGGGACCGGTCGACCGAGGTGACGCTGGTGAACCTGCATGCACGGGAAGCGCGGACCATCACCGTGCAGGGCGGCGCCTATGCCGAACACCGCATCGACAGTGTGACGATGGATGGGCGCACAATCGCTGTGGGTCAGCGATCCTTCACATTGCGGATCGACCCTGGATGCGGGGCAAGGCTGAAGCTGGCGATGACGCGCTATGCCAATCGGCCGACGCTCGATTTTCCGTGGAACCATCGCTGACGCCACCGGCACGGTGGTGCAAGGATCAACCGCCCGGCTTGATATAGGGAGCGGCGGCGAACAGCAGGCGCTCCTCACGGCGGGGATCATTTTCCATGCGGACATTGCGGTCGAAGATCATCGTCTCGCGCCGGTCCAGACCATAATGCGCCCATGCCGGTATCGCGCGACAATTGGGATTGCCGGTGCGCGCCAGAGCAATGAAGGCGTCGGCCATTTGCCCTGCCAACCTGCGCGCATCCGTGCCATTGCCAGTGCGCGATCCTTCCGCATCGACATTATCGAACACCAGCGGAATATCGAGCGTATGGAATGCGCCGAAAATGCCACCGGCCTCGGGGCTGGGGAAATCGAGCTGATACATCCAGGTCGGCGCACCGATCTTGGCGCGCTCCTCGGCCTGGATCAGATGGCCCGGCCATGATCGGCCCGCCGTGGTCGCTGCCAGCAGGATCTGGCCCGGGGTGCGCGTGGGGTAAAGCTGGCGATAGCGCGCGATGACGTGATCCGGCGCAAGATCCTTGGTCGTCTGGAGCGCATAGCGGGCCGCCAGATTGTCCCATGTCGTGTCGCCAGCGCGCAACATCTTCTCGATCCAGAGCGCGGTCTCGTCATGCGTGTTGCCGACGATCAGGGGGATATGCGCGGCCTCGCGCGGTGCATCGGGGAAGAAAGGGTGGCGCGGCAATACGCCATGATCGAGTGTCGAGACGAAGCTGATCTCGCCCTTGTTTTCCAGCGGATCGGTCATCGCCATGGCTTCGACCAGCCGGTCCACGGGCAACGCCTTCAACGCATCAAAGTCCGCCGCCCCGGCTTTCGCCATCCACGCCCTCGCCCGCGCCGTTGCGTGCATGGGACCAGCGGCCGTCACATGCTGGCCGCTCATGGTCGCCGCGCTGTGGAACAGGGGCCGCGCTTCGGCCATCGCCATCAGCGTCACCACCTTGGCCCCGCCACCCGATTGGCCGAACAGCATTACGCGGCCCGGATCGCCACCGAAGTTTGCAATGTTCGCGCGGACCCACTGCAGCGCAAGAATGATGTCCAGATTGCCGACATTGCCCGACTCTGCGGGGCCGCCCAGTTGCGCGAGATAGGCATAGCCCATTCCCGCCAGCCGGTGATTGAGCGTGACCACCACGACATCGCCGCGCCTGACCAGATTGCCGCCATCGTAAAGCGGATCACTTCCCGAGCCATGGCTGTGCGCGCCGCCATGAAGATAGACCATGACAGGCCGCTTCCCCACATCCAGCGCGGGCGTCCAGATGTTGAGGAACAGGCAATCTTCGGACGTAGCTTCCCCGGCGCGCGTCTGTGGAGCGGCAGGGCCGTAGCGCGTGGCGTCGGCCACGCCCCCCCACGGCACGGGCGGCAGCGCACGCTGGAACCGGCGAAGCGCCGTGTCCGCGCCATAGCGGACGCCGCGAAACACCAGCACATCGCGTTCCACCGATCCGCGCACTTTGCCATGGGCGGTGTGCGCAACCGGGCTGGCGCGCGGCGCTGTGCGAGCGGAAGCAGCGACTGGCATTGCGGCGATGCCCGCGATGACGGTCCGGCGATCGAAGCCGCTCACCCAGTCGCCTCGGCACACAGTTGTCGCATGGCGGGCAGCGCCGGATTGGCATTGTCGCGCCGCCACGCCATGTGCAGTTCGACGGGCTTTTCCCGCGCCGTTACCAGCCGCCGGAATTGCACATCCATCATATGCAGGCCGGTCGCGCTTTCCGGCACGATCGCGGCGGCGAGGCCCGCCTGCACCAATCCCAGCATCGAATGAATCTGCGTCACATGCTGCACATAGGTCGGCGCGACCCCGGCTTCGTCGAACAGGCGCACCAGCATGTTGTGGAAATAGCCCGCGCCTTGCCGCGAATACATGATGAGCGGCTGCTCGTCGAAATCCGTCGGCTCCAGCGAGGCCTTCGCCTGCCGCGCGTCGCCCGGCGGCAGTGCGACGAACAGCGGTTCGGTCAACACGCAATTCGTCTCGAACTCATGCCGGTCGATGGGGGGACGGACGAAACCGATGTCGATGAGACCGGTCAGCAGGGCATCGACTTGATCGCCGGAGACCATCTCCCGCAATTCAAGCTCGATATTCGGAAGCGACGCCCGCGCCTGCGCGACGATCCGGGGGACGACATTGTAGCCAGACACAGCGGTAAAACCGATGGCCACGCGCCCCGCATCGCCCTTCGCCACGCGCCTGGCCGACAGCGCGGCGCTATCGGCCAGGCGTACGATCCGGCGCGCTTCGATCAGGAAAACGCGGCCCGCCGGCGTCAGGCTAACTTGTCGGCTGGTTCGCTCCAGCAACATAACGTCCAAAATGCGCTCAAGCAGTTGGATCTGCCGACTGAGCGGCGATTGCGTCATGTTGAGGCGCTGCGCCGCGCGGCCGAAGTGCAATTCCTCGGCGGCGGCAACGAAGCAGCGGAGCTGGCTGAGTTC
>JBPPMC010000186.1:0-26284 GCA_051305835.1 Sphingobium sp.
CCAGCACGATCTCAACTTCACGTAGCTTGCCGATAATCTCTTCCGGCTTGTGCTTCTTGCTCGGCATTTCAATGGCCCTTCCGTGGTCCAGACTATCATAGTCTCTGGGCCACTCAGCGGGGGGCAGATCAAAAGGTAATGAGCCGAGAAAGGCGATTACCATATTGACCAAGTTGCAGGCCGAAAAACTCATGCAGGCGGCAAAGGTAGACATCGACGAACGGCTCTACCTCTTTGTAGCCTTCGGCTTAAATGCAGCCATGCGACACAGCGAAATTGTAGCCACCCGCTACGATCAAGTTGATTTTCAAAACAACCGGATATTTATTCCCCAAGCCAAGGGAGGTGCACGTGAACAGCCGATTACCGCCTCCCTTGCCGCTCAACTCGATGAACGGCGTAGAATTGAGCCAGATAAAACCGGATGGATTTTTCCTTCGGTTAATAAGTCCAAATACCCACACCGGAAAAATATGGATGCAGGTTTCAAGCGAGCCGTGGTTGCGGCTGGCCTCTCACCTTCCAAGGTGACACCACACATCATGCGTCAAACCGCCATTACCAGACTGGTTCAGGCCAATGTCGATCTTCTAACCATACAAAAAATCAGCGCACATAAAACACTGTCGATGGTGCTGCGATACACTCACGTCCACGCGAGTCATATCGACCAAGCATTGAGCGCGATTGATATTGGTCTGTAGCAATTACACTGAATTACACAGGTGAAGATCAGTCAAGATACCCGACTCGCGTAAGTCATTGAAAAGATTGGTGGCAGGGCTTGTATCGAACCAGGTATTTACCACGCTGAAATTGCTAGCCTTTTAAGCAAGGCATACCTTTAGCCCCACACCCACCCCCACATTTTTACATTGATCAGGCGTCATTTGGCCGTATGAAGACGGGCGGCTTTTGCGGTGAATGCTGTGAGAAGCAGACATTACCAAGACAGCGCCGTTGTGGCGAGGCAAGGCACTAGCGTCACCCTCCCGACAGTGCGGAAGCAACCCGCATTCCGTGAGTTGCGAAGGTCAGCGACTGCGCGGGAGGTTGATCGCGTGGACCTTTAGCATCACCCCGAGTTCACGCGCGCGGGTCTTCAGATCATCAGGCAGCTCGCGCTCGGTAAGCAGCATCGTGCGAACCGCTACCGACACCGGGCTTTCCTGCGCCGCCACCACGGCGCGATATTTGACGCATTGATAGACGCCGCGCCGCAAATCGTCGTCAGTCGACAGGGTCGACTTAACCTCGACGGCGACGAAAGATGCGCCGTCGGTGAACAGCACGTCGATGCGGTCGCCCGACAGCAGCCCCATCTCGGGTGTGCCCTTGAAGGCATGAGTGAGTCCAAGAGCGGCTGGATTCTTTACCGCCCAGTCCTTCAACTTCTTATGCTCGGGGCTTTCACCCTTCCCGGTCGGCCGATCGGTTTCCGCCGGCTTGCCGTCGCGTTCCTTGTAGCGCTTTGGCTTCGGCGCTTTGGGCGGCACGGCGCCGAATAGCTTCGCGTAGAGCGCGTCCCACTCCGTATAGCGGCGAACTTCAGCGCGTACTTGGGCGACGACTTCGATTTTGCGGCCGCGCGGCAGGGAAATCCATTTCCGCTCGCCGTCGCGCCGGATGCGCCGGTCGTAATAGCCGCCGAACCCTTTGCCCGGGATGCCAGACGGCCTCGTCACCAGCGCGTTGATCAGCGGGGCTTGCGGGGCTTGCTCCTCGATCAGGTCCATCATCCTACCTGCGACCGAGCCGATATGGGTCGGGAACACCCTGGGAATCTTGAGCTTCACCTCTAAAAAGCGCGCGATCGTGCCATAGGTGACGAACGGCTCGTCGCCGTCACGGATGTGCTGAAGAAGGAGCGCTAGCGCGTGGCGCGCGCCGCGTCGGGCGAGCCGATCGACGGTATATGTACTCATGTGCGCCTCTCGGCGGGCGCGAGCTTGATAGTTACGACGCGCTTGACTGCGATTTCTTCGAGGAAGGCCGCAAGCGCGAAGTCATTCTCAAAGATGTCCGGCGCGACGAGGCCGGTATCGCCCGAAAAGCAGTCGAGCACGTCGCGGAACTGCTCAGCGACGTTGCGGCCTTGGAGATATTCCGGGGGTACATACCGCTGCTCGAGCACTCCCAGACGGGCACGACATGCGTGCCGCCGTCGCCGTAGACCCAGACAAACGCGCCCTTGTCGGTCCGCGCCAGCATCTTCCCACACTGTTCGAGCAGATTCTCCTGCTCGTCGCTTTCGCTTACTCGCAGCGACGTCTTGACGATCCGCTTGGCCTTTTTGGCCTGCACCAGTAGTCATTTCGTCCTCAATTTTAGCCAAGCAGTCTGAGGAGCACGACATCCCGTGCCCGAGGTGATCAACGCTTAGCCAGCTCATCCGAGCTTATGTAGCCATTCGCTGAGTAATAGCGTCCAGTTCGGCAGACGTGGGTCGCGCATGCAGCCATCCATTTACATAGGATACGCTGGCCGACCGCGGCAGTTGTGCCTCCGCCAAATCGCGGATGCGCACCCGTGCAGGTAAAGCCGCCGCTTCACCAACGAACAGGGCTTCTTGCTGCGCCAATGCAGGGAGAGCCCGCACCATACCGACTAGCCCGTCAGGCAAAAAGCGGGCAACGTGCTGCTGGTCAGCTGAATTGGTGAGGCGAAGAACGATCCAGGTATTGCACTGCGAAATTACAGTGCTGTCGACGTCTGCCGGTCGTTGGCTAACGAGCATCAGGCCGAAGCCATATTTCCGGCCTTCTCGGGCGATCCGACGGATTGCCGACTGGGCTGCTGCATATTCCGCCTCGCCCCGATCCGGCACATAGCGATGCGCCTCCTCACAAACGAGGAGGAGTGGATCCCTGTCACGTTCTTGTTGGGTCTGGTAGAGCTTATAAAGAAACAGAATTCTGGCGAGCATTGCCGCCAGAGGACCAGCCACTTCGTTTGGCAGGCCAGAAATATCGACGATGCGTATGCTCGACACTAGGCCACCAGCGATGTTGTTACCAACCAGCTGCACGATGATCTGAGATAATGTCAAAGCGGTGGCCGGTTGCCATTCGCTCATTAGGAATCTGATGCGTGGGTCTCGGCGGAGCACCGCGACCTTGTCGAGAATCGACTTAAACCCCTTGCTTGAAAAGTCGCTGTCAGTGACTTTTGCAACGACACCGCTCTGAATTCGCGCAGCTTGAGCATAAAGAATGTGGTTTTCGAACTCGACTAGCGAAAACGGGCGCGGTTTATCCCGGTCAAACCGCCCGACTAATTCAGCCATCCCGGCCAGTGGCCGTGGCTCGTCCAGGGCCAGTCCATCGCCTGGATCCCCGCCCCCATAGGAAGCGGGTGCCGGGTAAATCAGACCAGCGGCCACCATGCGCGCATGCGTCAGCGCTTTGTAGACAATGTTGTGTTGCGACGTGGCTTCAAACTCGGTCTTGCCGATAATTAGTGAGCGGAATTCATCCGCAGACATCAGCCAATAGGGCAGGTCGATCTGAATGGCGTCGGCGTCTTCACCGGCCATCGGGTTGTAAGCGCGATACGCGGTTGCAGCCTCACCGAACGCCTGCTTGTACTCGCCGTGTGGGTCGATGATGATGATGCGCGGATGGAACTCCTGATAAGCGACCGGGCGATGCTCAATTACGCCATGGAGAACGGCCGCAACAGCAGCGGATTTGCCCGATCCCGTCGATCCCAGTACGGCGCAGTGAGTGGAAAACATCTTGTCGATATTTGCCCGACAGATTGTTCCCTCAGAACCTATATACTTCGCGAATGGGATTAGCGGTGATGGTTCGTCATTCGGCCGTTTTTCTGCAGAGGAATAAAGGAGCGCGGTTTCATTTTGCGTAAGGATAAAGACACTTTGCTGGGGCAAGGGGTATGTCGAAATTCCTCGTTGAAAACGAAGGGCGCCTCTCTTGTTGCTCCAATTTCCCTCGGCGAAAAGATCTACTTCCATTACTCGCTGGTCTGCATCCGGCGGTATCGGGTGCCCCGCTTCCGCAATTTCTTGCGAGCGCATCCGAAGCAAAGTAACGAAGCCGAAGATGATCCGACGGCCGAAGTGAATCTTTACGATGCTACCTAGCTGACCAATATCGTAGACCCGTCCTGCATACGTTCGGGTCAGTTCAGCGACTGCACCAAACAATTCCACCTTGGCGGTGCTGCCCGATACCTCCACGACATGCCCGATCTTGAGTTCCGAGACGGGTGCAAAATTCGTCATGCAAGTTGCTCCCGGATACCGTTGGAAAGCACCTGGGCTAAATTGGAGAACGTCCACCACATGCGATCCCCGGCGGCGGGCGCAAGAAACGGTCCATCGCTGCCGACGTAAACGCCCCGCTCGGTCAGAATGTAGATATGCTTGCCCCAAGACAAATCGCGCCATTTTGAGAGACATTCCGGCACGCCATTTGCTTCAGACACGAAAGCGATGAGGGCGGCATCATTGTCGCCCCGCGCCATTGCCGCAGAAATTTCGTCGTTGATGTGCTCGTCGCCGTAACTGTAGCCGCATGTGACGAGCACGTGCCCGCCCCCGGCACAAAGTTGTCGACGGAAAATGTCGAATTGGGCGGAAAAAGGATCGCGCTGGGTTGCCGCGTATTTCGTGGACTGGGGGTAGATCAGCACACGCCGTTCTGCCGCGGGATAAAGGTCACCCGCGCGCACGCGCCACATGCGGCCTTCCTCATCGAGATGCCAGTCGATCGACCCGTGAAGTTTGATAATATGCGCGCCATAGCCAGATTTTGGCTCCGGGGCGCCAAATCGATAGCTGCGATAAGCGACGGCGCCGCCATCGAAGCCATCCCAGGCAGAGACGCCACAGAGGGCTAGAGCATCCTCCAAAAGAGTGTCATAGTTAGTTGTGAAAAGCTTTACTGCGCCTCTGCGTTCCGCGACTCCGGCAAGCGTGACGTTGAACAAGGCCCGCACAAAAGCGACATGTTCGTCGATTTTAATAATCGGATTGTCGGCCGAGCCGATAACAGGCGGCGGTCCGGAGAAATAGCCCCATCTGACGGTCAAGGCGATCCAGTCCAAGGTCTTTTGATGCGTCCGCTTGAGGACATCCAATGCGATAGGAGCACCGCCAAGTATCGACGTCTGGGCGACGGAGCGCTCGGCAATTGCGATATGGTCTGCAAGGTAACTAAGAATATGCTCAATATGGCAACCAGGTAGCAGATCTGCCCTCAGCGTAACCAATAGCGGCTTTTCAGGCGTGGCGTCTGCCAACTCGAAAACCCGTTCTGTCAAACCGTACATTAGCGGAATGCCGGCGCTCCGGCTGATCCCCGCCCCGAACAACCAGGATACGCAGCGCGACGTGAGAAGCTTGTCCAGTTGCTCGATAAGGTCGTCTTCATCCATTGCGCTTCTCCCCCGCCAGTCCGTGCAACAGCGACCGCATGGATGCAAGTTGGCAATTGCACCCGAACTGAACCAACCACCGCGCCAGCGCGATCAATTGAGGTACGAGTGCGACACATCGAATAGCGCGCCTTTTCGACGATCTGCCTAGCCGTCCTGCCCAGAAGTGTCTCCCGACAGCGAGCCACCAATTGTCGGTAACGCCGTATTAGCTCTCTGAACGGCCGCTTTCGGAATTTTTTTGCGGCATCTTTGACGGCCGATATTGGCGCAAAGCGGGCGTCGCGACTTGAACGGTTTTATCAACCGCGGCCATGGACAGGCAGGCCCTGCCATCGTTATCGGCTTGCCGATGAGTATCATCGCCACCATCATGAATTCGGCCACCGGCCAGCCCATCCAGAAAATGACCTTTGGCCGTATGCCCAAGCCCTGGGCCAGCTTCAACCTGGAGAGCGGGGAACTCGTCACCACCGATCGCGTCCATGTCGGCAAGCCCGCGCCGGGAAAATTCGTCGCACCGGTCGAGGTCTGGGTCACACCCAAGGCCAAATAGATATAGAAGATTGTGGCGTGTCCCTGGTCGGGACCGCGCTCTATGTCGCTGCGCGCCACCGAGCCTGCGCTGCGCTTGTCTCGTCCCTGCCGGGTGACGATCGCGAACGCGCGCCGGTCCCTGACCGGCCAGCGGCCATCGCGCCTGGCGCGATGAGGATGTTGCGGCCACCGAACAAGCGGGGTGGGCGTCCCTCTCCTCTAGTCCCGCCGCGGCGTGCCGCAAGCCACGCTGCGCGCGCTCCTCCTCTTGCGTTCCGGCCTTCCAGGTGCGGCCCGCCTTGTTCGGCGGGACTGCCGGATCGCTCCTGCCGCCCACCCCGCCGTCCGGGGCCGGTGCGCTGTTAGAGAAGGAGCGGAAAGACATGGAACTCAAGCATATCGACATCGCCTGCCTCTCGGTCTCGCCTGCCAACATGCGTGGCGTGAAGAAGCAGCCCGACCTCACCAACATCCTGCCCTCTGTCCGAGCGCGGGGGATACTCGTACCCCTGATCGTGCGGCAGAATGGCAGTCCCTCCACCTATGAGATCGTGGCAGGCAAGCGGCGCTATCATGCCGCCCTTGCCGTGGCGCAGGAGAGTGGCGGCATCGATCCGCTGCCCTGTGCGGTCATGGAAGCAGGCGACGATGCCGCCGCTCTCGAAGCCTCGCTGATCGAGAATATCGCCCGCCTCGATCCCGACGACGTGACCCGCTGGGAGAGTTTCACCCGGCTGGTCAGGGAAGGCCGTTCACCCGACGACATCGCGCTGACCTTCGGCCTGACATCCCTGCAGGTGAAGCGAACGCTGGCGCTGGGCAATCTGCTGCCACGTATCCGCACCCTCTATCGCAATGGGAATATCGATGCTGTCACGGTCCGGCACCTGACCCTTGCGTCCCGGCCAAGGCAGCGTGAATGGCTGGCCCTGCTGGACGATGGCAATAGCTACGCCCCGACTGGCCATGCGCTCAAAAGCTGGCTGATGGGCGGTCACGCCATCGCCACCAGCAAGGCGCTGTTCGACCTGTCCCGCTATGCAGGCGAGATCGTCGCCGACCTGTTCGGCGAAGACAGCTATTTTGTCGATGCAGGCCAGTTCTGGCAGGCGCAGGAGGACGCGATCACTACGCTGGCGGAAGACTATCGCGAGGCGGGATGGAACGATGTCCTTGTCCTGCCCAGAGGCGAGACCTTCCATCATTGGGAGTATGTCCATTGCCCCAAGAAGAAGGGCGGTCGCATCTATATCGCGGTCGGCCATGGCGGGGACGTCGCTATCCATGAGGGCTATATCAGCCAGAAGGAAGCACGGCGTTTGGAACGCGGCGACATGCGGGAAAAGCCGGTCCGCCCCGAACTCTCCGCTCCTATGGCCAGCTATGTCGACCTGCATCGTCATGCTGCCGTGCGGGCCAGACTTGCCTGCGCGCCTGCCATGGCGATGCGGGTCATGGTCGCCCACGCAATCAGCGGGAGCAGCCTGTGGCGGGTGGATGTGGCATCCCAGCGTGGCGCGACCGACGCGATCAGCGAGAGCGTCGAGACCTGCGCATCGGAAACCGCGTTCGACAGCGAACGGCGCATCGCGCTCGACCTGCTTGGCCTTGATCCCGACACCCCGACCGTCATCGGCCATGGCTATGATCGCGACATCAACGCCCTGTTCGCGCAACTGCTGACCATGGATGACGCGACGGTGATGAGCATCCTCGCCGTGGTGATGGCCGAGACGCTAGAGCCGGGATCGGTTATGATCGAGACGCTGGGCCGGGAACTGGACGTCACGATGACGAGCGTCTGGCAACCTGATAACACGCTGCTCGACCTCATCCGCGACCGCGAAGTGATGAACCATATCCTTGCCGATGTGGCAGGCCCCGACTTAGCCCAAGCCCATGCCAAGGCGACGGTCAAGGTGCAGCGCGGGATCGTCCATGACGGCCTCACCGGCAGCAACGGGCGCGCCAAGGTCGAGGGCTGGGTGCCACGCTGGATGCAGTTTCCGCCCAGCGCATACACGACGCGCGGCGGGGTCGGCAGCGTCGATCGATCGCTGGGCATATCTACCCGAGAGGATCAGTGGCAACACGACACAGAGCTGGCAGCAGAGGCCGAGCCGGATCGGCAGGCGGCATGATCCTGACCCATGGCTGGCGGCGATCATGCCGCCAGCCATCCTCATTCCCTAATCCGCCCCTGCCGATTTTTTGCTTGGCATGAGCGCAATTTGCCGCAAGGCTTGGCCCCATGAAATCGATCACGGACAAGAATGTGACCCTGCCGCTGGCCAAGCGCCGCGAACTGGATTTCGTGGTCGAAACGCTGCGCGATGGTTTTGCCGCCGCGACCGCCAAGAGATCCCATGAAAAATACCGGCAGGGCCGCATTCTCAAGATCATCCTGTTCGGCAGCTATGCGCGCGGCGACTGGGTCGAGGACCCGGTGGGCCGCTATTTCTCCGACTTCGATATCCTCGTCGTGGTGAGCGGCGAGGATTTCACTGACGGCGCCGAGTTCTGGATGAAGACAGAAGGCAAACTGCTCGACGCGCTTGCCGATGGGTCACGCCTGCGTACCCAAGTCAGTCCGATCTACCACAGCATCGACGACGTGAACGCCCAGTTGAAGCTCGGCCGTTACTTCTTCATGGACATCGTGCGCGATGGCATCCTCCTGTTCGAGGAGCCGGATCATCCGCTGGCCGAACCGCAGCCGCTGACGGCAAATCAGGCGCTACAGGAGACGCAGGATTACTTCGACGAGTGGTTCGCCAGCGCAGAAACATTCTTCAAAACTAGCCAAATGGTTCAGGGAATGGACCGGCCTAAAGAAGCTGCCTTTCTCCTCCACCAAGCCACCGAACGCTTCTACCATTGCCTGTTTCTGGTCCGCACTTTATACTCGCCCAAGACCCACAATTTGAACCGTTTACGGTCCCAGACCGAACAACTTGAGCCCCGTCTTGCCGCCGTTTGGCCTGCCGACACCAAGTTCGAGCGGCGCTGCTATGAGCTGCTGCGCGCGGCCTATGTGAAGGCGCGTTACTCGCGCCAATATGCCATCACACCGGAGCAACTGGCATGGCTCAGCGAACGGGTCGCGCTGTTGCAGGAGCTGATCCGCGAGCTTTGCAGCGCACGGATCGAAGACCTTGCCAAGGCCGCCTAGGCCTCGATAAGGGCGTTCAATCTCTTCAAATCCCGCATCACCCATTTTACGTCCGCCGAGAAGCGTTCGTCATCCATGTCGGGCTGTCGAAACAGCGTCAGCAGGACCTCGGCCCCGTCGCCATTGGCGATGATCCGCATCGGAATAGAGATGGCGGAACCGCGGCCCGTATCGACCCAATGATCCATGATCCCATGGTCATTATGCGGCGTGAACCGGATGCGGATCAGCCCGTCCGCGCCATCGGAAAGCCATAGATCGCCTTCCTGCCGCAGGTCGGATTCGGCAAGACCCGATGCCCATTTGGTGAAGAATTCCGGTCGCCAGATCCATTCATAGAGTGCCTGCCAGCTATGGTTGATCGACACGCTCAAGGTGTGTGATGGCAGCATCTTACTTTCCCTCTGGCTCTTGCATCCAACGCTTTTCCAGCGTCTCAGGCTTGCCCATGCGCGCTACGGCTCTTGTGGAGTGACCGCAAGGATCATGCGGACGATCCGCAGGTCCACTGCGCCCGGGATGGTCGTCGGTGGCAGCGGTGGTGATTGTCCATAGGCGTCCGGAGAGTCGGAAACTGGGGGGATAGAAGGGACGGCAAGATTAAAGCGCTGCCTCTATGAGGCCAGCGATCGGGCGTCTGCACAGGCTTTGCGATGGAGGCATGGAAAGGGCCTTGCCTCCACGGTAGCAGCAAAGACCGGTGTCGCGGGTCACAAAGTGGAGGCCCTTGAATGGGGCTATTGGGCTTGCCCATCCTCTTGTTCTTTGTGGACCAAGAGGAGGAATGCATGCCCGGCGACGATGATTTCGAACTCTGGCTCGGTCGCATTGGTGCGAAGGATCGCAGCGTCGGCCACACGCTTGCCCGTGCCCGCCGCGCGGGGGGCGTGGCAAGCGCCAGGGGCCGCCGCTTCACTGGCGCTGCGATCGGGCGCGGCGCGGGCGTGGGCCGCGACCTCGGTGCATCACAGCGCATGTCCGGCATGCGCGTACGCCGTGTCGTCGTGAAGGCGCGGATCGTGAAGCTCGGGGGCAAGGGCATGGCCGCCGCCGCGCACCTGCGCTACCTGCAGCGCGATGGCACCACCCGCGAGGGCGCGCGCGGCGCGCTCTACGGCCCAGACGAGAACCATGCCGATGGCAAGCAGTTCCTCGAGCGCGGGCAAGGGGATCGCCACCAGTTTCGCTTCGTCGTCGCGCCCGAAGATGGCGCGGAGTATGAGGACTTGAAGCCCCTCGTCCGACGCCTGATGAGCCAGGCGGAAAAGGATCTGGGGACAAGGCTCGACTGGGTTGCAGTCGATCACTTCAACACCGGCCATCCCCATAGCCATGTCATGCTGCGCGGCGTGGACGAACGGGGCAATGACCTGGTCATCGCCCGCGACTATCTAACCCAGGGTCTGCGCGCCCGCGCAGAAGAGCTGGTGAGCCTCGACCTTGGCCCGCGCACAACCCAAGAGATCATGGCCGCGCAGGACCGCGAGATCGGCCAGGAGCGGTTTACCGGCATCGATCGCCGCCTGCTGCGCGAAGCCAATGGCGATCGCCAGTTGATGATCACCACCAGCGATCCGCGCGACCACGCTTTGCGTATCGGCCGCCTGCGCACGCTGGCCCAGCTTGGCCTCGCCAGTGAAGGCACGGCAAGCCAATGGACGCTCGATCCCGACCTTGAGCCAACCCTGCGCCGGATGGGCGAGCGCGGCGACATCATCCGCACCCTGAACCGTGAACTGCGCGAGGCGGGCATCGCGCGGCCGCCGCAGGACCATGCGCTGTTCAACACCCACGATCCGGCAGCCACACCGATCATCGGAAGGCTGGTAGCGACCGGCCTGTCCGACGAGCATCGCGACCGGCGCTACATGATTATCGACGGCATTGATGGCCGCAGCCATTATGCCGATATCGGCGAAGACCAGGCGGCCTATGGAAGGGGCGCGATCATGCGCCTCTCGCCTCGCCCGGCCGAAATCCGCGCGGTGGATCGCACCGTCGCTGCCATTGCCAGCCAGCATGAGGGAAAGTACAGCGTCGATATCCACCTACGCCATGATCCCGCGATGAGCGAGAGCGGCGCTCAGGCCCATGTCCGACGCCTCGAAGCCATGCGCCGATCGATCGGCAGGCCCGAGCGCCTGGCAGACGGAACGTGGCAGGTCGGCCCGGATCATCTCGCCGACGCCCTAGCCCATGAGCAGCGACAGGGGCTTAAAACACCGGTGATCATCGAGACGCTGTCGCACAGGCCGCTCGAGCAGCTGCCTGGCCATAATGGCGAGACCTGGCTCGATCGCCAACTCACCGATGCGACTCCCGAGCCTTTGCAACGCGGCTTTGGGGCAGAGGTGCGCGCGGCGATGCAGCAGCGGCAGCAATGGCTGGTCGAGCAGCAGCTGGCAGATGGAGAAGGCGGCGTCACGCGCTATCGCCGCAACATGCTGCACCTGCTCCAACGGCGCGAGCTCGATCGTGTGATCGCAGGCGTCGAACAGGACACCGGCCTTGCCCATCGCCCGCCCCATGGCGATGCGCCGATCGAAGGCGTCTATCGCCGGGCGGTACAGGTGGGTGACAGGCGCTATGCGCTGATCGAGAAGAGCCGCGAATTCAGCCTCGTGCCCTGGCGGCCCGTGCTCGAGCGCGCGGTGGGCAAATCGGTCTCGGGCGTTATGCGGGGCGAGGGCATCAGCTGGACCATCGGCGGGCGAGCGCGGGGGCTTGGCATCGGCTGAACGAAGCGGCCTTGGGTGGCCCCGGGCGGCACCACAGAGGCTCTGTCCATCTCCAGCCGCAAGCGCGATCCTGGCACGCGAAAGGATCGTCGCGCATGAAGACGTTCAAGACCCGTCATCAATTCTACCTGCCCGACGCCTTGTCGGAGAAGCTCGAGGCGCTGACCGCTGCGCCGGGCGCATCGAAGACGACCATCCTTACCGATGCGCTTAACGCCTGGCTTGAGCGCAAGGCGGGCCACGAACTCGACCAGCGCTTCGGACCCCGGCTCGACCGGCAGAACCGCGCCGCTGAGCGGTTGGAGCGCAAGGTCGATGCGCTCACCGAAATCCTCGGCCTGTTTGTTCAGCATCAGCTGACGCTGGTCGCCCATCAACCGGCGTTCGATCCCGAGACCGCGCAGCTTGGCCGTGTGCGCTACCAGCGGTTCATGGAACTGGTCGAACGGCGGCTTGGCAAGACCGCCGAACCCGAGCGCCTGCCGCCTGCCAACAGCAAGGAGACCAAGTCATGACATCCGATCCCAGGCCAGAGCGGCTCACCGTGCGCATCAAGGAAGCCTGCCGTATGACCGGCATTGGTCGGTCCAAGCTCTATGAGCTGATTGCCGAGGGCGAGATTGACATCGTCAAGGTCGGGACCATGACCTTGATCCGGGTCGATAGTCTCAAGGCATTGACCGAAGGCCGACGGCAGCGACGGTGAACAGCTTTGGCCCATGATCGCGTGCTACAGCTGCATTGAATGTGAGGAAAGGCTTGCTATCTCTGTCCTGTCAATCTTCCCCCCTTGAGTGACACCTCCCTGAACTTCGGCCCCGTCAGCGCATCGCGCGGCGGGGCTTTTTTGCCCTCATTTGTGGTCAGGGCAGTTGAGATCTATGGCGATAGCTGGGACATTCCCGACTGTCGGCTTCCGAGCAATCATTATGAGATAGCCGACATTCCGGCTCATCATTGCTGATGTCATTTGCCGCCAACATTGCGGTCATTACTTCGACGTAAGTACACGCTAAAAGGGACTAACAGGAGAAACTCCAACAAAAAAGGCAAGGCCGTAGCCTTGCCCTTATTTGGTGCAGTCAAACTGCTTGTTAACAGTTGGCCCTGCGATTTCTGAAGTCATATTATTCCGCATTTTGGAAAAGATGTCAATTGCGAACCCCCCGGCATTTTGCGACCACGAAGCAATAGAGAGCAACTCTGAGTAGGGTATTCTAATGCGTCGATTGGGTTTGGACATCGGCACTAACAGCATTGGTTGGTGTCTGATTGATGAGGATAATGCCGCAATCGTCGATGTCGGGGTTCGCATTTTCTCTGACGGACGCGACCCGCAATCAGGCACGTCCTTAGCGGTAGATCGCCGGGTTGCGCGAGGCGCGCGGCGCAGGCGGGATCGCTACTTGGGGCGGCGGTCGGCATTTTTCGATACGCTGGTGGCGCACGGCCTGATGCCCGCTGACACTGATGAGGCGAAGCTCATAGCGGAAAAAGACCCCTATGAACTCCGCGCCCGTGCCCTTGGAGAACAACTGACGCCTTCCGAAATTGGTCGTGCACTGTTCCATCTCAATCAGCGGCGCGGATTTAAGTCCAATCGCAAGGCAGAGCGGAAATCCACCGGCAACGAGGATGGCAAAATCGCGACCGGCGCACAGGCGCTAGACCGCGCCATGGCAGAGGCAGGCGCGGACACGCTGGGCCAGTTCCTCGCCATGCGCCTCGCGCAAGGCCAATCGGCTCGCGTGCGGATGGACAGCGAAAGTCAAGGCTATGACTTTTACCCACAGCGCAGGCATATCGAATATGAGTTTGGTCGTATATGGGAAGAACAGGCCAAGCATCGCCTGGGAGTTCTGACGCAGCAGGCTCATGATGCCCTGCACCGCATCCTTTTCTTCCAGCGCCCCTTGAAAGAGCAGGAAGTGGGTATCTGCACCTTCTGCCCCGGCGAGCGTCGCCTCGCCAAGGCGCATCCGCTGTTTCAGGAACGGCGGCTTTATGAGGAGGTAAACCATCTCGAAGTCACCACGCCAGGCGCGCCCAATCGCAAGCTCAAGCTGGACGAACGGGACCACCTTGTTCTCAAACTGCGCGGCAAGCGGAACGTGTCGTTCGAAAGTCTCGCCAAGGAAATCAAACTCCAGCCGAGCCAGAGTTTCAACAAGGCAAGCGAGACGCGAACGCACCTAAACGGGAATGAAGTGTTCGCCGCACTTGTGGATAAGAAACGTTTTGGCAATGCGTGGCCCAATTTCAATCTAGACCGGCAATGGCAAATTATCGAAACGCTGATCGAGGAGGAAAACCCGGATAAGCTCCATGATTTTCTGACGAAAGATTGCGGCCTAAATGATGAGGCGGCGATGCTAACCGCCCGCACAGCCTTGCCGGAAGGCTATGGGAGGCTTGGCCTCACTGCTACCGCGCGCATCCTCGAAGAGCTTCGTAAGGAAATTGTGACTTACGATGTCGCGGTGAGAAATTGCGGCTGGCACCATTCGGATGATCGGACAGGAGAAATACTGCCGCAGTTGCCCTATTATGGCGAATTGCTCAGCCGCGAGATTCCTCCAGGCACGCAAGACCCAAATGATCCCATCGAGAAGCGTTGGGGCAAGATCACCAACCCCACGGTCCATATCGGACTGCGACAGCTTGAAAAGCTCGTCAATGCGGTCATCAAGGTCCATGGTCGTCCGGACAACATAGTCGTAGAGCTGGCGCGCGAGTTGAAGCTCAACGAAAAGGACAAGGAAGAGCATAATCGGCGGATACGGCGCGATACGCAAGGTGCACAGGCGCGATCCGCAAAGCTGATCGAAGCCAATATCCCCGACACCGGAGCTAACCGCATGATGCTTCGCATGTGGGAGGAGCTAAACCCCGCCAATCCGCTGGACCGACGCTGCCCCTATTGTGGCGAGCAAATTAGTATGCGCGCGTTGTTCACGGGCGAGGCAGACATCGACCATATCATCCCCTATTCACTTTCACTGGATGACAGCGCCGCGAACAAGGTTGTTAGCCATCGTCACTGCAATCGCGCCAAGGGCAACAAGACGCCTTATGATAAATGGGGTCGTGACGATGCCAAATCGGCGATCATCCGCGATCAAGTCGCACGCCTACATCGTTCCAAGCAATGGCGCTTTGGCCCGAATGCGATGGAACAGGTGGAGAAAGACGGTGGTTTCATCGCACGTCAATTGACCGACACTCAGTATCTTTCCCGCATGGCAGGGCGATATCTGCAAAGCCTCTATGCCGACAAGACCGAAGGTAGCGTCTATGTGATCCCCGGTCGCATGACAGCGCTGCTGCGGCGGCTTTGGGGTCTTAATAGCCTCCTGCCCGACCACAATATTGTCGAGAACAAGCACAGCAACGCGCCGAAAAATCGGCTCGATCATCGCCATCATGCCATAGACGCTGCCGTGGTGGCCGTCACTTCGCGTAGGCTGCTTATGCGGATCGCGCGCACAGCTGGCCTCGCCGAGGATAAGAATCTGGACCGCCTTTTCGAAAATCTAGAACAGCCTTGGGAGAGATTTCGCGAAGAACTGGGACAGAGATTGAGAGGTGTGACGGTCAGCCACAAGGCGGATCATGGCCGTAAGGGCAAACCTGCGCCGGGTAAGGATGTGACTGCTGGCAGGCTGCACAATGACACCGCTTACGGATTTACAGGAGAAATTAATGAAAAGGGCGTGCCTATTGTCGTGCACCGGGTGCCACTCCCCAGCTTGAAGCCAGCGGACATATCCGATCCCGACCGTATACCGGATGCGGTTCTGCGTGACGTGCTTTACCGCGCTACTCAAGGCACGAGCGGCAAAGATTTTGATAAAGCGCTGGCCGACTTTTCCCGCAATGGATTTGGCAGTGACAAAAATGGTCGGCCCTTATTTAAAGGGCTGCGCCGGGTGCGAGTGCGGGAAGCTCTCAACCTGATCCCCATCAAGGATAAATCAGGGCGCATCTACAAAGGGTACAAAGGCGACTCCAATGCCCGCTTCGACGTATGGCGCATGCCCGATGGCAAATGGGTGTCTGACATTGTGCCGACATTCGATGCTCACCAGGCGGATGGCCTACATCGTCGTCCGCATCCCGCTGCTAAGAAGATGCTGAGCCTGCATCAAAATGACATTCTTGCGATTGAACGTGAAGGCGAGGAGCGAGAAATCGTTAGGGTTGTGAAGTTTTCCACCAACGGCTCTCTCCACCTAGCAGCAACAACTGAAGCAGGGGCACTTAAGGCACGAGATGCTTCACCACAGGACGTCGATCCCTTTAAATATATCAACTCATCGGCTGGCGGCTTGAAGAGAGTAAAAGCCCGACAAGTGCGGATTGACCCTCTAGGCCGTATCTTCGATCCCGGCACTAGAGAATAGGGCGCGACCCGTGGCGCATCGTCGATATAGCAACGGACGGTATGCACCTTTCCCTGCACCGGGGTTTCCTGATTGTAGCGAAGGATAGAGAAGAGGTCGGACGCGTCGCGTTGGATGATGTGCATGCCGTCATCGTTCACGCGCATGGCTGCACATGGTCTGGCAATATCGTGTCGGCATTGGCCGAGCGCGGAGCGCCGATCGTCTATTGTGCCGCGAACCACACCCCCGTCGCCGTCACCTTGCCGCTGGAAGGGCACCACGCACAAGGCGCTCGCATCAGGGCGCAATGGGAGGCGGGGCGACCTCTGGCTAAGCAGTTGTGGCGACAGATCGTGGTGCTGAAGATCGCTATGCAAGGCGCGCTTCTGACCACGTGTGCGCATCCCGGTGCAGGTGCATTCGACCTCCTCGCTCGCAAAGTCCGTTCAGGCGACCCCGACAATATAGAGGCTCAGGCGGCCCGCCGATATTGGCCCGCGCTAATGGGGAATGATTTCAGGCGGGATCGTGACGCTGACGGTGCCAACGCCCTGCTCAATTACGGCTATGCGGTCATGCGGGCGACTGTTGCTCGCGCCATCGTTGCGGCGGGGCTTCATCCGACAATCGGCATTCATCACGCAAACCGTGGCAATGCCTTTGCCCTCGCCGATGATCTGGTAGAACCTTTCGCGCAATTGTGGACGCCATGGTAATAGGCATGGCCGGTCAGGGTGTGCTTGCATTAACACCCACAATTAAGCGACGCTTTGCTCAACTCATTGCATTTGACCTGCGGCTGGGCACTGAAACCTCACCAGTTTCCGTTGCCGCTTAAAGGCTAACGCAGTCGCTGGCGCGCAGTTTTGAAAGTGGCAAGGCAGAGCTTGCGCTATTTGAACTGCCTACACCCATAGAATGGGGCGGCCTGATGAACGGCGCAAACCAATGACAGAAATGACGCATCTGAGCGGGTATCGGCTGATGTGGATTTTTGTGATGTTCGATCTTCCGGTCGGGACCAAACGTCAGTCCCATGAAGCCACCAAATTCAGGGAGTTCTTGCTCGATCAGGGTTTTGAGATGAGCCAGTTTTCTGTCTATGCACGCTTTTGCAATGGCAAGGACAGCTATGAGTCGTATCTTCGAAAGATTGAACGCAATTTACCGGAAAAGGGCGATATCCACGTCCTTACATTTACCGACAAACAGTATGAAAACATCGTGCGGTTTTCGAGCCAGTGCCGTCAGAGGTAACGGAAAAACCCGGATCAGCTGGCGCTTTTTTATTGATTCGGTCCAAAAGCTGAAACCAGATGTGGTGTTTTTCCGTTTCAAAATAACGACTTAATATCACATCTGGTTTAGCAGTTCAGAAATCGCAGGCCAACCGCAACAGCCAACCGATAACACAAGGCTGATTGAGCGGCTTAGCAGTTCAGAAATCGCAGGCCAACCGCAACATCGTGGTTGATGTGCTGGCCAGCTTCGATGGCTTAGCAGTTCAGAAATCGCAGGCCAACCGCAACTGTGCGAGGGAGATTGCGGCGCGGGCTGCAGGCTTAGCAGTTCAGAAATCGCAGGCCAACCGCAACACCCACCAGAGACCGAAAGGCAAGTGCCATGGCTTAGCAGTTCAGAAATCGCAGGCCAACCGCAACGGTTGCCCGCGAGGCATCGCTAAGCACGTGGACTTAGCAGTTCAGAAATCGCAGGCCAACAGCAACGCGGAGGTGCGGTGATGGCCACTTCGACCGACTTAGCAGTTCAGAAATCGCAGGCCAACCGCAACTTGGCATTATCGCATTCGCATCGCTGGACGGGCTTAGCAGTTCAGAAATCGTATCAAGAGTTACGTATGAAATCTAATTCCGTTCTCCAAAAGCCGCCTTTCCGGAACGTCCCACTTTTCGGACGTTTAGAAGGCGGTGACCGCACGTTTTTCGATATCAGCTTCCGGGGAATGGACAAGGGACCGGGAAGGACGGCAAAGGGTCGAGTCTCCTTCGAAGCGTTCTTCCTGCGGCCATCATGGCCACAGGAGATGTGTCATGGGATTATCAGAGTTCGATCCCGCCGCCCGCGAGCGGGTATCATGGAACGCGGGACGCAGAGTCGGCGCGAAGCGCGCCCTCAAGCCCCGCCAGATTTGGGCAGTCCGTTTTTATCTGGATCAACACGGCCGGCTTCGAGATCGAGCGCTTTTTGATCTGGCTATCGACAGCAAACTGCGCGGTTGCGATCTGGTGAAAATCCGGATCAGCGACATTGTCTGCGATCGAAAGATCAGAACAAGAGCCACCGTCGTCCAGCAAAAGACCGGTAGGCCTGTTCAGTTCGAGCTGATGGATGATGCACGCGCCAGCCTGCTGAAATGGCTTGAGCTGCGCGGGGGCTCTTTGGAGGATTATGCATTTCCAAGTCGCACGGACCATGCAGCGCATATAAGCACTCGACAGTATGCACGGCTGGTTGACGAATGGGTCAAGGGGATCGGCTTGCCCAGCGAGGATTACGGCACCCATTCGCTGAGGCGAACAAAGGCATCGATCATCTACAAGGCGACGGGAAATCTCCGCGCTGTCCAGATCCTCCTTGGACACACGAAGATCGAGAGCACGGTCCGTTATCTTGGCGTCGATGTGGAGGATGCTCTCACATTGGCAGAAGGCACCGAAATTTAAAGGCAGCTGGCTCCTCGCAGTTGTGGGGAGCCAGAACCGGTTAAGCGGCAGCGTTGGCGCCCTTCACGGCAATCGATGGATGTTGCCGCAAATTGTGCAAGCCATTCGGTCATCAAGGCCTCAACCCGCTCCCGTTGATGGTACGATACCTGCGGCCAATGCGATCTGGACTAACTCCGGAAGGCTTTTCGCACTCAGGCGGTTCATGACTTGAGCACGATGCAGTTCCACTGTTCGTGGGCTGATACCAAGCTTTTGCGCGATGGATTTGTTGGTTCCGCCTTCAACCAGGCCGACGAGCACCTCGCGTTCGCGGGGCGTCAACCTGGCCACGCGAGCACTTGCATTCTCATCGCGCGTCGTCGGCCGCATTGTCCCGAGACACTCCGCCATGGCATTGGCAAGCGAAGTACGCATGCTCTCCTCGTTGCTCAGGATCACATAATCGACAGCGCCTGCCTTCATCGCGGCGACCGCCTTGTCCACGTCCGCTCCAGGCGCGTCGAGTGCGATTGTCGGGAGCGGGATCGATCGGGCCTTGAGTTCGCGGGGTATAGCAAGTCCCTCCTCCCTCGATTTGCGCAGGTCGATCAGCACACAGCCCGGCGCCAGAATCGGAGCCACATCGAGAAAGGCAGAGCCGCTTGCGAAAGCGCGCGCGTGAAAACCCTGTGCTCTGACGATGCCACATAGCCGACGCGCCTCGGCGGCCCTGCTGCACACGACATAGGCCTGTCGCGTATCGTCCTGCGTTATATCCTCGGTGATCCCGCCGATTTGAACCGTTGCGCCATGCTCGTCGCGTATCGGAAAGCTGGTATCGCGAAGCGAGCGGATGGCGCCGTCCGCCGGCCGGACTATCCGATATTCGAATTGCGCGACTTCACCGGCGGTGACAGTTTGGAGCGCGTGTTCGACCTGTCGTCGATCATCCGGATGAACATCCTGCATCCATACGGCAAAATCTGTTGGAGTTTCGGGACGCGGCACCCCCCAAATCCTCTCATAGGCTGCGCTGCGATAGATGATCGTGCTCTCCGTTGCGTCACCTATCCACATCAGGTTGCTGCTATTGTCGGCAAAGCCGCGGAACTGCGCCTCGCTTGCCCGGATGGCCGTTTCGTTGCTGCGCTGCGCTGTGACGTCCATGGCGGCACCGATGAAGCCGATGGCGCGATCGTTCGAGAAAGTGGCCTGACCAAAGGTGGCGACATGGCGCAGGATGCCATCGCGGCCAAGCACGCGATATTCGATAGTGTAGCGACTGTCGCCTGCCGGATCGACACAGGCCGCGATCGCGCGTTGAACGCGCGGCAGGTCGTCCGGATGAATGCCCCCTTCGAACACATCCCTGTCAACCTCGACATCCGGCGGAAGGCCCCACATCGCGCGCAGCCGATCATCCCAATCCAAAGCGCCCGTCACAGGATCCCACGCGTAAATTCCGATCCCGACCAAGTCGGTTGCAGCATTGAGGCGGGCTTCGTTCTTCCTTAATTCCTTCTCAAAGGAGCGGCGCTCGCTCGTGTCCCGCGACACGCCCACCACTAGTTCGATCGTACCGTCGTCAGCGCGCACCGGACCCCATAAGAAGTTGAAATAGGCGCTATATCCGGTGGGACTTTCGTAGAAAACTTCGTCCTCTACTGTGACTCCATCGTTTAGTACGTGGTCGATATAGCCATTGAGCAGATCGGCGAGGTCCGTGGGATAGTGGAGGTCGGCAAAGGTCGTGCCCATCATCTCGTCCGCGGAAAGCCCGAACAGCGCCAGCATCGGAGGGTTGGCATAGACAAAGCGGCGTTGCGGGTCGAATGCATATACGAAGTCCGGTATTGCCGACAGCGTCGCCTCCAGGAAGCGAGACCGGCTCCTGGCTGCCTCGGTTTGGCCGGGCACCGCCGATGGAGCGCCCCCTTTCGGCGCAACGCCAGCCGTGCCCATGTCGGCGCAGTTTTGCGGCATCCTGCCCGACCTCCTCGCACATGTTGCCGGTAATCCGGCAAGCCCTTCAGCTATCGGACAGTTCCCTAGGAACCGTCCGAATGCTCATATGGGTTGGCATGTGGATAGCTCCTTGCGGAACAGGACAAGGAGAGTCGCATGAAAGCGCTGGTCTGGCACGGCAAGGAGGACATCCGCTATGACACGATGTCCGACCCGGTTATCGAGGAACCGCGGGACGCCATCATCAAGGTGACGAGTTGCGCCATCTGCGGCTCCGATCTTCACCTCTTTCACAACCTCATACCCGCCATGCTGCCCGGCGACATCATGGGCCATGAGACGATGGGCGAGGTCGTCGAAGTCGGCAGTGCTTCGAAGGATGCACTGAAGAAGGGGGACCGCGTCGTCATCCCCTTCACCATTCAGTGCGGCGAATGCGATCAGTGCCGTCGCGGCAACTTCTCGGTATGCCAGCGGACGAACCGGAAAGGTGAGCTTGGCGACAAAGCGTTCGGTCACAGGACAGCGGGCCTGTTCGGCTACACGCACCTCACCGGCGGCTATCCGGGCGGGCAGGCCGAATATCTGCGCGTGCCCTTCGCCGACACGACACACATCAAGGTTCCGGACGGCATCGACGATGAAAAGCTCCTGTTCCTGTCGGACATCCTCCCGACCGGCTGGCAGGCTGCGGTGCAGGCGGACATACAGCCGGGCGACACGGTCGCGGTCTGGGGCTGCGGTCCCGTCGGCCAGATGACCATCCGCTCGGCGATCCTGTTGGGCGCAGAGCAGGTGATCGCGATCGACCACTTGCCGGAGCGGTTGTCGATGGCGAGTGCGGCCGGCGCGACCACCATCAATTTCGAGGAGGAAAGCGTTATCGAGCGGCTCAACGAACTCACGGGCGGCGAAGGACCGCACAAGTGCATCGATGCCGTGGGCGCCGAAAGTCACGTCAATGTCGGCCAGCCCGACACGATCCTCGACCGCGCCAAGCAGATGCTGATGGCCGAGAACGACCGCCCGCATGTACTGCGCGAGATGATCTACGTCTGCCGGCCTGCCGGCGTTATCTCGATCATCGGCGTCTACACCGGATTGGTCGACAAGATTCCGATGGGACAGGCCATGAACAAGGGGCTGACCTTCCGGATGGCGCAGGCGCATGTGCCTCGCTGGACGGACGACCTGCTGCGCCTGATCGAGGACGACAAGATCGATCCGTCCTTCGTGATCACGCACAAAGTCAACTTGTCCAAGGGACCAGAGATGTACCGCACGTTCCGCGACAAGGCGGACAGCTGCATCAAGGTCATGCTCCACCCCTAAAACACACAGCCTAACAGGTGTCGCTATGCTAATGACGAACTTCACACACATCGCCCGCTCAGAGGGCGACCCCCGGGTCGAGCGTAAAGGTCCAAGCTCACTCACTAATCCCGACCGACTGGCGCGGGCGCTCGGCTGGTTTTCGATCGGCCTCGGTGTTGCCGAGTTGGTAGCGCCCGGCCGGATCGCCCGCACGCTCGGACTTGAGGGCAAGGAGGGCCTGATCCGCGCTTATGGCGTACGCGAGCTGGCAAGCGCGGTGCCGACACTCTCAGTTGACAAGCCGATCGGCCTTGCTTCCCGCATCGCGGGGGATGCGCTCGATTTAGGTACGCTGGCCTTGGCGTTTAGGCCAGACAACCCGAAGCGGAACTACGCGGCGATCGCGACAGCCCTTGTCGTCGGGATCACCGTGCTCGACCTCGTCGCCTATTCCGGCGTCAAAGCGATACATCGTCGCAAGCCGGGTAAGGGGCGCGACTATTCGGACCGCAGCGGCTTTCCGCGCGGCCCCGAGGCGAGCCGTGGGCTTGCGCGCGATGACTTCGAAATACCCCCGGATTATAGGGCGGAGGGGCGAGTTGCCGACGCACTTCCCGAGCATGCTGCGTAGCCATCGGCTATCGCGCCGGGACATGAGCCATGACTCTCGAACAGATCGGCGGGGCAGCATTGATGCTACTCTTCCTCGCCGATATCTTTCTCACCGTCCTTTACGCGCGCGCGGGCACAGGGCTGTTCGCGCCGCGCTGGAACCGCCTTGTCTGGGCAGCGCTAAGAAGCGTTTCTCAACTCTTTGGCAGCCGCCGTGGCTCGATGCTGTCCTTTGCAGGACCGCTCATCGTCATCTTGCTGATCGCATTCTGGGCGCTGGGTCTGACAGTCGGCGCGGCGCTTATCATCCAGCCCGAACTGGGCACTGGAATACGGCCAAGCAGCGGCGACACGCCAAGGGACTTTGTTACCGCTCTGCTGGTCGCCGGCAACAGCCTCTCGATCGTCGGAGGCGGAGATTATGCCCCACACACATCCGGAACGCGTATCCTCTTCCTCCTGAACTCGCTGATCGGCGCGTCGGTCCTCTCGCTGGTGCTGAGCTATCTGGTCCAGGTATACTCCGGCCTGCGCGAACGAAACTCCCTGGCGCTAACCGTGGACCTGATGACCGGCGGCACGGGCGACGCGGCCGAGATGTTGGCCCGGCTCGGCCCGGACGGAGATTTCAGCAACACCAACAGCGAGTTGGGCAACCTTGTGCGATCGCTCGCGCAAACGAAGGAGGCGCATCATTTCTATCCGCTGCTGTTCTACTTCCGCTTCAGAGAGCCCCTCTACGCGGTATCACGGTTCAGCTTCATCCTGCTCGATCTCGTGACGCTGATGGACACCATGCTGGATCGGCAGAAGCATAAAACGCTGATCCGCTCGGCCCCCTTCGATGCGCTGCGCCGATGTGCCCTGCTGCTGCTCGAAACTCTGGATCGGCACTTTCCGACGAGGGATGACCAGAACGCCGCGGCCACGGACCAGAGGTACGAGGCCAGCTACGCCGCCGCTTTGGACA
Organism: Sphingobium sp.; assembly: GCA_051305835.1. GTDB lineage: Bacteria > Pseudomonadota > Alphaproteobacteria > Sphingomonadales > Sphingomonadaceae > Sphingobium. Next base: position 23,760 of record JBPPMC010000186.1, read on the forward strand.
CATTGCAGCGGGCCGGGATCGACGTACAGCCGAATGGCGGAAGCTATGCCGATAAACGCAGCCAGTGGGAACCGCTCGTTCGCCGCGTCGCGCCGACGCTGTGCTTCGAAATGGACGAGATCGATTGCCGCCGATCGCCGAACAGAGCGCGGACATCCGATGGGGTTCAGACCCGGGGAAGGCAGAATAGTCGCTCATAGCACCCCCGGACCCCTCGGAAGGAGCCTGTTGCTGAAGCCAGAATGGAGATTTTCATGAACGACGTCGAAACCGAAACATCGCTGGACGCTGACGCACGCGCTTCCGTCACGATTGGCAGGCCCGCCCAGGAGCTGCGTACTCTGTGGCTACGCCCGGATACCCAATCGCGCATCTGGGCGCATTTCGCGGAGGTGACGACACTGGATGGCCGCACCGCCGAGTGGATCGCGCACGGCCCGGCGGGAGGGGAATATCGCTGGTGCACGGAGGTTGACGAGACCGACACGAACGAGCTTCGCTGGTCCACCCGCGAGGGTGCAGACGTGCCGAACACAGGCGTGCTGGCTTTCCGTGCCGCGCCGGGGGACCGAGGCACGGAACTGCATCTGGACGTGCGGTTCGACCCTCCTGGCGGCGTTGTCGGGCAGGCGGCCAGCAAGCTGTTCCACATCGTGCCTCGTGAGATCGTGCGGAAGGCGCTCTACAGATTTCGCGCCCTGGCCCTCACTGGCGAGATCCCCACGACAGACCCCCAGCCTGCCGCCCGCAACGGCGGCACCGACCGCTAAGGAGACAACAAATGCGTGCACTGTGCTGGAACGGCGTCAATGACCTTCGCGTCGAGACCGTTGACGATCCCGAAATCCTGAACCCAAAAGACGTAATTCTCAAGGTACGGCTCTCGACCACCTGCGGGTCGGACCTGCACCTGATCGACGGCCTTATTCCCACGATGCGGGCGGGCGATGTCCTCGGGCATGAATTCATGGGCGAGATCGTCGATGTCGGGCGGGAGGTGACAAAGGTCAAAGCCGGAGACCGCGTCGTCGTGCCCTCCTTCATCTCCTGCGGGCAGTGCTGGTATTGCCAGCATGACCTCTACTCGCTTTGCGACACCACGCACCCGAAGCCTGAGTTGCAGGAACCGTTGTTAGGCTACCCGACCGCAGGCATCTACGCCTACTCACATGCTTTCGGCGGTTATGCAGGCGCGCACGCCCAATATGTTCGTGTGCCGTTCGCCGACACCGATTGCTTCGTCGTTCCCGAAGGCGTGTCGGACGAGGCTGCATTGTTTATCTCCGACGCTGCCCCAACGGGTTTCATGGGAGCGGATTTCTGCAACATCCAGAGAGGCGATGTGGTCGCGGTGTGGGGCTGCGGCGGCGTGGGCCTGATGGCGCAGCAGGGCGCAATGATCCTCGGCGCAGAGCGCGTCATCGCGATCGACCGCTATCCTGAACGGCTCGCGCAGGCGGCGGCGTTCGGCGCCATTACTCTCGACTATACCCAGGTGAATGTCGTCGAGGCGCTCAAGGAACTGACGGGCGGGCGTGGCCCCGACGCGTGCATCGACGCCGTCGGCATGGAGGCAGGCGGCACGGGCCTGCAGCACGCCTATGATCGCGTGAAACAGGCGCTCTACATGGAGACCGATCGGGGCGCAGCGCTTCGTGAGGCGATGCTGGCGGTCCGCAAGGCCGGTACGCTCTCGATACTGGGCGTCTATGGCATGATGGACAAGTTTCCGCTGGGCGTATTGATGAACAAGGGCGTGACCGTCCGAACGGCCCAGCAGCACGGCCAAGCCTATGTTCCTCGCCTGCTCGAACATGCGCAGCGTGGCGAGCTGACGCCCGCCGCCCTGGCCACCCACCGCTTCTCGCTTGAGGAGAGCCCGACTGGATACCACATGTTCAAGCACAAGGAAGATGGCTGCCTCCGGGCGGTATTTGCACCTTGAAGCATGCGGGCTTTTCAACGCAGGTGCGGCTGCCTGCAACGAGCCACTAAACGCCATGTGCGACCAATCATAGCTGCAACGGGGCCGGCCGCAGATGCGGTCTCCCCACGCCTTGGATATCAGGTACGCATGTCCCGCACTGATGGCAGGTTTTTTTGAAGTGGACTCCGAACCGGACGTTCAGCACACGGTCAGTTTTGATCGCACGAACAAGGAAAGCCGCCATTCCGCTCCTGGTAGGCGAAAATGAGCGGCTGAATGGCTATAATGGGTCGACTGCGACGCGATGCGTACGTCTGCCATCCTGACTATCGACGCTGCAAACCTTACATTTCCTATCGGTCAATTTTGCATCGGTAGAGTTGTTAATTGGGCAGATTATTGCCGCGCGTTTCTAGCTTTATGAACGACTGACGCAAAAGCTCCCCCAAGCCTCCATCAGTTTGACACGGGCACCTGGCTGATTTGCCGTGCCTAGATAGGTTGTGCGGCGATAGGCCGCCTGCACCGCGTCGGGCGTCTTGTGCGCCAGCGCCGCTTCAACCACGGCATCGGGGAAGCCTTCGTTTGCGGCCCAATC
>JBPPMC010000249.1:0-5422 GCA_051305835.1 Sphingobium sp.
AGAATGTCCGCGAATGCGCCGCCGTAGCCGATCGCTTCCCCGATGCGCGCGACTATCTCGACGTGTACGATCGCTTCGGCCTAGTCGGCCCGCGTTCGGTATTCGCCCATGGGATCCATCTGCCGGATCGGGCCTGCAAGCGGCTGTCCGAAAGCCGCGCCGGGATTGCGACATGCCCCAGTTCGAACCTGTTTCTAGGTTCGGGATTCTTCAATCTGGAACAGGCTGATCGACATGCGATCCGCGTCGGATTGGGCACAGACATCGGGGCGGGCACGTCCTTTTCCATGCTGCACACTGCCGGGCTCGCCTATCAGGCGGCGCTGGCGCATGGCTACCGGCTCGATCCGTTCCGGGGGCTGTTCCTCGCCACGGCGGGAAGCGCGAACCTGCTGCATATCGCGGATCGTGTCGGCAGTCTGGAGCCGGGACAGGAGGCAGACTTCATCGTTCTTGATGGCGCGTCCACACCGCTGCTGGCGCGCAGAACGAAGGGCGCTTCGCTCGCCGAACGCCTGTTCGCGCTGCAAATCCTGGGCGATGACCGCGCAATTCGCCAGACTTATATATTGGGTGAATGCGCGTGGGATCGGGACGTCGGACCGGATCATTCGAGGGGCAGTCCGTGCATTTTGAGAAACGACAGCTTATCCCAATAGCCGCGCTGAAACGCGATGCGCCCGTCAACAACCGTAAAAAAGCCGCAGCCTCTCAAGCCTAGCGGATCGCGCCATTCCAGGGCCGCGACATCTCCTGCCTCGTGAATGGCCTCCACGATGCAGACCATATCTGCCTGGGCAAATTCACGGACGAACATCGCCCGGATGGCGTCACGTCCCCTGACAGGTTCCTGCGTAACCTGATGGTTGATCGCGTCGCTGTGATATAGTTCGGCAATGCCTTCGGCATCGCCCGCATTGAAGCGTTCGACCCATGTCTCCACCAGTTGCCTGGGCGTCATGATCAATTTCCTCGTTGCGAACTGCTTCTATCACAACCTCATTTCGGCAACGATGTGTGATGTTCATTGCATTTGAAGGCGCGGCCTGGCCCGTCTAGGGTGGACGCATGACTGACCTCGATAGCTTCATCGCCGGATTGCCGAAGGCCGAACTTCATCTGCACATTGAAGGCAGTCTGGAGCCGGAGCAGATGTTCGCAATGGCGGCCAGAAACGCCGTCAGCATCCCATATGCGTCCGTCGAGGAAGTGCGCGACGCCTATGCCTTCGGCAATCTTCAGGATTTTCTCGACATTTATTATGCCGGGGCGGACGTGCTGCGTACACGTCAAGACTTCCATGATCTCGCCGCCGCCTATTTCGAGCGGGCAGCGGCGGACGGCGTCGTCCATGCCGAAATCATGTTCGACCCTCAGACGCACACCGCCCGCGGTATCCCATTCGCGGTGGTAGTCGAAGGACTGCTCTCCGCCATGGCCGATGCGCAGGCCCGGCATGGGCTGACAAGTTGCCTCATCATGTCCTTCCTGCGCCACTTGACCGAAGAGGATGCGTTCGAAACGCTCGCCGCTGCCGAACCATGGCTGGACCGGATCACCGCCGTTGGCCTCGATTCATCCGAGGTCGGCCATCCGCCCGAAAAATTTGCGCGCGTCTTCGCAGCGGCGGCGGCGAAGGGGCTGCGGCTGGTCGCGCATGCCGGCGAGGAAGGCCCGCCCGAATATGTGCTGCAAGCCCTCGATATCCTGCATGTCGATCGCATCGACCACGGCAACCGCTCGCTCGAAGATGATGCGCTTGTAGCCAGGCTGGTCCGCGAAGGGATGACGCTGACAGTCTGCCCGCTTTCGAACCTGAAGCTCTGCGTCGTCGATGCCATTGAAGACCATCCGGTCGAAGACATGCTTGCCCTTGGCTTGCGCGCGACCATCAATTCGGATGATCCGGCGTATTTTGGCGGCTATGTGGCGGACAATTACCGCGCAGTCGCGCACGCCCGCAATCTTGGCAAAAGCCAACTGGGCGTCCTGGCCCGGAACAGCTTTACCGGATCATTCCTGCCCGAAGACAGGATCGCGGCGCATCTCGAACGGCTCGACGCCTATCTGGCAACGCATTGATCAGCGTCATCCGAACAGCATTTTTATGGATTTGTGCGGCGCTCTGGCTCGCATGCAGCACCGCCTATGCGCAAGGGCCGGCGCGGAAGGTCATCATCGACGATGAGGGATTCGCGCTTATGCACCTCATGCTGCTGGAGGCCGATGACGTGGACGTGCTGGGGATCACCACGGTATCCGGCAATGTCTGGGCTAACCGCGCAACGGCCTATGCCCTGCGTGGCCTTGAAGTCATGGGCCGTACCGATGTGCCGGTCGTTCAGGGCGCGACCTATCCGCTGCTCAATTCCGAAGCGCTTACCGAACGTTGGGAGGCATTGTACGGGAAATTGACGTGGAAAGGCGCGTGGATGAAGCAGTGGGCGGAACCTACGCTGCAAGCCGCGCCACCCTATTTTGGCCCGACCGATCCGGTGAACCTTTCATGGGGCAATCCCGTGACCAAGCCGTCGCCCGAAATTGCCGCGAACTTCCTGATCCGGATGGTGCGCAAATATCCGGGCCAGGTGACCATCATCGCCTGCGGTCCGCTGACCAATCTGGCACTGGCGCAGCGGCTTGACCCGGAATTTGCCGGTCTGGCCAGGGAACTGGTCTATATGGGCGGGAGCCTCAATCCACAGCAGGCGCTCGACAATCGCGCGGCCGCCGATTTCGCCCGCGAATACCTGAATTCGCCGCGTCGGGAGTTTAACATCCGCTTCGACCCCGAAGCCGCAAGCATCGTGTCGCACAGCCCATGGAAGAAAATCATTGTGGTGCCGGTTGACCCCTCAACCGCGACTCAACTCAGCGCCGACCTTTTGAGCCGGCTGAAGAAAGCCGCCAGCCCTGCCGTAGCAAAGCTCATCGCCCACATGCCACCGGGCTTTCCATTATGGGATGAAATCGCTGCCGGTATCTGGCTGGACCCGACGATCGTCAGGGACAGATCGATGCTCTTCGTGGATTACAATACACAGTTCGGCGCAGGCTATGGCGACCTTCTCTCCTGGCGCGCGGGCTATCAGCCAGGTGTCGGCGAGCAATCTGCCGAAGTCATACGAACCATCGACGTAAGGCGGCTGGAAGCGCTGATGGTGAAGCTGATAGGCAACAGCGTCCGGCCCTCGCCAAAGCCGCGCTAAACGTCCTTTTCGTCTATCCAGTGCTCGGTCGGCGGCGCGAAATATCCTGCCATGCGATTCAGCATTGCCTCTGGCTCCCGCTCTATGAGCAGCATTGCGCGGTGGCGGGGCTGAAGGAAGCCTTCCTCGACGACATGGTCGATGAAGCCGGACATCCGCCCGAAAAACCCGCCGATATCAAGCAGCCCGCAGGGCTTCTCATGATAGCCAAGCTGCGCCCACGTCCACACCTCGAACAATTCCTCCAACGTGCCGATCCCGCCCGGAAGGCAGACGAAGCCATCGGCCAGCTTTGCCATCAGCGCCTTACGCTCGTGCATCGTCTGCACGACATGCAGTTCGCTGATCCCCTGGTGATCATGCTCCCGTGCCCGCAACGCTTCGGGGATAATACCGATCACTTCGCCGCCTGCCGCGCATGCCGCATCCGCGATCGCGCCCATCAGGCCAACTGTGCCGCCACCATAAACGAGGCCGATCCCGCGTTGCGCCAGCAGCGTCCCGAACGCTTCCGCAGCATCCCGATAAACAGGCGAGCGCCCCGGAGAGGAACCCAGGAAGACGCAAATCCGCATCGGCGCCCTCTCGATCAAGCCAGCCGCTCGGGGATAGAAAGCGCTTCCTCGACGATGGTATCGCTAGTCCCCACCGCTTCCCATGGGAATACGAACCAGCGCTTGTCCTGTGTACGGTCGATCATTTGCGCCCAATATTCCACGCTCACCTTGGAGCTCTGGTTGTTCATCACGACCGCGAACCGCAAATTGCCATCGTCGCAGCCATTATCAGCGAGCAAGCGGCGGATATAGTCGATGGTCCCGCCGCTATCGTTGATATCGTCAACGAACAGCAGCTTCGTACCCGCCGCGCTTTTTTCTGCGACTTTGCCCAGTAACTCGTCTGCAAAACCCGGCACCTTGGACGAATGATCGATCGAGAGCATCGGCAAGTTGAGCTGGTGCGAGATATACACAGCGGGAACCAGCCCTCCCCGGCCGATGCCAATCACAAAGTCGGGCACCCACGCGCCGTCGTCCACCTTCTGCGCCACGGTCCGCACATCGGCATAAAAATCTTCATAGGGTATGAAGTGCAGCTCGGGCTCGGCAGAAATGCTCATGGTGCGAGAGTCCATTAAGGAGGTGAGAGAAAGCGTCCGATATCGCGCCAGTCGCGATTGGGCAATCGGCAGCGGCAATTCATCCTTCGAGATCGACGGCAGGCTCCATCGACATCGGATAGCCAAGCTGGGCAAACCCATTCTCCAGTTCGCCCAGAACGATGTCGGCGGCATAGGATGGCTTTCGCGCCGAGGCGGTGCAAAGCGCCAGCACCATCGGCCTCAGGATCGGGTCGGACACTTTCGTAAACGAGAGGAGGCCGCGTTTCACTTCGGTAATCACGTCCAGCGACGTCAATATGCCAATGCCGACACCCTGCATGACCAGTGACGTGATCATCTGGATATTATCGGACGTGGCTTTCTTGTGGAGCACGACGCCCGTGGTGCCTTCCAGCACGGCGATCTGCTGGCACACGGCCAGCGGCTCGGCCGGAAGAACGAGGGCGGATCCGGCGCAAGATGAGAACCGCGCCTCCTGTTGCTGACCGAAGGGGTGTCCTGCGGGCGTCAGGAAGCCAAGCACCACCTCCACGAAGGCGCGGACGGTGAGGCCACGAAAAGATTGCGGCTCAAAGAATATTCCAAAATCGACGCGCCCTTCGGCGATCGCTACGCGCACGGCGTCATTGTTCAACACCTTCAGCCCGATCGTTATGCCTGGGTAGCGCGTTTGGATCGACTGGATCGCGCTTGGGATATACCCCTTGGCCAGTGCGTCGATAATGGCGATGTCGACATGCCCTTGCTTGAGACCGCGCAAATCCTCTATCTGCGCACGGACGTCCACCAGGCTCTTCTGCCACTGAGCGCCCGACGCCATCATGATCTCGCCCGCCGCGGTTAGCCGAAGCCCCGTCGGCAAGCGCTCAAACAGCGGCATGCCGATATCCGCTTCGACATTCAAAATCTGCCGATCGATCGCCGACGCCGACACATTAAGCTCGTCCGCAGCCTTTCGGATGGACCCCAGCCGACCCACCGCCATGAAATATCTAAGAAAACGCGAAAACGCCGGCATACCCACCCTAATTTTTGCAACAGCCCGTGGGATTCATTGCATTTGATCGCATTTAGTCAAGCCAATAGGTGA
>JBPPMC010000256.1:0-4397 GCA_051305835.1 Sphingobium sp.
GGTCGGCAACGAGACGCCGGTCGATGATGGCGCGGCGATTGGGCAGGCTGTCGAACAATGTGGGCATGGCTGCTATGTAGGGATTGTGCGGGGGTGAGGGAACCGCTGATTCATGCCCCGTCCAGCAGCGCTTTCAGACGGTACAGCGCGTCGAGCGCCTCTCGCGGACTGAGCGCGTCCACATCGAGCGCGGCCAGCCCTTCGCGTAAGGGATCGGGCGGCGTCTCTTCTTTGGCGAGCGAGGCCGCGAACAGCGGGAGATCGTCCAGACCGGCGGCGATACCGCCCGTCTTTGCCTTGCCCGCTTCCAGACGCTTCAGTACATCCTTTGCGCGCGCCAGCACCGCTGGCGGCAACCCTGCGAGCCGTGCAACGGCAAGGCCATAGCTGCGATCGGCTGGCCCCTGCGACAGTTCATGCAGCAGGACGAGATCGCCCTTCCATTCGCGCGCGCGGACGTGATGGAGCGACAGGGCGTCCAGCTTCTCGGCCAGGCGCGTCAGTTCATGATAATGCGTGGCGAAGAGGCACCGGCAACGGTTCACTTCATGCACGGCTTCGACCACCGCCCAGGCGAGCGCCAGGCCGTCATACGTCGATGTGCCGCGCCCGACTTCATCGAGAATGACGAAGCTGCGCTCGGTCGCTTGCGAGAGGATGGCGGCGGTCTCCACCATCTCGACCATGAAAGTCGAGCGGCCCTTTGCCAGATTGTCCGACGCGCCGACGCGGCTGAACAAGCGGTCGACCAGACTGAGGCGCGCGGACGTGGCGGGCACGAAGCTGCCCGCCTGCGCGAGAATGACGATCAGTGCGTTCTGCCGCAGGAAGGTCGATTTGCCGCCCATGTTCGGGCCAGTGACGAGCCATAGCCGGTCGGTTTCGGACAGGCGGCAGTCATTGGCGACGAAGGATTGTCCCTCTCGGGATAGCGCGTCTTCCACCACGGGATGACGGCCACCGATGATGTCGAGGCAGCGTCCGGCGGCAAAGTCCGGGCGGCACCATCCTGCTTCTGCGGCCCTTTCAGCCAAGCCTGCCGCCACGTCCAGCCGCGCCAGGGTGCGGGCGGCTGCGTCGATGGCGGACTTGCGTGTCAGGACGGCCTCGATCAGTTCCTCCAGATGCGCGGCTTCGGCGGCAAGCGCATGGCCGCCAGCTTGGGCGACGCGGCTGGCCTGCTCGTGGAGATCGACCGAATTGAAGCGGACCACCCCTGCCAGTGTTTGCCGATGGGTGAAGCCGCTGCCCTCGCGCATCAATGCGTCACCATGCTTGGCGGGGACTTCGACATGATAGCCGAGCACGGCATTGTGGCGGATCTTCAGCGAGGCGGTGCCCGTCTGATCGCGATATTGTGCTTCCAGTGCGGCAATGGCGCGGCGACCGTCACCGGCAAGGCGGCGCAGTTCGTCGAGCGCCGCGTCATAGCCGTCGGCAATGTAGCCGCCGCTGGCGCTTTCCGTCGGTGGTGTCGGCACCAACGCGCGGGACAGGCGGTCGATCAGATCGGCATGGCCATCCAGAGCGGGGAGCAGCTCATCGAGCAGCGCCGGATGATCGGGCAGCGACCGCAGCCGATCGCGCAGCAGCCGCGCCTCTCGCAAGCCATCGCGCAACTGCCCTAGATCGCGGGGCGAACCGCGTCCAATCGCGACACGCCCAAGAGCACGGCCCACATCCGGCAGCGCCTTCAGCGCCGTCCTCAAATGATCGCGCGTGCCGCTATCCCGGTGGAGCCATGCGACCAGCGCCAACCGCGCCTCGATCAGTGCTTCCTCCAGCAAGGGCGCGGCGAGATCGGCGGCAAGCAGGCGCGCGCCTGCCCCGGTGACGGTCCGATCCACGGCGGCAAGCAGGCTACCCGCACGCTGGCCCGCCATGGTCTGCACTATCTCCAGGCTTTCGCGCGTGGCGGCGTCGATGGCCATATGCGCATCGACGCTGCGGCGAACCGGCGGGGCGAGGAAAGGGAGCGTGCCCTTGCCCGCATGATCGAGATAGCCGAGCAGCCCACCCGTCGCCGCAAGCTCGGCGCGGGAGAAGGTGCCGAAACCATCGAGTGTCGCGACCCCATAATGACGCTTGAGCAGCGCTTCGGCGCGGCTGCTGTCGAACGCGGCCTTATCGAAATGATGTGCCGTTATCGGTAAGTTAGTGGTTAAACTCGGGGAAATTATAAGTTCGCTGGGACGCAGACGGGCGATTTCAGCCGATAATTGCGACTCCGAAACGAACATCGTTTCGAAGCGTCCACTGGAGATGTCGGCAGCGGCGAGTCCAAAATCCGCGCCAACTTGCGCCACCGCGACCAGCATGTTGTCGGTCCGCGCATCGAGGAGCGCGTCCTCGGTCAGCGTGCCCGCCGTGACGTAGCGCACGATCCCACGCGCCACGAGCGACTTCGACCCGCGCGCCTTGGCTTCCGCAGGTGTTTCGGTTTGTTCGGCAATGGCGACGCGGTGTCCCGCGCGGATCAGGCGGGCAAGATACATTTCCGAGCTATGCACCGGTACGCCGCACATCGGGATCGGCGCGCCATCATGTTCGCCGCGCGACGTGAGCGCGATGTCCAGCGTGGCCGCCGCCGCCTTTGCATCGTCGAAGAATAATTCGAAGAAGTCGCCCATCCGATAAAAAAGCAGGCAATCCAGTGCCTCTGCCTTCAGCGCCAGATATTGCACCATCATCGGTGTGGGAGAACCGGTGGCGGAGGAGGAACTGCTTTGAGCCATAGTGGCTTGCGATAGCGAGTTGGACGCGGCTGCGAAAGGGACGGAAATGCAAAGCCGCCCTTGATGAATGTCCCAAAAAGCCGCTAGGGCACTGATGAGCGCGCGGCGGAGGGCCTTAAATAGATGACCGATAAATCGAACGTGGAATTTTCCGAGCGCGAGGCGCTGTTCTTCCACTCCTCGGGCCGCCCCGGCAAGATCGAGATCATTGCGTCCAAACCAATGGCGACGCAGCGCGATCTGGCGCTTGCCTACTCGCCCGGCGTGGCCGTGCCAGTGCGCGCCATCGCGGAAGATCCTGCGACGGCTTATGATTACACGGCCAAGGGCAATCTGGTCGCGGTCATCTCGAACGGCACGGCGATCCTGGGCCTCGGTAACCTCGGCGCGCTGGCGTCCAAGCCGGTGATGGAAGGCAAGGCAGTGCTGTTCAAGCGCTTCGCCGATGTTGATTCCATCGATATCGAACTGGACAGCGAAGACCCGCAGGCCATCATCGATGCGGTCGCGCTGATGGAACCGAGTTTCGGCGGTATCAACCTGGAAGATATCAAGGCGCCCGAATGCTTCATCATCGAGCAGGCGCTGAAAGAGAAGATGAACATTCCGGTCATGCATGATGACCAGCATGGCACGGCGATCATCTGCGCGGCGGGCCTGATTAATGCGCTGCATCTGACCGGGCGCGACATCAAGGACGTGAAGATCGTCGTCAACGGCGCAGGCGCGGCGGCGATCGCCTGCACGGAGCTGATCAAGGCGATGGGCGTGCCACACGACCAGGTAATCATGTGCGATCGCAGCGGCGTGATCTATCAGGGTCGTACCGAGGGCATGGACCAGTGGAAATCCGCGCATGCCGCGAAAACGGACGCGCGGACGCTGGAAGAGGCGCTGAAAGGTGCTGACGTGTTCCTGGGCCTGTCGGCGGCGGGCGCGTTGAAGGGCCATATGGTGACCGATATGGCGCCACAGCCGATCATCTTCGCCATGGCTAATCCCGACCCGGAAATAACGCCGCCCGAAGCCAAGGCGGTGCGTCCCGACGCCATCGTCGCGACGGGCCGGTCGGACTATCCCAATCAGGTCAACAACGTGCTGGGCTTCCCGTTCATCTTCCGCGGCGCGCTGGACGTGCGCGCGACGGCGATCAACGAAGCGATGAAGATAGCCGCGGCGCAGGCCATTGCGGCGCTCGCGCGGCAGGCGGTGCCCGAAGAAGTGGCCAAGGCGTACGGCAAGTCGCACAGCTTCGGCACGGACTACATCATTCCCGCGCCGTTCGATCCGCGCCTGATGGAAATCGTGCCCGCCGCCGTGGCGCAGGCCGCAATGGATAGCGGCGTGGCGCAGAAGCCGATCCCCGACATGGCGGCCTATCGCCAGTCGTTGAAGGCCCGGCTCAATCCGACGACTTCGGTGCTGACGCTGGCCTATGAAGGCGCAAAGGCGGAACCCAAGCGCGTCGTTTTTGCCGAGGGCGAGGAAGAAGTCGTATTGCGCGCCGCGATCCAGTTCCGCGATGGCGGCTATGGCATACCGGTGCTGGTCGGTCGGCAGGACGTGTACGACCGGCTGCGCGCGCTGGGGGTCAGCGATCCGCATAGCTTCGAAGTGCATAACAGCGTCAATTCGCCGCTGGTGCCCAAGATGGTGGACCTG
>JBPPMC010000257.1:0-17150 GCA_051305835.1 Sphingobium sp.
CAAGCAAGAGGATGTTCATCGCTATCATGTCCCCGGAATTTGAGTCTGCCTATGATCCGTCGGGCCGCCTGTTAGCGGAGGATATGCCGGGCGACAACGCACCGCCGCTTTCGGTCAGCGAATTGGCGTCACGGTTGAAGCGCACGGTGGAGGATCGTTTCGGCCATGTGAAGCTGCGCGGCGAGATTTCGGGGTATAAGCGCGCGGCATCGGGGCATGTCTATCTGTGCCTGAAGGACGATAGCGCGGTGATCGACGGCGTGATGTGGAAGGGCGGGGCCGGGCGGCTGGCCTTCGCGCCTGCGGATGGAGTCGAAGTCGTCGCGACGGGCAAGCTGACAACTTATCCGGGGCGGTCGAAATATCAGATCGTGATCGAGAAGATGGAGTTGGCGGGCGAAGGCGCGCTGATGCAGCTGCTCGACAAGCTCAAGCAGAAGCTCGCCGCCGAGGGGCTGTTCGCGGCGGATCGCAAGAAGCCGCTGCCGTTCCTGCCGCGCGTGATCGGCGTGGTGACGTCGCCGACCGGGGCGGTGATCCGCGACATATTGCACCGGCTGGAGGATCGCTGTCCCACGCATGTCCTGGTCTGGCCGGTGCTGGTGCAGGGTGAAGGCGCGGCGGCGGAGGTTGCCAATGCCGTGCGCGGGTTCGATGCGATGCCTGCGAATGGCCCGGTGCCGCGTCCTGATCTCGTGATCGTGGCGCGCGGTGGCGGGTCGATCGAGGATCTATGGTCCTTCAACGAGGAAATCGTGGTGCGGGCGGTGGCGGGTTGCTCGATTCCGATCATCTCCGCCGTGGGACATGAGACGGACACGACGCTGTGCGATTTTGCTGCCGACGTGCGCGCGCCTACGCCAACGGCTGCGGCGGAGATGGCGGTGCCGGTGCGGGCCGAATTAATGGCGATGCTGACTGAGCAGGGTCTGCGCGCAGGGCGGGCCGTACGGCGCAATGCCGCGCAGGCGCGCGAGCGGTTGGAGACGCAAGTGCGCCTGCTGCCCGCACCCGATGCGCTGCTGGCGACGCAGCGGCAGCGCGCCGACGATCTGGGCGAGCGGCTCGGGCGCGGCCTGCGCCACCGCGTCACCGATGCGCGTGCGGAGCTGGCGGGCGCGGCGGGGGCATTGCGGCCCGCTCTGCTACGTCAGCGGATCGCGCGCGAACGGCATCGGGTGGAGAGCATCCGGCTTGTGCCCGAATTGCTGACGCGGCGGCTGGCGCTGGCGACGTCCGCGTTGGACGGACTCGTGCGGTTAGCCGCATCGCTTGACCCGCGCAGGCCGCCGCGACCCGGTTTTGCGCTGGTGACAGCGGGCGGTCATGTCGTGACCAGTGGCGCGCAGGCCGAGCGGCTGGCACGCGTGACGCTGACCTTTGGCATCGACGATACTGTAGACGCTATTGTGGGTGGGGTTGAGCCAGCGCCTATCGAGAATATATTGGCTGAACCTCCCGCCGCGCCCCGTCCGCCTCGCCCGAAAAAGCGCGATGGTGAAACGACGCAGCAGGATTTGTTCTCCTCCGGACCGGAAAACTAAGCGATGTTGATGTCCAAACGCGATCAGCCCGCCCGGCTGCATTTCATGGCGTACAGCTTCAAAGTGCTTAGCCCCAGCGACCATGTGCTTTGCGCCGTATCGGGCAAGCGCATTGCGCTGGAGGATTTGCGCTACTGGAGCATCGCGCGGCAGGAGCCTTATGCCAGCGCGGAATTTTCGGTGCAGGCTGAGATGGCGGATCGCAAGGCGCGACGGGTGCCTGCGTGAGGCCTGTCGACGCGGGTATAATGCTGGGGTTGTTCGCGGCAGTGTCCGGCTGTGTCGCACCGACGCGGGAAGTGGTTGAACCGAAGCCTCTAATTGCCGCACCCGAAGTGCGTATCACGCAGGAACCGCTCCCCGCCAACTTCGCGCTGGAAGGCGCGATCATGCAGGGCGGCATGGCGATCGGCACGGCGCCTGCCAACACCGTGGTGCTCTCGTTCAAGGGGCAAAACGTGCCGGTCGATGCGGAAGGGCGCTTCCTGATCGCGTTCGACCGCGACGCGCCACCCTCTGCAACCCTGAAGGCGAGCGTGCGCGACGGTCGATCTGTCACGCGGACCCTGACCGTCGCCCGGCGCGAATGGCGGATAGAGCGGATCGACGCGGCGATGCGACCGACCAGAAGCACCGAAGCGTTCCTCGCCCTGCGCCGCCCCGAACTGGAGCGGATCGCCGCCGCCCGCGCCGTGCATAGCGACAGCCGGGGCTGGCGGCAGCGTTTCGAGTGGCCCGCAACAGGAAGGATATCAGGCTTGTTCGGCGCACAACGCATCTATCGCGGCGAACCGGCGGCCTATCATGGCGGCGTCGATGTGGCCGGGGCCACCGGCACCCCGGTCCGCGCGCCCGCCGATGGCGTGGTGGTGCTGGCGGCGGGGACACCCTTCACGCTGGAAGGCAATCTCCTGATGATCGACCACGGCGCGGGACTGAACAGCGCGTTCCTGCACCTGTCCCGCATCGACGTGAAGGAAGGCGTGCACGTAACACGCGGCCAACTGATCGGCGCAATCGGCGCAACAGGCCGCGCCACCGGCCCGCACCTGCACTGGGCACTAAAGTGGAACGACGCGCGGATCGACCCGATGCTGGTGGTTGGGCCGATGGCCGGCGTTGTGGCACCCGACAGCGCCGTACCGAGCGATTAGTGGTTCATCCGATCCGCTTGATCCGGACGGGACGGCGATCATTGATTTTGGCAAGGAAGCTGCCCAGTGCGGCGCGGCGGATGGAAATTGCCATGCCAGGTTTAGGTGTGATCGTCTCGAACGGTTCTATCGTTTGCCATCTGGTATCGTCGTCCAGTTTGAAGGACCAGAGGCCGCCATTTAATGACGAGACCGCGGTCAGCTTGGCATTGATCTCGATGATGGCGTCCGCCTTTTTAACATCTTGATCATTGCCGTCGCCGAAAAAGGGCAGCCGAGGAATGCTCAGCCCAAACAGAGAGCGGCGAGTTTTTTTGATCTCTTCGCGATCCAGCACGACCAGTTCGTTACGGTCGGCACCGGCTTTCATTGCGGTAACCTGACTGTCGAAACACGCCAAACGCGCGGCATCCGCGGCGATTTCCTGGCATTGCACCAGTCGCTCAAACGCTTCAGCACGGGGTTTGATACGGTCCTCCGCCGTCGCCCCCGACGTCATAAGCAATCCAAGCGTGGCAACAGCCAGCGCTGGCATCTTGGGCTTCGCATCAATGCTCATTTTGCTCTCCCGATCTTGGTCAGTGATTGTGCGACGAAGCACGGGCGACTGAACGCAGTCAAGCACCGGCCCGTTGGAATCCTTTCCGCAACGCAATAATAGATTTTACGCAACTTTCGGTCGCATTGCATCAGTTTGACGCAATATCAGCGCCATAAGACGAAGCATATCGCTATAACATTTTGTTTTCGCTGGGATGTCTTGAGCGCTGTGCCATGTGGCATAATTGTTACACAGCGGCATAAAAGCTGTCTGTTACATGAACGGCAGCTTTACAGAAATTGTGCGCCCGCGCAAAACCATCCGTAGCGTCGTGCTGGAATTGCTGTCGGGCTTATTCTCCAGCACGGACAAAAAAAGATAGGGCAGACATGTCTGTCGTACTCCAGAGCAAGGGACTGGACATTTGAACACACTTTCGAAAGCCGCGCTGTTGCGCGCCGGCGTTGCGCCGATACTTTTCGGTGCGATGCTTCCACTAGCTGCGTTCGCGCAGACTGTAACGGATACCCCTGCTGAAGAGCCGGGCGAAGCCATCGTCGTCACCGGTTCGCGCATCGCGCAGCCCAACGCCGTCAGCGCCAGCCCCGTCACCGTGATCGGTGCTGAGACGATCCGCGAGAGCGGTTATTCCAAGATCGAGGATCTCGCCAACACCCTGCCGCAGGTTTTCGCCGGGCAAAGCTCGGGTGTGTCGAACGGTGCAGACGGCACGGCGACGATCGATCTTCGCGGCCTCGGCCCCAGCCGTACGGTCGTCCTGATCGACGGCCGTCGCCTGATGCCGGGCAACATCGGCGGTGGCGCAGGCGCCGACCTTAACTTCATCCCCAGCACACTGGTCTCGTCGGTCGAATTGCTGACCGGTGGCGCATCGGCCACCTATGGTGCGGACGCCGTCGCGGGCGTTGTCAACTTCAAGATGAATCGCGCTTTCCGCGGCGTTCGTCTGGACGCGCAGTATGGCTTCTACTCGCACGAGAATGACGACGACTATGTACAAGGCCTGATCAACAAGACCGGCAGCGCCCCCAGTGGTACGACCAACCTAGGCGGTGCCTATGACGCCACCATGGTATTGGGCGCAGGTTTCGACGACGATCGCGGCAGCATCGTTGCGTATGCCGGCTACCGTCACGATAGTGCCATCACGCAGGCTAGCTATGACTACTCGGCCTGTACGCTGAACGCGGATTTTGCGACTGATGGTTTTGCCTGCGGTGGTTCGGGCACGCCGGCTCGCAGCCGCATTGGCGGCATCAGCGCCGGAAACGCGGCGCTGGCCGGTCTGCCGACTGCAGGCAGCTACACGCTGACCGACGCCGGCACGCTGGTTCCCTATGTCGGCGCGCGCGATGCCTACAACTTCGGCCCGGTCAACTATTTCCGTCGTCCGTCGAACCGTTACAGTGGGGGCGTGTTCGCCGAATATGAGATCGACGAGCATTTCAAGCCGTACATGGACTTCATGTTCATGGACTACAGCACCAAAGCGCAGATTGCACCTGCCGGTGCATTCTACGGCGTTCAGAATGTAAATTGTAACAACCCGCTGCTGAATACCCAGATTGGTACGGCCATCTGCGGCACCGACTTTGGCACGCCTACGACGGCCTCGTTCTTGCTCGGCAAGCGCAACATTGAAGGCGGACCGCGTTTCAACGACATCGGTTTTAATCAGTTCCGTATCGTTACAGGCATGCGCGGCGAGATCAACGAGGCTTTCTCATATGATGCCTATGCGCAGTTCGGACAGATCAAGGCCGCCAATGTTTATCGTAACGATACGTCGTCGGCCCGAATCGCCAACGCGCTGCTGGTGGATCCCAACGGCCAGTGCCAATCGGTGAACAACGGCACCGACACCAGTTGCGTCCCCTACAACGTCTTCGCTCCAGGTGGCGTAACGCCGGAGGCGGCTGCCTATATCGGCATTCCGCTGGTGCTTACCGGCACGACTAAGGAAACCGTCCTCAACGCGTCGATCACCGGCGATCTTGGCAAGTATGGCTTCGTGTCGCCCTTCGCCGAAGACAGCATCAAGCTGAACGTCGGCCTGGAATATCGTAAGGAAGAACTGGCGACCCAGCCTGACCAATCATACATCAATGGTGATGGCGCCGGTCAGGGTGGCCCAACCCTGCCGATCGCGGGTCAGTACACAGTCAAAGACGTCTTTGGCGAGCTTTCGCTGCCCCTCATCCAAGACAAGCCTTTCTTCCAGGCGCTGGCAATCAACCTTGGCTATCGCCATTCGACCTACGATATCTCGGGTGCTGCCACGCAGAACAAGGCGGACACGTATAAGATCGAAGGCACTTGGTCTCCGATCGACGACATCAAGTTCCGCGGTTCGTACAACCGGGCCGTTCGTTCGCCCAACATCACCGAGCTGTTCTTCAACCAGCAGGTCGGCTTGTTCGGCGGCAGCGATCCATGCGCCGGTCCCGCTGTTGGCGGGTTGGTCAACGGCAACACCGCTGCCCAATGCGCTCTGGCTGGTGTGTCGGCCGCGCAGTTCGGTAACCTGGTAGCTAACGAAGCTGAACAGTATAACCAGTTCAGCGGCGGTAACCTCAACCTCCGTCCGGAAAAGGCCGATACCATCACTGCCGGTGTCGTTCTTTCGCCGAGAAGCCTGTTCAACGGCCTCGTATTGTCGCTCGATTACTTCAACATCAAGGTGAAGGACGCTGTCGGCACCATTGGCGCGCAGGTCATTCTTGACCAGTGCGTTGGCACCGGCGACCCCTTCTTCTGCTCGAAGATCAATCGCACCCCCACGGGCGTGGCAGCGGGTTCGCTCTATCTCGACGAGAGCGGCTTCGTAATCAACCAGACAGTCAACACCGGTTCGCTCAAGACGACTGGTTTTGACATCAACGGCGATTACCGTACCTCGATCGGCAACAACACGCTGCGTTGGCAGTTCGTTGGCGTCGTGCTGGACAGCTACGTCAATCAGCCGCTCACCGGCGGCTTCAAATATGACTGCGCTGGCTTCTACGGACCCACGTGCGGCAATCCCGCGCCGAAGTTCCGGTTCTCGACCAATCTCAAGTGGACCTTCGCCAACGACATTTCGGTGACTGGGCGCTGGCGCTATCTGAGTAAGGTCAAGGTGGACTCGCTCAGCAGCGATGTTGATCTTTGTGCAAGCGGTGATTGCTCGGGCAATCAGCCCGCTCTCGACAACAGGCTGCGTGCACAGAGCTACTTCGATCTGCAGGCTACCCTGCCGCTCAAGGACACCATCTCGCTGCGCATGGGCATCAACAACTTCCTCGACAAGTCGCCGCCGCTGGTCAGCCAGTCCTCGGTGGGTGGTTTCGCCAACGGAAACACCTTCCCAGGCACCTACGACACACTGGGCCGTCAGTTTTTCGTAAACCTGACCGCCGACTTCTAAGTCGTCGACGACCGTCAATAATAGGGCGGCGGGGCAGATGCCTCGCCGCCCTTTTCTTTTATCGCCTCAGCACATAGGGTGGTGTGATGGATGATGAGCAGCGGGAGCGTGATGCAGATCGGGCGGCAGCACAGGGCGACATTTTAGGCGCACGCAGCCTGCTCGCTGATCTGGTCACGCGCGCTCCGACATTTGAGCGGCTGGTGAAACTTTCGGCGATGCAACGTGCAGGCGGCAACGGCGCAGATTCTCTCAAGACCTTGGATCGCGCTCTTGCATTAAGGCCGCTTGATCCCGCAGCCTTGCTCATGCGAGCAACCCAGCTGCACACCATGGGACATATAGACGACGCAGCTATTGCTTATGGTCGCGCGATCGCGCACGCACCCGATCCACTGCCAGCCAAACTTGTGCCGGTACTTGCGGTCGCCCGACAACGCTATGCCGCATGGCAGGCGCGACAGGCCGAGCGATTGCGCAATGCAGTCCAGGCCGCCCCGACTGCCGTGTCATCTGCTTCGATGGACCGATTCATCACCAACGCCGTTCGGATGACGGAGGCCGATCGAGAAGGGCCGACGCATTACTGTTATCCCGGCCTGCCCGAAATTCCATTCTACGACCGCGGCCTGTTTCCATGGCTCTCGGAACTGGAGGCGGCGACTCCGGTGATCCGGGACGAGTTAGGAAAGCTGCTCGCCGCGCAGGAGGCCACTCAGGTGCCCTACGTCCGGTATTCCGACAATCTACCGCTCGATCAGTGGGCGGCACTTAACAACAGCGCCGACTGGTCCGCGTTACACCTTCAGGAGCGCGGGAAGACGATGGAGGCGAACAGCCGACATTGCCCGATGACGATGGCGCTCCTGGCGCGCCTGCCCCAGCCGCAGATCAAGGGTGCTGGTTCCAACGCGATGTTTTCTCTGCTCGTGCCGCATACGCATATTCCGCCTCACACGGGTGTATCTAACACGCGCCTCGTCTGTCACTTGCCGCTGATTGTGCCAGACGGATGCTGGTTTCGCGTTGGCTCGGAACGGCGGGAATGGCGGGAGGGCGAAGCTTGGGTGTTCGATGACACGATCGAACATGAGGCGATGAACCCGACCGACGACCGGCGGGTCGTTCTGATCTTTGACATCTGGCATCCCGCACTCTCGGCGCAGGAGCGCGACGGCGTCGCGGCGGTCATCGGCGCGGGGGAGCAGGTCCACGGGCTGTGAGCGCCGCGGCTTCTCTGCAGGCAAGCTTTGCCAGGCTTGAAGCGCGCGTAGCGAAGTTGCTTGGCGGGGCGCCTGTACTGTCGACCGACATCGCGCAGATCACGGATTTCGCGCTTGATGCCAATGATGCCGGGCGGGGCGACTTGTCTATCGCCCTTCTGGAGCCGATGTCCCTCCTTAGTCCGGGCACGGCACGGATCTGGCAGATACTTGCGCTCGCCCTGCGGGAGGAACAGCGGTCTAGCGAGGCGGTAGCAGCGTTCGCCCGCGCCGCTGAGTTCGCGCCGCAGGACGCACTCATTGCGGTTGGCCATGCCCAGAGCGCGCTTGAAAGCGGCCGTTGCGCCGTCGCGTTGTTTCGCGTTGCACAGCGACTGATGCCGGACAATCCCGAGCTGTTGCGCAGTGCCGCCGCTGCGCTGGCGAGTGAGGGGCAGGTTGAGGCAGCCATCACATTGCTGAACGACATGGTTAGAACCAGCCCGTCATGGGTTGCAGGACATGAAACCCTCTCATTGCTGCGCTGGCTCGCCGGTGCGGATGCAAGTTTTGCAGACAATTTCCGCCAGGCGATCGCGGCACGACCGCAGGACATGGCGCTGCGCATTGCTTATCATCGTACATTGAGCAGCGCAGGCTTCAAGGACTGCGCACTCGCCGTGATTCACGACGCGCGCGCCGCAATCGGCGATCATCTCGCGCTCGATGCGGCTGAGGCTGGTTGGGCGGCAGAAAATGGCGATCCCGCTCGTGCCGATATCCTGTTCGCAAAGGTCGGTGCGGGGGCGGGGATAGAGCTTAATCATATCCGCCACGCGCTGCGCCAGGGGAGACTCGATCAGGCTGAGACGATTGCGCTTGCGCTGGTGCGCACTGCTGCGGCGAGTGCGGCCTGGCCTTATCTGTCGACGATCTGGCGATTGACCGGCGACTCGCGCGCGGGTTGGCTGGACGGCGACCCGCCCTTCATCCGCACCTTCGATCTCGGGTTTACTGCTGCGGAACTTGGCAACCTTGCCGCGCTGTTGCGCCGTCTCCATACTGCGCAGTCCCACTTTCCAGCGCAATCGGTGCGCGGGGGCACCCAGACGGAGCAGCCGCTTTTCTTCCGTCCAGAGCCGGAAATCGCCATGGCAAAGGCGCGCATACTCGAAGCCGTTCGCGCCTATGTTGACGCATTGCCGCCGCCTGTCCCAGGCCATCCCCTGCTGGGTACGCCGCGTAGCAAACTGCTGTTCGAGGGCAGTTGGTCGGTGCGCTTGAAGCCCGGCGGCTTCCACGTCACGCACAGCCACACGCGCGGCTGGATCAGTTCCGCTTGCTATATCACGGTGCCAGACTCGGCAGCACTGGGCCCGGCGCCAGCCGGATGGCTGAAACTTGGAGCGCCGCCGCCGGAATTGAAGCTCGACCTGACGCCCTATTGCCAGATCGAGCCGCAGCCCGGCCGCCTCGTGCTTTTTCCCTCAACGCTCTGGCACAGCACTGTCCCATTTACCGATGGCGAACGACTGAGCATAGCCTGCGACGTGCGGGTGCCTCGCGTCTAGTGGATGCTGAGGGCCAGCGCCCCATCGCCCTCGT
This sequence comes from Sphingobium sp., assembly GCA_051305835.1. Lineage (GTDB taxonomy): Bacteria > Pseudomonadota > Alphaproteobacteria > Sphingomonadales > Sphingomonadaceae > Sphingobium. The sequence continues at coordinate 9,474 of JBPPMC010000257.1, forward strand.
CCACCTGCACCGTTACGCCATCGGGTACGTCGCCACGAAGGATCATGTCGGCCAACGGATCTTGCAGATAGCGCTGCACGGCGCGCTTCAATGGCCGCGCGCCGTATACCGGATCGTAGCCGACGCGGCCGAGCCATGCACGTGCGCCATCCGTCAGGTTCAGCGTGACCTTGCGATCCTTCAGCAGTTTCTGCACGCGACTGACCTGGATATCGACGATCGGTCCCATGTGGTCCGCAGCGAGGCGGTGGAACAGGATGATCTCGTCCAGCCGGTTCAGGAATTCCGGGCGGAAATGCGCGCGGACGATTTCCATGACCTGCGGCTCCACGTCCGACACTTTCTGATCGTCGGACATGGTCGAGAGATACTGGCTGCCCAGGTTCGAGGTCAGCACGATGATGCTGTTGGTGAAGTCCACCGTGCGGCCCTGTCCATCGGTCAGGCGGCCATCATCCAGCACTTGCAGGAGGATGTTGAACACGTCGCCATGCGCCTTCTCGACTTCGTCGAATAGGATCACCTGATAAGGCCGGCGCCGGATCGCTTCGGTCAGCACGCCGCCTTCTTCATAGCCGACATAACCCGGAGGCGCGCCGATCAGCCGCGCGACGGAATGCTTCTCCATGAATTCGCTCATGTCGATGCGCACCATCGCGCTGCTGTCGTCGAACAGGAATTCGGCGAGCGCCTTGGTCAGTTCGGTCTTGCCGACACCCGTGGGGCCGAGGAACAGGAACGATCCGAGCGGCCGGTTGGGGTCTTGCAGCCCCGCGCGGCTACGGCGCACGGCAGTCGATACGGCCTTCACCGCGTCCGCCTGACCGATGACGCGCTTGCCGATGGTTTCTTCCATCGCCAGCAGCTTCTCGCGCTCGCCAGCCATCATCCGCTCGACCGGGATGCCGGTCCAGCGCGCGACGACACCAGCGATGTCCTCCGCCGTCACTTCCTCGCGGAGCATCGCGCCTTCCGAAGCGGTCGCGGCGGCGGCAAGCTGTTTTTCCAGTTGCGGGATGGTGCCGTAGGACAGTTCGCTCATCTTCGCGAGGTCGCCTGCGCGTTGCGCCTGCTCCAGTTCCAGGCGCGCCGCCTCAAGCTGTTCCTTGATCCGGGATTCGCCGGCAATCTTGTCTTTCTCCGCCTGCCAGCGTTGTGTCAGCTCTGCGGACTGCTGCTCCAGATTGGCAAGTTCCGCCTCCAGCGTGACGAGCCGGTCCTGCGAAGCGCGGTCGGTTTCCTTCTTCAGCGCCTCCCGCTCGATCTTCAGCTGGATGATGCGACGGTCGAGATTTTCGATTTCCTCCGGCTTGCTCTCCACTTCCATGCGTAGACGCGAAGCCGCTTCGTCCATCAGGTCGATGGCCTTGTCCGGCAGGAAACGGTCGGTAATGTAGCGATGCGAGAGCGTCGCGGCCGACACCAGCGCGCTGTCAGTGATCCGCACACCATGATGCAGTTCATATTTCTCCTTCAGGCCGCGCAGGATCGATACAGTATCTTCCACGGTCGGTTCGCCCACGAACACCGGCTGGAAGCGCCGCTGCAACGCCGGGTCTTTCTCCACATGCTTGCGATATTCGTCGAGCGTGGTCGCGCCGATGCAGTGCAGTTCGCCGCGCGCGAGGGCTGGCTTCAAGAGGTTGGACGCGTCCATCGCGCCTTCGCCCTTGCCCGCACCGATCAGCGTATGCATCTCGTCGATGAACAGGACGATCTGGCCTTCCGCGCCCTTCACTTCGTCGAGCACGCCTTTCAGCCGCTCCTCAAACTCGCCGCGATATTTCGCGCCCGCGATCAGCGACCCCATGTCGAGCGCCATCAGCGTGCGGCCCTTCAGTGTGTCGGGCACGTCGCCATTGGCGATGCGCAGCGCCAGACCCTCGGCGATCGCGGTCTTGCCTACGCCGGGTTCACCGATCAGCACGGGATTGTTCTTTGTGCGGCGGGCAAGGATTTGCACCGTGCGACGGATTTCCTCGTCGCGGCCGATCACCGGGTCCAGCTTGCCGTCGCGGGCCGCTTGCGTCAGGTCGCGCGCGAATTTCTTGAGCGCATCATAGCGATCCTCGGCAGACGCGGTGTCGGCGGTACGCCCGCCGCGCAGGCTGTTGATCGCGCCGTTCAACGCTTCCGCTTTCACCCCCGCTGCCCCCAGCGCCTTGCCTGCGGTGGTTGTCGGAGAGAGGGCGAGCGCCAGCAACAGCCGCTCGACTGTCACATAGCTGTCGCCCGCTTTCTGCGCGACTTGTTCCGCCTGATCGAGAACGCGCACCGAATCATTGTCCAGCCCCGGTGTCTGCTGTGCGCCGCTGCCTGATACCGCTGGCACCTTCGCCAACGCCGCATCGGTTTCGCGCAGCGCCACGGATGCGTCGCCACCGGCCGCCTTGATGAGACCGGACGCCATGCCCTGATCGTCTTCGAGCAGCGCCTTCAGCAGATGTTCCGGGCTGATCCGCTGATGGTTCATGCGGATCGCAACGGTCTGCGCCGATTGCAGGAAACCCTTGGCGCGATCGGTGAATTTTTCGAGGTTCATATCATTGCCCTAAACCAGATCTTGTGGGTGATATGGTGTTGCTCAAAAGACACACAAGGGTTGTCCTGCAAAAAGCCGCCGAATGTTAGTGAGACAGCTTCTTCGCCTTTGCCGCTCCCGGGGCGAAGACGTCACCGAAGAAGTCCTTCTCATACCACATCGGCGCAACGTCCCCGTCCGCCATGGCGCGCGTGATCCGGTAGTTCGCTTCGGCAAAGCGCGCGCCCGCTTGCCAGTCGATCTTCTGGTTCATGTCGTCGCCGGGATGGTGGTAGTTGCCCGACAGGAAGCTCTCCCACGCCTTCGCGCCGCCATTGGCATAGCCGGTCGCGAGGAACACTGCGGGCACGCCCTGCTTTACGAACATATAGTGGTCCGACCGAACGAATATGCTCTCCTGCGGCATGGGGTCAGGCGACAATTTGAGGTTCATCGGCGCGACGGCTTTTGCGACGATCGGGCCTAGCGTCGAATGGTCTGCGCCGAATGCGATCACGTCCGTAAAAGGATATAGCAACAGCGGCATGTCGAGGTCGACATTGCCGACGATCCTGTCGCCCGGGACGCTGGGATGCCGCGCGAAATAGTCCGCGCCGAGGAGGCCGCGCTCCTCCGCCGTGGAGGCGAGGAAGATGATCGAGCGGCGTGGCTTCGTCGGTGCGGCGGCGGTGGCGCGCGCCACTTCCAGCATGGTCGCGATTCCCGCAGCATTATCCAGCGCGCCATTGTTGATGCGGTCGGTGTCGGCGGCTTCGCCCGGCTTTGCCTTCTCGACGCCGATGTGGTCGAGATGCGCCGACAACACGACATATTCGCTGGCGAGTTTCGGGTCCGACCCCGGCAGGATGGCGGCGACATTGGGGCTATTGACGCGCTTGCTCGTGCTTTCGTTCTGAATACGGATGCTGGTTTTGAGCGCAAGGCCCTTGGGGCGTCCATTTGCCTTGTCGGCCTCTTTGCGGATGGCGGCGAGGGACTTGGGCGCGCCAGCGAACGCCGCTTCTGCCGCGGGGCCGTTCAGCGCCGCAGAAGCGCGGATGCCGGGCGCTTCGTCGAACGCCTTGCCGTCCTTGCCGACCCAGGTGAAGCTGGATGCGCCGGACGTTTGCAGCATCCGCGCCCATGGCCGTGCCTTGATCGACTGCAATGTACCGACACTGACCATGCCGATTGCGCCATGGCGCTGTGCCGCCTCTGCCTTGGTCGCGCCGATATGCGCGCCTTCTTCGCTCGGCATGCCCTTGGGGAAGCCGCGCAGCGTGACGACGATCTTCCCCTTCACGTCCAGCCCGGCATAATCGTTGATGCCAAGCGGCGCGCTTTCGATGCCATAGCCCACGAACACCAGCGGCGCGGAAATGTCCTGCTTGAGTTCCGTGGCGCTGCTGCCGATCAGCACCTCGCTCGCATGCTTCCAGCTTTTTTCGCCAGCGGGGCCGCTGATGGTGACGGTGCCCGGCGTCGCGCCGCGATCGGTCTGCTGGAAGGTGACGGTCTGATACCAAGTGCCACTGTCGCCCGCCGGTTTCAGGCCCAGCGCTTCGAACCGCGTAGCCACGTAGCGCGCGGCGATCTCCTGGCCGCGGCTTCCGGTGTCACGGCCTTCCAGCAAGTCATCCGCCAAAAATTCCACATGCGCCTTCATGCCTTCGGGCGTGAATACCGGCTCCGCGCCGCCCTGGGCCATGGCTGAAGTGGAAAGCAGCGCAAGCGTGAAGGCTGCGCCGATCGTACGGATAGTCATGAAGCGGTTTCTCCCGTGGGAACGAAGTGGGCGTTGCGCCCGTTGCCGCGAAACTATCGCCCGCGATCCCGCTGTCCAGTGGAAAGCGTATTGCGCCGCTAAAACGGTTCGCTATTCTGCCTGCCATAATGCGTGGCCGCTCATAGCCCGCTTTGCCCTGTTTGAAGGATGTCCATGCCTCCCTTTTTCGCTCCCCGTCTTGCTTTGGCGATCGCCGTGTCGCCGCTGGCGCTTGCCACCGCTTCTGTTCCCGTTTTCGCACAGGCGTCCGCGTCCAAACCCGCACCGGTCGCTGACCTCGTGGCTGCCGTTAAAATACCCTACGAGCAGTTCACTCTGAAGAATGGCCTTCGCGTCATTGTCCACACCGACCGCAAGGCGCCGATCATCGCGACCTCCATCTGGTATGATGTGGGATCGAAGCAGGAGCCGGAGGGCAAGACCGGTTTCGCGCATTTGTTTGAGCATCTGATGTTCAATGGATCGGAAAATGCGCCGGGCGATTTCTTCGAGCCGTTGCAGCAAATCGGCGCGACTGACCTCAACGGATCGACTTGGTTCGACCGCACCAATTATTACCAGACGGTACCCAAGTCCGCGATAGAAGTGGCGCTGTTCCTCGAAAGCGATCGCATGGGCCACTTGCTTGGCGCGGTGACGCAGGAGAAGCTGGATAACCAGCGCGGCGTCGTTCAGAATGAAAAGCGCCAGGGTGACAATCAGCCCTATGGCCTCGTCGAATATGCCCAGCTTCAAGGATTGCTGCCCCCCGGCCACCCATATGCACATTCCACGATCGGATCGATGGCGGATCTCGACAAAGCCAGCCTAGCCGATGTGAAGGGCTGGTTCGTCGATCATTATGGCCCGAACAATGCCGTGCTGGTACTCGCGGGCGATATCGACGTGGCGACGGCCAAGCCGCTTGTGGAGAAATATTTCGGCGATATTCCGGCGGGCAAGAAAGTGCAGCCGGTGAACGTGACCGTTCCCACGCTGTCCGCGCGCAAAGACATAGTGATGAAGGATCGCGTTGCGACAACGCGCCTCTATCGCTGGTGGGCGGTCCCCGGCCTGAACGATCCTGACTCGACGCCGCTGGAGATTGGCGCAAGCGTGCTTGGCGGTCTCGCCAGTTCGCGGCTCGACAATGAATTGGTGCGCAAGGAGCAGATCGCCGTCGGCGTGACGGCCTCCATGCAGGATTTCGCGCAGCTTTCGTTTTTCGAAGTCACGGCGGATGTGAAGCCCGGCACCGATCCGAAGCTGGTCGGCGATCGCCTCGACGCGTTGATCAAGGACTATGTCGCCAAAGGACCGACGGCGGATGAAGTGGCGCGCGTGGCCACCTCCAGCATTTCCGGCACGATCGGCGGTCTGGAGTCGGTCGGCGGCGATAGCGGAAAAGCCGTCACGCTGGCGGAGGGGGCGCTCTATTCGAATGATCCGTCTTTTTACGCCAAGCAATTGAAGGAACTGGCGCAGGCCACGCCTGCACAAGTCACCAAGGCCATGCAAAAGTGGCTGTCGCGCCCGGTTCTGGCGCTGACGGTAGAGCCAGGCGAGCGGGAAGCCTATCAGAACGCAGGTGGCAAGACATCGGCGCGCACCGGCATCGTCAGTGCTCCTGCGCATTATCGGATGCCCGCTGACGGCGGCGCGGGCAATGCGACGATCGACATGCCTGCAAAAACGACCGCCCCGCGCACTGCCGTCGACCGTAGCAAGCTGCCCGACGTAGGCCCGATCCCGAACCTTGATTTCCCCGTTGTCGAGACGACCACATTGTCGAACGGCATCAAGGTGCATTTCGCCAGGCGCGATACGGTGCCGACGCTGCGCGTGTCGGTCGTGTTCGACGCAGGCAATGCCGCTGACCCGCATGACAAGCTGGGTACGCAGGCGTTGATGCTCGCAATGCTGAAGGAAGGCACGCGGACGCGCAACAGCATCCAGATCGCCGAGGAGCAGGAGCGGCTTGGCGCGGGCATATCGGTGGGCGCCAGCATGGATCGCACCAGCGTTTCCATGTATGCGCTGATGCCCAACCTTGCGCCGTCGCTCGACCTGATGGCCGACATCGTCAAGAACCCGACGTTCGACGCCAAGGAACTGGAGCGCGTCCGCACGCAGCAATTGTCGCGGATCGCGCAGGAATTGACGCAGCCGCAGTCACTGGCCAGCCGCACCCTGCCGCCGCTGCTGTTCGGCAAGGATCACCCCTATGGCGTGCCATCCAGCGGAACCGGCGACCCCGCGGTGGTCAAGACGCTGACGCCGGGCGATCTGGCGAGCTTCCACAACAAATGGATTCGCGGCGACAATGCGGAGATCTTCGCGGTTGGCGCGACGACGCTGGCGGACCTGAAGCCCATGCTGGAAGCGCGCTTTGGTACGTGGCGGATGACGCGCGACTTGCCGGGGAAGAAGAACTTCGACGTGCCCGTGCCGCCCGCACAATCGCGTATCGTGCTGGTCGACCGCCCGCAATCGCCGCAGTCGATCATCTATGCGGGGCAAGTGCTGAATGCGAAGGGGACCGACGATCTGGTTACCTTCATTTCCGCCAATGACGTGGTAGGCGGCAGTTTCCTCAGCCGCATCAACATGGACCTGCGTGAGACGAAGGGCTGGTCCTATGGCGTCTATTCGACCATCAATCGCTTCCAGAACCAACTACCCTATATCATCGTCGCACCGGTGCAGGCGGACCAGACCGGCCCGTCGATCGCCGCGCTGAAAGGCCAGATCACGGACTTCCTCACCAGCAAAGGGGTGACGCCCGCAGAGTTGCAGCGCACGGTCAACGGCAGCACGCGTGAACTGGCGGGGAGTTTCGAAACGTCCGATGCGGTATTGGCGGAGATGCAGCGCGACGTGCTGTTCAATCGGCCCTTCACCTATGTCTCGACTTTGGCGGATCGCTACAAGGCGCTCACCGCGCCGCAACTGGACGCCGCTGCGCGCAAGATGATCGACCCCGCCAAGATCACCTGGGTCGTGGTGGGCGATAAGGCAGTCGTGATGCCGCAGCTTCAAAAGCTCGGTATACCGATTACCGTCGTTGACAGCGCAAACATAGCCGCCAAATAAGCAGCAATTACAGATCAGGAGATTGAGAGATGGCAGCAGTAGACGGCGCATATGATTGCGTGACCAAGACGCCGATGGGCGACCAGACGAGCGTCTTCACGGTCATCAGCAATGGCGACACGTTCCACGGCACCAATGCCGGCCCGCTGGGTTCGCTCGACGTCAAGGACGGCAAGGTGAACGGCAACACGCTGACATGGAAGATGGACATGGTCGTGCCGATGCCGATGACGCTGGAAGCGGAAGGCGTGGTGGAAGGCGATACGCTGACCGCGCCACAGCTTGACGCTACTGCGCG
>JBPPMC010000028.1:0-10074 GCA_051305835.1 Sphingobium sp.
CCCACGCCGTGACCTGATGCCTTCAGGAAATCAAGATAAACGGAAGACGCGTTTAAGCGCTGCCCGCATTCCCGGCGTGGTTCGCGGGCCTGATAGCGTTGAAACAGCGCATTTGCCAACAGGCAATTTCATGAGGCTTGTGACAATATGCCGCGCTGCGGTAACGGGCATGCATGCGTATCGCTCTTTATCAACCCGAGATCGCCGGAAATGTCGGCGCTATCCTCCGGCTTTCGGCCTGTCTGGGCGTCTCTGTGGACATCATCATGCCCTGTGGCTTCACCTTCTCCGACGCACGTTTAAAGCGCGCCGCCATGGATTACGGACAAGCCGCCGACATCACGAAGCACGCGAATTTCGATGATTTCGCACAAATTTGTCGGACGGCGGGACGCCGGATCATGCTGATGTCCAGCCACGCCGCGACCCGCCTGCCCCAAGTTACTTTCGCGCCGGACGACGTGTTACTAATGGGATCAGAGAGCGCAGGCGTGCCGGACGATGTCCGAGACTCTGTCGACGGCCGCGTCCGGATTCCGATGGCGCCCGGATTTCGATCCTTGAATATTGCCGTGTCGGCGGGCATCGCGCTTAGCGAAGCGTTGCGGCAAACGGGACAATATCCGGAATGATCAACACTATATCTCTGGTTCTGGACGGGCAGCAGCAGGCGGCGCGCACGTGGTTCGAATCTCTGCGCGACCGGATTTGCACCGAGTTCGAGGCCATTGAGCGCGAGGCTGGCAGCGACGCCAGCTTTGCATATACGCCATGGGATCGCGAGGCTGACGGCCTTCCGCCCGGTGAAGGCGGCGGCGGCGTTCGCGGCGTTATGAAGGGCAAAGTGTTCGAGAAAGTCGGCGTCAACGTCTCGACCGTCGGCGGCGCGTTCTCGCCGGAGTTTGCAAAGTCGATCCACGGCGCAGACGAAAACCCGGCATTCTTCGCAACAGGAATCAGCCTTGTCGCGCATATGGCCAACCCGCATGTGCCCGCGGTGCATATGAACACGCGCTTCCTCGTCACCACAAAGCGCTGGTTTGGGGGCGGCGCCGATCTCAATCCGCCCCTCCCCTATGCGGAGGACACGGCCTTTTTCCATCAGGCGTTCAAGACCGCCTGCGACAGCCATGATCCGGTGCTTTATCCCGAGTTCAAAAAATGGGCCGACGACTATTTCTTCATACCCCATCGTGGCGTTCACCGGGGTGTCGGCGGAATATTCTACGATCATCGCGATGGTGATTTCGATGCAAACTTCGCACTTACGCGCTCCGTCGGCGATGCTTTCCTAACGGCCTACCCCCCGATTGTACGCAGGCGGATGCACATGCCGTTCACGCAGGCGGAAGAGCAGCAGATGCTGGAATGGCGCGGACGATATGCGGAATTCAATCTGGTGCATGACCGGGGTACGTTGTTCGGCCTTAGGACTGGAGGCAATATCGATGCCATCCTGATGAGCCTGCCACCCCGCGCCAACTGGAGCTGAAGCAGTGGCGCTGGTCGATGTCGATCCCCGCCAGGTGGCGGCCGTCGTGACTCACCTGGAAATGCGGCAGCGACCCAAGCCTGCCCCGCTCCCGCTTTCGCGACTGCGACTGGTGCGGTGGAAAGAGCCCGCGCTGGAAAAGTATCGCGCGCTTTTCCGCAGAGTCGGGGAGCCATGGCTCTGGTTCTCCCGGCTGGTGCTACCGGATGAGAAGGTCGAGGCGATCATCCACGATCCTGCGGTGGAGATTTACGCCGTGTGCGATCCGCAAGGCATTGAGATCGGCATATTGGAGCTTGATTTCCGGTCGCTGCCGGATTGCGAACTGGCATTTTTGGGCCTCGTTCCGGCCCTTGCCGGTCAGGGCCATGGCCGCTGGCTGATGGCGCATGCGAAAATGCTGGCATGGCGCAAAGGCGTTGAGCGCTTCTGGGTGCATACCTGCACGCTCGATCATCCCTCCGCGCTGAACTTCTACATCAAGTCGGGCTTCGTGCCATTCGGCCGCGCGATAGAGACGTTCGACGACCCTCGTGCTTTTAACATCCTGCCACGCAATGCCGCGCCGCATGTTCCGTTGCTGGCCTAAACAGCGCTTTCCAACTGACGATAGATGCGCGCGCTCATCACCATGAAATACACCTGAATAACGGCAGACAGTGCCGCCGTCGCGAGGCCGGAAACCAACAGCCCGACCTCCGCACCGCCGATGATCCCGCCCAACACGCCGAATACCGACTGCACCGCCAGTTGCGACACGAGACTCAGCACGACCAGTACGGCCAGAAAAGCAGCCAGCCGCCAGAATTGCCCCCGCGTCAGCGCCCAGCTCTGTCGCACCGCTTCTATGGGTCCAACCGGACGATCGATCGCCAGTGCATTGAGCAGCAGGAGGCGCACCGCGACGAACATGACTGCAGGGATCGCCACTGCAATCGCAAGCGCCATCGCGCCTTTCCCCAGAACAACGCTGAGCAAGCCTGCCAGTACGGAAAGCACGACGAGCGCCAGCACCGTTCCCAGTGCCACCAGTGCGCCCGCACCGATCAGCACAGGCAGCCTCTGCAATCCAAGGCGCATCGCTTCGCCTACGCTGATGCCGGGTCGCAGCGCGAGCGCATACAGAGTGAGTCCCCCGGCAAGCCCGACGATCATCGTCACCAAAAAGCCGATCCAGAAGCCGGGCGGCACGTTCGGCGCCACGGCCGCTGCCTGATTGGCTTCCGCCTTGAGCAAGCTGGCCATGAACTCTGGCGGCACGAGTTGCTGGAAAATGACTACGGGCAATGCCAGGAACAGGAACGCTACCGGGAACAGCAATGCCCCTTCGCGCTTGACGAAGGCGACGGTTTCTTCCCACGCTCTGCCTATCGAAAGTGGCTTCATCGTCCCGCATTATCCCTTTGATGTAGAGGCAACCCTTGATCGTGGCGCGATGGCAAGTCAAGGAAGTGGCTATGGATCAATCTCCTACTCCTTCCGATGCTGTCGAATGGCGGCGTAGCGATGCTCCGGTTCCCTACCCGGAGGCCTTGCAAGACATGGAGGCGCGCGCCGCCGATGTCGCGGCGGGCAGTGCCGCCGAGCGAGTCTGGTTGCTGGAGCATCCGCCGCTCTACACGGCCGGAACGAGCGCCGATGTGGCTGAGCTGCTGGATCCGCGCTTCCCGGTATACGACGCCGGACGCGGTGGTCGATACACTTATCATGGACCGGGGCAGCGGGTCGGCTATCTGACGCTCGATCTGGGCAAGCGCGGCAAGGACATCCGCAATTTCGTCCATAATCTCGAAGGCTGGGTGATCGACACGCTGGGCGACTTCGGCGTGGCGGCGCGCCGAGCCGACGGCCGCATCGGCATCTGGACCGACGATCTGAACGGACGGGAAGCCAAGATTGGCGCAATCGGCGTGCGCGTGCGTCGCTGGGTAACGATCCATGGCTTCTCGGTGAATATCGCCCCCGACCTTTCCCACTTTGGGGGTATCGTGCCCTGCGGAATTGCCGAGTTTCCGGTGACGAGCCTGGCAGCGCTGGGCAAGAGCGTGGCAATGGCTGATTTCGATTCGGCATTGGAAGCACGCTTCGCCGAGTTTATCGGGCGGCTCGGGCGGTGCGGCAATCGCAGTTGACCCACACGTAAGGCATCCGCTTGACGGCAGCTAACCCGCCGTTAAGGTTCCCGCTATTGCACTGGTTCGGGAGCCAAGGATGCCAGCATCGCCGTCTGTTCGCCATATCATTCTGTTTACGGCGCTGGCGCTGGGCCTTTCGGCCTGCGGTTCGAAGGACAATGGAAGTACGAATACCGTTGCCATGAAGAACCTGGAGGTGGTGGATGGCACCGCGAGTGATGCCATGACGGATCTCGATGGGGTGAAATCGGAGGGCACGTCTACTGTTGTCACCAACAGCAGCAATGCGTCTGCGCCAGCGCCCACTGAAACGCCGACCAACAGCACAGAGGCTGCGGACACCGAGGTAATCGCGGACCAGTGACTCCTTTCGACTCAATTCGTCGCGTTCGCGCAAACGGACACTGACAGCGCGTAAGCATTGCGTTAGGGCATAGTCAAAGCCGACGATAATCAAGGATTAGTGAAGAGTGATGCGCGCCTCTATTCGTCCCGTTCTACTTGCGACCGCCCTGCTGGCCGCCGTCACCGCCGCACCAGCGCAGGCACAGTTTTTCTGGTCACCGCCAGACCTCTCGACGCCGCCGGTCACGGGCGCGGAGCCGACAATGGGTCTAAACCTGCCCGGTGCCACCCCTGAAGAACTGAATGCTGGTCTGGTATGGAACCTGCGCGCGGCGCTGAATGTCGCCGCTTTGCAGTGTGACTTTGAACCGACGTTGCTGACGGTTTCCAATTACAATGCGATGCTGGCACACCATGGCTCCGAACTTCAGAAGTCGTTCGATACGCTGGGTAAATATTTTCAGCGCACAGTCGGTAAGGGCAAGCCTGGCCAGCAAGCGCTCGATCAATATGGCACGCGCATCTATTCGGGCTATTCGACGGTACAGGCGCAGCGTAATTTCTGCCAGACGGCGGGATCCATCGGCCGCGACGCCATTTTTGCGGACCGTGGCAAGCTCTATGAAGTTGCCCGCAAGCGCATGGGAGAATTGAAGAAGTCCCTCGTCCTGACCGGCGAGCGGTATTTCGGGTCGCCGGGCTATGACTATAATGTCGTTCTTCCTCCGCTAAATGCGGAATGCTGGAAGAAGGGCAAGCTGCTCACGAGCTGCAAGGAACGCTGGGACGCTGCAGCGAGTAAAAAACCGGGCGCAGGCTAAAATTGTTTGCCGTCCGATCGCTTCGGATCAGTTGCTCTGACGAGCGGCGCAGGGTTAGCGCAGTCCAAGTGCCTTGTGCGTCTGGAGCGAGAGTCGCCACTGCGGCCGCTCCATGACAAGGTCTATGGCCGCCTGGATATTCGCGGCAGCGCTGGGATCATCAAGCGGCTGGATCAGCCAGTGGTCGAAGCGCCAGCCTTCCATCGCCCGATAATCGCTGCCCGCTTGTGGCCACACCAGCTTCAATTCGTTGCCGGATGTCTGCACAACCTGACTTCCGGACTTTGGACTGACGCAGACCCAGTCGATACCGGGGTGAACGGCCAAAGTGCCATTCGTCTCGATAGCGATTTCAAACCCGGCATGGTGGAGCGCGTCGACAAGTTCGTCGTCCACCTGCAACATCGGCTCGCCGCCTGTCAGTACGATGTACCGCCCGGCGACGCCTTCGCCCCAGAAATCGGCAGCGGCACGCGTAACCGCGGCAGCGTCGGCGAATTTGCCACCGCCCGCTCCGTCCGTCCCGACGAAATCCGTGTCGCAAAACCGGCAGACGGCGGTGGCGCGATCAACCTCTCGCCCGGACCAAAGATTACAGCCCGCAAAGCGCAGAAACACGGCGCGGCGACCAGCCTGCATTCCCTCCCCTTGCAGAGTAAGGAACATCTCCTTGACGGCATAGGTCATGGCGTCAGGGCTTCACGGCGTAGCGGGTCGGATCAGGCAGGCCTGCTTCCTCGAACCCCTTGGAGCGCAACCGGCAACTGTCGCACAATCCGCAATGCAGATTGTCGGGCGTCGGATCATAGCAGGACCAGCTCATGCCGGCGTCGAGGCCAAGCCGATGTGCTTCCCGCACGACATCCGCTTTCGTCATATGCTGGAGTGGCGCATTGATCCGCATCGGATTACCCTCGACGCCCGCTTTTGTCGCGAGCGCAGCCATAGCCTGAAACGCCTCGATGAATTCCGGGCGGCAATCAGGATAGCCCGAATAATCGAGCGCGTTAACGCCAATGTAGATATCGCTCGCACCCGTCACCTCAGCGAAGCCCAACGTCAGCGACAGGAAAATCGTGTTGCGCGCAGGCACATAGGTGATCGGGATATCGTCACCCACCCCACCTTTGGGCACGGCAATGTCGGCAGTCAGTGCCGAGCCTCCAAATGCGGTGAGATCGAGCGGCAACGTTATGTGCGACATCACGTTGAGCGCCTGCGCCACACGCGCAGCGGCCTGCAATTCCACTCGATGCCGCTGATTATAGTCGATAGTGAGCGCAAAGAGCCGATGACCGGCTTCGCGCGCCAGCCCGCCGGCGACCATGGAATCGAGGCCGCCGGAAAGCAGCACAACCGCAAAATTGTTGGATGATATGGACATTGGTTGCCCGCTACTCCCACCCGGCGAGACGCGCAAGGCTGGTGGCGACGCGTGCGGATCCTATCGGCACGCGCCGATCCGACGGCCTTCGAACGTCAGTGCGAAAGGCGCGCCATTGGAAATCCCTTGCGACTGCAACTGAAACAGGCGCGGCGTCTCGATACGAATGTCCGTCCGCTCGTTGCCCGCTGCCCCACAGTCGTTCGTCACCGAGACCTGACGCTCTGCGTCCGTCACCACGAAACGCCCGCATTGGAGATTGGGATGGCTTAGCTGGAGCAGTTGCCGCGTATCGCCCAGGCACAATTTTCGTACTTTTCCGGATTCGCGATCCTTGAGCGACCACTGCCCCGGCTCCAGGGCAGCGAGTTCCTTCGGCGCTGAGTGCGGAAGCATCTGCTTGCCCGCGCCGCCGAGCGTGAGGCACAGACACGCACCCACAAAGCCCATTCGTAAAACCGACACACCCATAGCCTTTTATTCCCACTCACGGGCGCCGACTGGCCTAACCCGCGGATCCGATCGCACCACGCAACCCGGTTGATCGCACGGCGCAATGTCATGAATATGGCGATCCCCCGTCGCCATTCCATGATCTTGCCGCAATCGTAATGATTTTAATTGGCGAAACTGACCAGCGCGATCGGAAAGACACGCGAGCAGAAGGCGCAATCCACGTTGATCTGTCCCGCTTCATCCGCCATGTCGGCGCGCTCACTGGCGGGGAAGCGCGAGATCACATCGCGGATATGGGCGAAGTTGCATCGGCACCCCTTGGCGATCTTCGCCGGATCGGTGACACGCACTTCCTCTTCCTCATGGAACAGACGCCACACGATGTCGGACAGCGGCAATGTGTCATCCGTCAGCTCCGCATCCTGCAAGGTATCCGCCAGCGCCTGAACATGTTCCCATTCCGGGTGATTATGCCGGACATGCAGGCGTTCACGCCCCACTTCGCCCTCGGGCATGTGCTGCAACAAAATCCCGGCGGCCAAGCATCGCCCACCCGCATCATGGCGCGTCCCGATCTGCACGAAGCTCGGGATCTGTTCCGATTGCGAGAAATAATGTTCGGCTGCCTTGCCGAGCGATTCGCCCTCCAGCGGAACGATCCCCTGATAACGCGACGCGCCGCCATTCTCCGCAGGCGCGGCCTGATCGAAGGTGATCGCCAGATAGCCTTTGCCGAACAGCCCGAACAACGTCGGGTCGGTGCCCATCTCCGCCAGCCGGTCCGCGTCGAACTTCACATAGCCGCGCACCGCCCCGCCCTGATAGTCGGCCACAAGCAAGTCGACGACGCCCGCCTCCGTTTGCGCCTGCAACGTCAACTGGCCCTCTACGTGCTTGAGCGTCGAACCAAGCAGCGCCGCGACCACCAGCGCCTCAGCAAGCAACCGTTCGATCGGCGGTGGATAAGCATGCGCAGCCAGCACTTCGTCCAGCACCGGCCCGAGCCGCACCAGGCGGCCACGCACGTGTCGCGACGGGATGCTGAACCCAATAGCTTGGTCCAGGTCTATGGAAACGGGCGATGTCAAAACGTAATATCCTTATCCCCGCCACGGCAAGATCGGCGGCAGACGAAGCGAGGATATAGGAACCCCCTACAACTTTCCAAGCGCCCAGAGCAGCACCGACTTCTGTGCATGCAGGCGATTCTCCGCCTCGTCCCAGATCAGCGACTGCGGCCCGTCGATCACATCCTCCGTCACTTCTTCCCCGCGATGGGCCGGCAGGCAGTGCAGGAACTTCGCGCCTGGCTTGGCCTGCGCCATCAAGGCCACGTCCACCTGATAGGGCATCATCGCCGCCAGCTTGTTATGCGCATGCTCCTGTCCCATCGAAATCCAGGTGTCGGTGACGATGACATCCGCACCACGAGCGACTTCGTTCGCGTCGCGCGACAATGTGATCTTCGCGCCGCGCGAGGTCGCTTCCTCGGCAAAGCGCGGATCCGGCTCATAGCCCTGCGGCACCCCGATGCGGACGTTGAACTTCATCAGCCCCGCCGCTTCGATGATCGAGTGCAGGACGTTATTGCCATCGCCCAGCCACGCCCATTCACTGCCGGGCAGCGCGACGCCATGCTCGATAACGGTCAACAGGTCCGCCATGATCTGGCACGGATGCGACATATCGGTCAGGCCGTTGATGACCGGCACGGTCGCATACTGCGCCATCTCCTCGATCTTCGCATGATCGTCCGTGCGGATCATGATTGCGTCGCACATGCGGGAGAGCACTCGGGCCGTATCCGCCACGTTCTCTCCGCGCCCCAATTGCATCGAACCACCGTCCATTACGATGCTGGTGCCGCCAAGCTGGCGGATCGCCATGTCGAAGGACACGCGCGTACGCGTCGAATTCTTCTCGAAAATCATCGCGAGCGTGTGACCGGCAAGCGGTGCGTCCGCATCCACCTTGCCCTTCGGCCATCCGGCGCGTGCGGCTTTCCGGTCGATGGCGTCGTTGATCATCGCGGCAACGGCATCGCCGCCCGCGTCAGACAGGTTCAAGAAATGTCTGGTCATCGGAAGTCAGTCCCCCGTAAACCCGTTCGTGCTGAGTAAGGACTGAGCGAAGTCGAAGACCTGTATCGAAGCATGTTCCTTCGATATGCCATTTCGGCTTCGCTCAATGGCTACTCAGGACGAACGGTAATGATGTGGTTCACGCCGCTTGCGGCACCTGATAGCTCCGAGCGCCTGCGGACAGGCGCTCGACACATTCGCTGATGTGACTTTCCTCAATCACCAGCGGCGGCAGGATTCGGATCACATTCTGCCCGGCAGCGACCGTCAGTAACCCATGATGATCGCGCAGATGCGCCACGAAGCTGCGCGCCTCAGCCGTATCCTTCAACTTCAGACCGAGCATCAGGCCAGTGCCGCGAACGCTATCGAACAGCGTGTCATGGTTAGGAATCATCTGCTCCAGCGCGGACCGCAGGCGATTGCCCATCGCCTGCACATTATCCAGGAAGCCAGGCTCCATCACCACGTCCATCACGGCGCTGCCCGCCGCCATGGCGAGCGGATTGCCGCCATAGGTGGACCCATGCGTACCGGCGACCATGCCCTTGGCCGCTTCTTCGGTGGCAAGGCACGCGCCCAGCGGAAAGCCGCCGCCGATGCCCTTGGCCACTGCCATGATGTCCGGCGTCACGCCATATTGCTCATGCGCGAAGAAAGTGCCGGTGCGCCCGTAGCCGCATTGCACTTCGTCGAGGATCAGCAGCAGACCGTGCTCGTCGCACAAAGCCCGTAACCCTGTCAGAAACTCGGGCGTGGCAGCGGTAACGCCGCCCTCGCCCTGAATTGGCTCCAGCAGGAAACCGGCGGTGTTATCATCGACCTGCGCCTTCGCGGCTTCCAGATCGTTGAACGGCACTACGGTGAAACCGGGCAGCAAAGGCTCGAACCCGTCACGCATCTTCGGCTGGCTGGTCGCGCTGATCGTGCCCAACGTCCGCCCGTGAAAGGCATTGTCGAAGCTGATGATCTTATGCTTGTGTGCATTACCATTGGCATAATGATAGCGACGCGCCGTCTTGATCGCGCATTCGACCGCTTCCGCGCCCGAGTTCGTAAAGAACACCGTATCGGCAAAGGTCGTATCCACAAGCCGCTGCGCAAAGGCCTCACCCTGCGGACTGCCGTACAGATTCGATACGTGCATCAGCGTCGCGGCCTGATCTGCAATCGCCTTGGTCAGGACGGGATGGGCATGACCCAGCAAATTGACGGCGATACCGCTCGCGAAGTCCAGATAACGCTCGCCTCGCTCACCGATGAGGTAGCACCCTTCTCCTCGGACCGGCCGTACATCGCACCGGGGGTAAACGGGCATGAGCGGCGTAATCGACATGAGCGTCCCTTTCAGTTTACGTGT
>JBPPMC010000275.1:0-42043 GCA_051305835.1 Sphingobium sp.
ACCTGCGAGCAAGTCCCAACATGGACGTCAAAATATTCAGAACATATTCCATGAATTGTCGGTATCGATATCAATCCAGCGACATACTCCATTACGAAAGTTGGTAGCCCCGAATTGTTATCCACCTTCAGTCCTTTCATAAAATTATAGTTTAAGCGCAATAGCTATACTTCTCGGTCTGTCGCTGACCATGCCACGCCAGAACCACACAATAATTTCGCGATAATACATATGAGAATATGTTCTGTTATTGGTACGTCGGTTAGCATGTGGCGCTGAGACAGGCAAGGCGACGTATCGGCATACTACCTAAGGCCGCAGCGGATGCGGAGGCGATCGTAATCCTCCCCTGATGATGGGTGATGCCGCTGGCCCCGCCTCCGACGCTGCGGTTGCACGCGCTCCGTTACGCTAAATGCCGCAAGTCAACTGGCACCAGCGGTCTTTGCCTGATCCCAAGCAAGCTCGGCGAGCGCAGGGAACGCCTCCGCGCGCAGTTTCGCCTCGGCGTTCACCGCGGTGCCGCGCAGGTAGCGGCCCTTGATGCCGTGAATGATCGCGGCGAAGCGGAACAGGTTGAACGCCAGCGCATAATCGAAGTCGGGCATGCCGTCGCGGCCGGTGCGGCGGCAGTAGGCGGCGATATATTCGGACTCGCTCGGAATGTTGAGGGCTGCAAGATCGGCACCCGCGAGTCCCGGTACGATCAGCGGCGGCATCCGGTACATCATCGCATGATAGGCGAAATCGGCCACCGGATGGCCCAATGTAGACAACTCCCAGTCGAGTACCGCGATGACGCGCGGCTCGGTGGCATGGAAGATCATGTTGTCCGTTCGGAAATCGCCATGTACGATGCTGGTTTCGTCGGCGGCGGGAATGTTCGCAGGTAGCCATTCGATCAACTGATCCATATGCGGATCGCGCCCGGCGACGTCGTCAGCGAGATATTGCTTGGTCCAGGTCGATATCTGACGGGCAAAATAGTTACCCTGGCGGCCATAATCACCAAGGCCCACAGCGGTATAATCGATCCGGTGCAACTGGGCAATTATGCTGTTCATGGCGTCGAAATAGAGCGGACGCTCCTCGCGCGAGATGTCAGGGAAGGTCGCATCCCAGAAAATCCGCCCTTCCACCATGGCCATGATGAAGAACCAGGTGCCGATCACATTTTCGTCGGTGCATAAGCCGTAGACATGCGCGACGGGCAGGCCCGCCTGCTCGACCCCGCGAAGCACGCGCGCCTCGCGATCGACGGCATGCGCGCCCTTGAGCAACTGGCCCGGCGGCTTGCGCCGCAGGACATAGTCGCGCGTCGGTGTGCGTAACCGATAGGTCGGATTGGATTGGCCCCCCTTGAACTGCTCGACCGTAAGCGGCCCGGCATAGCCCGCGACATTCGATTCCATCCACTTCGCCAGCGCTGCCTCGTCGAAGCAGTGCTGCGGGCGTACGGCGGTCGTGCCGCTCTGGGCCTCGACGTCGAAGCTCATGGCTGTATCCCCGCTTCGGGATTGGCGGTGCGCCAGTCGCGGCGGATTTTCTTCGCCAAGCTCCATTTATGCACTTCGGTCGGACCGTCGTAGATACGGAAGGCGCGGATTTCGCGATAAAAGGCTTCGACCATGGTGTCGCGGCTGACGCCTGTTCCGCCCATCACCTGAACGCAGCGATCGGCCACGCGGCTCAGCGCCTCGGACACCGCAACCTTCGTCATCGAGCTTTCCGCCACGCCGAGGGAGCCGGTGTCGAGCACGTCGGCGCACCAGTCGATCATCAGTTCGGCCTGCTTCAAGTCGATCAGGTTCTCCGCCAGCATGAAGCCGACGCCTTCGTGATCGATCAGGGTCTTGCCGAACGCTTTGCGGCGATTGGCATAATCGGTAGCGATCTCGTTCGCCCGTATGCCCGCACCATGCCAACGCATGCAGTGCGACAGCCGGGCGGGGGAAAGGCGTATCTGCGCGTATTTGAAGCCTTCGCCAGCGTTGCCCAGCATCTGATCGGCCCGGACGCGTAGATTGTCGATGATAATCTCGGCATGGCCCCCTGCCATCGAGTCGTCGATCGTGTCGAGTACCCGCTCGGTGCGGATCGCAGGATCAGGCAAGTCGACAAGGAACATGCAGGCGCCCTCGTCAGCCTTGGCCATGATGATGCCGACCTTTGCGCCATTCGCTCCGGTGATGAACTTTTTGCGGCCAGTGATGACCCAATGATTGCCATCGGGCCGACAAGTGGTCTTCATCATCGATGGATCGGAACCGGCGCCATCGTCGCTCGCCGGCTCGGTCATGAAGAAGGCGGAGCGGCAGCGGCCGTTGACCAGCGGGGTGAGGAAGCGCTCCTTGAGTTCGCGGCTGCCCACCTTGCCGAGCAGAAACATGTTGCCCTCGTCAGGGGCGGTGGTGTTGACCGCGAGTGGTCCGAGGATCGACAGGCCCGACTTTTTAAGCACAGCGGCGGTTTCACGCTGGGTGAGGTGTGAACCATCAGGCAGAATGTGCGGGGTGAGCACACCGGCGGCGCGCGCCTTTTCCTTCAGTTCCTGAACAAGTTCATCCGATGGCCCGTGACTCGTCCGGCGGTCATCCCTTTCATAAGGGATGACGACTTCGCGCACAAACGCCTCGACCCTGGCCGCGATTTCCGCGGTCTTCTCGACTCCGGCGCCGTGTCCCTGCTCGCTCATTCCGTATTCCTCGCCTGTCCGCCGTTAGATCAATTCGAGCGCGACCACCGTGGCCTCGCGGGTGCCAACGCAGAGTGCAGCGAGACCATTTCCCAGCCGCAAATCCTTGCCCTGCGATTGCGTGGCCACGACGGGTATGCTCGAAGCAAAGGTTGGATTGCTCAGGCGGTCGCGCTGCCATCTACATTGACCATCGCGTGTGAAATGCCAAGCTTGTGCATCGCAATCATCATAATGGCGTCAAATGCCTGAGTAACTCACCGACCATCCGGCCAGCGGCTCCCGCACATATGCAGCGGTGATCTCGTTATGTTCCAGCGCAAGCTAATATAGAAGCGTCCGCCACCCTCGTTTGTAGACGAAGGCCGCGGACGCTGAGGTTGGCGGTTAACCTGTTCAACCTTGCCGGCCCGCAGATGTCCCACGAAGGACATCCGCAAAGCCGGCCACTAGATCATATGCTGCTTTAGAAGCGGAAAATGACCTCAGCACCGTAGGTTGGCCGCGGGGCGTGAATGGCCGACGCATATCCGAGGTCACCCGAGAAATCGAGCGAGTCGGTCTTGTACCGCTTTCCGAGGATATTTTTCCCGTAGAACGCGATATCGGTGTTGTCGCGGATGGTCAGCGATGCGCGGGCATTGACCAGGCTCACCGGCCCTTGCTTGTTGCGCTGCGGCTGCGCCGCGGGAACGACGGTGGGCTGGAAGTTCAGCCGGCTGACATAGCTGTAGTCGGCGCGCAGCAGGAGGCGGCCAAAGCTCAGGTCCGTGGTATATTGCGCGCCGGCGCTCGCGCTCATCTTTGATACGAAGGCGAAGTCTTCTCCCGACCGATCGAATTGGATGATTTGGCCGTTTACCACCCGCGGTTCGGTAAATTCCTTGTACTTCGGATAGGTCAGACCCAGCGAAGTGTTGACCTGGAACTCGTCCGTGACGACCGCGGTCAGCTCGGCCTCGCCGCCGATGATCCGCGCCGTTGCCGCGTTGGCGACGGTCGAGATCACCGATACGCCCCCCTGCGAATTGACGATCGACACGGTCTGGCTGCGCTGGACTTCCTTGTAATCGGAATAGAAGGCCGCGATATTGAAGCGGACATGATTGTCGAGCAGCTCGGCCTTCAATCCAACCTCGTAATCGGTGACCTTTTCGGGCTTGAACGGACTGAAAAGTGCCTCGGCGCCCGATGCGCGCAGGTTGAAGCCACCTGACCGGAATCCGCGGCTGGTCTTGGCGTAGACCATTGTATTCCCATCAATACGATAGTCGAGACCGGCGGTATAGGAGATGCCATCGGCCGATGTAACGAGGGGTATGCTCTGGCAAACGGCGGGCGACACGCGCAGCGCGACGGGAACGCTGCACTGGAACCCGGCACCCTCGCCAGTGCCGTTGAAGGATGTTAGCGCCTTGCGATCTTTTGAATAGCGCAGGCCACCGGTAAAGCTCAGCTCGTCGGTGATCTTGTAACTTATCTGGGCGTATGCCGCGCGCGACGTGTTCCGCACATCGCCGCTGGTGTAATTGGGATTTCCGGGATTGACCGGCGGGATTGAGAGGGCCGTCGACGTGTCGTAGCCCGATTCTCTGAACAAGAAGCCGCCGATCGTATAGTCGAGACGATTGTCGAACGCCTTTCCGATCAGCTGAAGCTCGCCGGAATACTGATCGATGCTCTGTTGGCCCCGCGTGGCGAGCACGACATATGGCGATCCGTCCAGATCCTGGTCGGTGTGGTGGAAGATGGACCGGAAGCCGCCGATCGCCTTGACCGTAACGTCGCCCAGATCAACCGTGAGAATGCCGCTCGCAGTGTCGGTCTTGGCGCGGGTATAGTCCGCTGAGTCATTGGTCGTGGTATGGCCGCCGGAGCCGCGCACGAAGGCTGACGCCGGACCAGGATTCCGACCCCCGGCTTGCTGCAACGCGATCGCGAAACTGGCCCCAATCGCATTCGGATCGTAAAATTGCGAATACCAGGGCAGTGCGAACTGATCCATTTCATAGTGGTCATAGGTCGCTACAAAGCGGATCGCGTCGGTCGGCTCTACCAGCAGCTTCACGCGACCAGTCCAGACATCCTCGTTGCCCTGGTCCGGACCGCCTACGGTGTTCTTGAACTGCGGATCGGCCTTTACGCGCTGAATGGCGCCGCGAATCGCGAGGCCTTCCGCCAGCGGTACGTTCAGGACAGCCGCGCCTTCACGCCGGTCAAATCGACCATAGCCAAGCTTGACGGAGCCAGAGAATTCGGATGGGTCGGGGTCGTTGGTGCGCAGCACGATGGCACCACCGGTCGTGTTGCGGCCGAACAGCGTGCCCTGGGGTCCCTTAAGCACCTGAACGCTGGCAAGATCGAGGAGGTTGGCATTCACGCCGATCGGACGCGACCAGATCAGTTCGTCGACATAAAGACCGACCGACTGATCCAGCGTCGCGATGAATTCGTTATTCACCTGCCCGCGGATTGAAAATATGGCTGCCGAGGAATTGCCGCCGCCGTTGCGGATACGCAAGTTCGGCGTGGAGTTCTGGATATCTTCCAGGATAACGACGCGACGATTCTCAAGATCAGAAGGAGTAAGCGCGGTGATCGAAGTCGGTACGTTCTGCAGACTTTCCTCGCGGCGGCGCGCGGTTACGACGATCTCTTCAAGGCCCGTGGTGGACTTCGCCCCCTGAGGCGCGGCGACATCGGCTGCTGGACTGGTGTCTTGCGCAAAGACTGGCGTGGTCAGTCCTGCCGCAAGGACAGCAAGTGAGACGCTACGATATTTATTCTTGGACATATTTCCCTCTCCTCCCGCGCTCCGATCTGCATGATCTGGACAGGTAGCCATTTTTTTCCGGCTTTCCCGTTGGTGCGGCTCGCAATATCTGACGTATAATTGAAGAAGTGTCAAATATAGTTATGGGTTGGTTGTGCGCCGACGATCGCGCTTTAGATCGCGCATGGAAAACTTCATGCATGCGTTCACATTCCATCGGGGCTGGCGTCGTCCGGCAAATCGCAGCAAACGACTTTGCGAACCACTTCAGAAGGCTCAGGACGTGAATTTCGATCTCGGCTACGATCAGCAACTGCTCAAGGATAGCTTCACCAAGCTTTTTCGAGATCATTCTATTCCGTTGCAGGTCCACGCCGCAGGCTTGCCGATCTACGGCGGCATTAACGAGATTCACCATAGCCTTGTCGCCGAGCAGGCGCTTGGCCTACCCAAAAAGCCGGAGTTAGAACGATGACCGATTACAGCACGATTCTAGTCGAAAAGGGTGAGGATAAGGTCGCGGTCGTCACGATCAATCGGCCCGAGGCGATGAACAGCTTCAACCTGGCAATGCTCGACGATTTCCGGCGCTTCTGGCACGATGTCTCGCATGACGATGCGGTCAACGCTATACTGCTTCAGGCTTCCCCCGGCCGCGCCTTCTGCACCGGCGTCGACGTAAAGGACTCCACAGGTATCACCCGCGCCAACGATGACTGGAACGCGCAGGATCCCGGTGAGTCCCTCGCTCCAAAGTTCAACCGCTGCTGGAAGCCGGTGGTGTGTGCGGTGCACGGCATGGCTGCAGGTGGCGCCTTCTACTGGCTGAACGAGGCCGACGTCATCATCGCGTCGGAAGACGCGACCTTCTTCGATCCGCATGTCACTTACGGTATGACCGCGGCAGTGGAACCGATCGGCGCCATTTATCGTATGCCGCTGGGCGAGGTGCTGAGGATGGCGTTGCTCGGCAATGACGAGCGCATATCGGCCTATACGGCGCTGCGTATCGGCTTGGTTAGCGAAGTCGTGCCCAACGAAGAACTGGCGGCGCGCGGCCGGGCGCTCGCCGCCGCGATCGCCGCCAAGCCGACGGCCGCGACACAGGGGACGGTGCGCGCAATTTGGGAATCGCTTGACCTGCCGCGTTCGGCGGCGCTCCAACGTGGTCTTGCCTACACCCAGATTGGCAATCCGGTGGGCATGGCACAAGTCGATCGCTGGTCGATCATGGGCCAGGCCAAGAGCTACACCATACGCTGAACAGCGGGCGGAGAGTGTGATGCGTTGCGCAACCCGCCGGTTCCCGATTGGCTGCCGGTCGTCAACGCCGAACAGTCGCCTGTGTTGTCAGATTGCGGGCGAGCGACGCGACCAACGCGCGGTTCAGCGAACGGTCTCTGCGGTCGGGCGCCTCGGCCCCGGCCACACTGACAACAGACCGTTCAGCGCCGCGACGAAGGCGAGGGGTTGATCTATCAGCAGATGGTGGTCGGCATCCGGGATGACGATCTCGGGCGGATCATAGCTCAACTGGCGGCGCGGGAAGTCGAAGGTTTCCGCAGTCACGATGCTGGATCGGTCTCCGCGCATCAGCGCCATCGGCGTGCGCGCGCGGCCGATCACGGTGCCGTCGATGCGATCGGTCATTTTCGCGAAGATGAACGGATCGAAGCACCAGGTGACCCCGCCCGTGACCGGTTTGACCGACGTGCGCGCGATATGATCGAGCGCATAGGCGTTGACGACGGTCTGCGGTGGCACGAGGCGGAAGCGAAGCACGGCTTCCTCGATCGTCGCCATCACCCGGTTGGGGGAGCGGCGGACCGGGAGATCGGGCAGATCCTCGGGCGGAACGAAGAGCGAGTCGACCAGCAGCGCGCTGGCGAAGCGATCACCCGCTTGCGCCATCGCTGTCGCGACGATCATGCCGCCGAAGCTGTGGCCCACTGCGATCGGCGGCGTCGGCCCGTCAAAGGCACCACCGGCTTCCGCGATCGCTAGCGCTTCGCGTCCGTAGCCGGACACTGAATAGCGTTCGCGCCAGCCCGACCGGCCCATGCCGGAAAGCGACAGCGCGACAACACGGTGGGTCGCAGCAAAATAGGGCGCGATGAAGCTCCACCAGTCGGCATGTGCGTTGGTGCCATGGACGAACAGCAGGCCGGGCGCGCCGCGCCTGCCCCAGCACAGCATTTCGATCGCGGCGCCCTCCACGTCGACGAAGCTGCGCTCTGCCGGACAGGCAAGGGCGGCATCGAACCAGGCTGGGGCAGGAGGCTTCGCGCCGCCGAAGGGTGCGAGCGGACGCATGGTGTCCGGATCGTCCGATCCCATGTCACGCTCCGCCATGGTCGCCGCCCATCGCAATCAGCACCTCGAAGTAATTCGCCACGCGCTTGGCTGCTGGGCCAGGATCGCACGGTTCATGCTCGAAGGCGGCGGGTGGCCAGAAGGCGTGTGCAACGACATGACAGGTCATGCCTCTTCCCATGGCCTATCGCCGCGCCATCCACCAGAGCGATGCGCCTGCGGATCATCGCAAGTGCGTTTATGTGCACAGGACTCCCGGCGGCGTGCGATCGGCAGTAGGCAGGCGGAACCCAAAATGTTGCAGGAGAAGATCAGCGTGACCGAAAAACCAGAAGGCGTGGGGCGGCTCGCCCTGCTTGAGATCATGGATGGCAACGTCGCGCTGGTTACGTTGAATCGGCCGGACAAGCGCAATGCGTTCAACGTCGAACTCGCGCTCTCGCTGCAGTGGATCGTCCGCCATGTCGAGGAGAATGACGCGATCCGGGTCGGAATCCTCACCTCCTCGCTGGAAAGCACGTTCAGCGCGGGTGCCGACCTGTCGGAGATCGCCGCCGGTCGCGGTCACCTGTTGGCACCCGATGACGAGGGGCTGGGCGGATTCACGGCGCGCAAGGGCGTGAAACCTTGGATCGCCGCAGTGCGCGGCACCGCGCTGGGGGGCGGGTGCGAACTGACGCTGGCCTGCGACATGATCGTTGCCGCCGATGATGCGAAATTCGGCCTGACCGAGACGAAGCGTGGCCTCTTTGCTGGCGGCGGCGGCGTCTACCGGCTGCCGCGCGTGCTCCCACGCAACGTCGCGCTTGAACTGATCGCCACCGGCGACCTGATCGATGCGGTGCGCGCGCACCAGCTCGGCATGGTCAACCGGCTAGCGCCGAGCGAAGGGGTGATCGATGCCGCCCGCGAACTCGCTCGCGCCGTGGCGGCCGCCGGTCCGCTGGCTGTCCGCGAGAGCCTGCGCGTTGCCCGCGCGGTGCCTGATCATGACGAGGCGACGCTGCGGCAGATCAGCAGCGAGGGCAACCGGATCGTCTTCGCTTCCGAGGACGCGAAGGAAGGCCCGAAGGCCTTTTTCGAGAAGCGTGCACCGGTCTGGCAAGGCAGGTGAAAACCGCGCGCCTTCCGGGTTGAAGATGGTCGACCACTACCAGCTTTCGGTCCCGCAGGGCGCGTCCGAAAGCTGGTGGTAGCCGTTGTCTTCGGGTTCGTGCCGGAGCGTGCCGTCAACAGCGGCCGATTGCTTCTCCGCCCGCTTTTTCCGACGGGTCAGCCGCGAGTGAAGCTGCCGCCCGCCGCCGCTTTGTCTTTCAGGAGCGTGGACGGCTTAAACGCCGGGCCATGTAGTGTCTCTAACTCTTCCAGCTTGGCAACAATCTTGGGCAAGCCCACCGTATCGGCCCAGAACATCGGCCCGCCGGTATAGACCGGCCAGTTGTAACCCAGGATGCAGGCGACATCGATGTCGGAGGCGCGGATCGCGATCCCTTCCTCCAGTAGCTTGGCGCCCTCGTTCACCACGGGATACAGCAGCCGCGCGACAATATCCTCCGCTGATTGCGCGCCGCTATTGGTAATCCCCTTCAGCTTCGCGAAGTCGGCGATCAGTTCGGCCGCGACCGGTGAGGGCGTCGCGCTGCGGTTCTCGTCATAATCATAATAGCCACCGTTCTTCTTCTGGCCGAGCCTGTCCCGCGCGACCAGATCACCGCGCACCGAGCGCTCGGTTTCATCGCGGCCGATCACGTCAAGGCCGACCAGGTCGATCATCTGGAACGGTCCCATCGCGAAACCATAGTCGTATATGGCCTTGTCGACATCCGTGGGCGTTGGCCCTTCCAGGATCAGCGCGTCGGCTTGGCGCCCGCGGGTCGACATCACACGATTGGCGATGAAGCCGTCGCAAACGCCAGCGAGCACCGGCACCTTGCCGATCGTTTTGGCTAGCTTCATGGCCGTCGCGATCACTTCCTTCGATGTCGCCTTACCGCGCACGACTTCCAGCAGCCGCATCACGTTGGCCGGCGAGAAGAAGTGCAGGCCGACCACCCACTCGGGGCGCTTAGTCGCCGCGGCGATCTCGTCGAGATCGAGGAAGCTCGTGTTAGAGGCCAGGATTGCGCCCTGCCTGGCGATGCCGTCCAGCTTGCCGAAGATGTCCTTCTTGACACTCATCTCCTCGAACACGGCTTCGATCACCAGGTCGACGGTGGCGAGTGCATCAAGGCCGAGCGCGGGCGTGATCAGCCCCATCCGCTCTTCAACCTGCGCGTTGGTAATCCGGCCCTTTTCGGCGGAGTTCTCGTAATTCTTGCGGATCACGCCCAGGCCGCGGTCCAGCGCCGCCTGATTCATCTCCACCAGCGTCACGGGTACGCCAGCGTTGAGGAAGTTCATCGTGATCCCGCCGCCCATCGTACCGGCGCCGATCACGCCTACCGTCTTGATCGGCAGCGTTTGGGTGGACGGGGGCACGTCGGGAATCTTGGCGGTTTCGCGCTCGGCGAAGAAATAATGGCGCTGCGCTGCTGACTCAGTCGAATCATGCAGTTCCTGGAACAGCTCGCTCTCGCGCTTGATGCCTTGGTCGAACGGCAATTCGACGGCCGCCTCGATCGCCTTGATGATGTTGCCCGGCGCCCTGAAGCCGCGCATCGCGCGGGCATTCTTCTTGGCGAAGTCTGCGAACAGCTGGGCGTCGCCCTTGTCGAGATCGACCTTGTCCTGCCGATCGCGGACGCGCTGCAGCGGCTTGCCCTCGGCGACAACGCGCTTGGCGAAAGCGATGGCGTCTTCGCGCAGCTTGCCTTCCTCGGCCAGCATATCAATCATGCCGAGCGAGAGCGCCTTCCCGGCGAGAACCGGCGCGCCGCCCACCATGATATCGAGCGCAGCGGCGGCGCCGACGATGCGCGGAAGCCGCTGCGTGCCGCCCGCGCCCGGCAGCAAGCCCAGCGCCACCTCCGGCAGGCCGACCTTCGCCGAGGGCACGGCGATGCGATAATGGCAGACCAACGCCAGCTCATAGCCGCCGCCCAACGCGGTCCCGTGGATCGCGGCGACTACCGGCTTCGACGAACTCTCGATGACATTGAACAGCTCGGCCAAGCTGGGTTCCTGCGGCGGCTTGCCGAATTCCGTGATGTCCGCGCCGGCAAAAAAGGTCCGCCCGTCGCAGATCAACACGATGGCGTTGGCGCCGTCATCGGCCTCGACCGTGCGGAAGGCGTCGAACAGTGCCTTGCGTACCTTGAAGCCCAGCGCGTTCACCGGGGGGGAATCGACCGTGATGACGCCGATGCCGTCCTCGATTGTCAATGAACTCACGCCCTGCATCCGCTTCACCCTCTCTCTGTAGCCTTGTCGCGGGGTGTCTTGCACAGCCGTACTGCGGGCGCAACGCCGGGCCATGGCCCTGCAAGGCGACTTGGCGCCCGGATTGGGTCGCCCAGCCGACACAAAATGGATTGACATCTGCGCGCGCGAAACCATCGGGGAGGATCACTTGGCACCGCATATGGCTAGACATCGAGACTTGCCAGGTCGAACCCGGCGCTCGGTGCAACTATCCACTGGTCGACGACAAGGTGCCGCGCACGATACTGATCGTGTATGCATTGCCTTACCAACGGGAGCGGCAAGGCGCCCGAAATAGAGCCTGCGGCGATGCCTGCGGGGGTCACGACGGTGCCTCTGGGGCGAGCGCGCCCGTCGTGACGAATCGCGGCTTATTAGGCGAGCCGCTCATGTGACACCTCTGGCTGAGGCACCGAACTGCGCCATTGCTGTGTCTATTTCGGCGGCATGCGGATCGCACCATCCAGGCGGACCGTCTGCCCGTTCAGATACGTATTGCGCGCCATTTCCAGCACCAGGCTGCCAAATTCGGGCGGATTACCCAAACGCTTGGGGAACGGCACCGACTTGCCGAGATTGTCGAATATCTCGGGCGCCTTTTCCTTCACGGATAGCATTGGCGGCGTCGCGAAGATGCCAGGCATGATCGAATTCACCCGGATGCCAAGATCCATCAGGTCGCGCGCCATCGGCAGCACCAGGCCGTTCACGCCCGCCTTCAACGATCCATAGCCCACCTGGCCGACTTGTCCGTCCTGCGCGGCGGCCGAGCTGGTCAGCACGATGCAGCCGCGCTCATCGTCGTCGTTCAATGGCTCGGCATTCGCCATGCCCAGCGCCGAAAGCGAGGCTATGCGATAGCTCGCGACGACGATGCCCATCGCGCTGAACGCGTAATCCTCGGTCGAATAGCGAGCATAGGCATTGAGCTTCTTATCGAAGCGCACCGTCTTGCCGCCGCGCGAAACCTGTGCGCAATGCACCGTCAGCCGCTCCTGACCGTGCGCCGCGCGCGCCCGCTCGAAGCCTGCGATCACACTGTCTTCGCTCAGGATGTCGACCTTGCAAAAGACGCCGCCCAGCTCCGCGGCATAGGCCGTGCCGTCTTCCTCGTTGAGATCAAATATCGCGACCTTGAAGCCTGCATCCACAAGTGTCTTCGCCGTTGCTTTGCCGAGTCCTGAAGCGCCCCCGGTAACAACGGCAGGCAGTCCGCTGGTGATTTCCATATCTTCCCTTTCCTTAAATGCCGCTCGCGTAACAACGGGCCTTGGCGCGCCGCGCGCGACCAAAGTGGCTCGCCATAAGCTCATGAATGATTTTGTCGGCTTCGGCCATGATCCGGCCGTCCAGTTGCTTACTCATCGCAAGCTCGCGGAATAATCCCCCGCATCATGTCGATTTACCTCGTTACGATCCAATTCCTGCGCCGTGCCATACGCTATGTCGATGGCGCATATGATAAGTGCCACACATAATTGACACATCTTCATATTTCTCGGAAAGGGGTATTATAAATATTCTGCGGAGACGGGTGCGATGACACAGGTGATGAAGGGGGTCCGGGTATTGGAGGTGGCGCAGTTCACCTTCGTTCCAGCAGCCGGGGGGGTGCTGACGGACTGGGGCGCCGAGGTTATCAAAATCGAGCATCCGGTGCGTGGCGATGCCCAGCGTGGGATCACTATGCTGCAGCGAGTCGCCCTCGATCCGCAGCGATCCTCGCTGATGCAGCATCCTAACCGCGGCAAGAAGAGTGTAGGTATCGACATCTCCTGCGAGGAAGGACGCGAGCTTCTGTATGAGATCGCGAAGACCTGCGACATCTTCTTGACCAACTATCTTCCGGGTGCGCGCCGCAAGCTGGGCATCGATATTGAACATATCCGCAGGGCCAATCCGAAAATTATTTACGTCCGCGGCTCGGCGCTGGGCGAGAAGGGTCCCGAACGCGAGAGTGGCGGCTTCGATTCGACCGCTTTCTGGGCACGGGGTGGATCTGCCGCATTGGTGACGCCCGAGGAACTGGGCATGCCGCTGACACAGCCGGGGCCGGCCTATGGCGACACGATCGGTGGAATGTTCATCGCTGGAGGGATTGCCGCAGCCCTGTTTCACCGCGAGAAGACCGGCGAGGCGACCGAGGTCGACGTGTCGCTTCTTTCATCGGGCATATGGGCGACGGCGTGCAGCGTCGACATCTGCATGGAGCTGGATGCGAACCCGTTCAAGGCGGCCATGCCAAAGTCAGGGGTGCAGCCCGGCGGGAATAATCCGTTTATCGGCGTATTCCGCACCTCTGATGGCGCGGCGCTGAACCTTACCGTGCTTACGCCGGGCCGCTATATGGAAGATACCTTCGCTCACTTGGGCCTGTCGCACTTGATGGACGATGATCGCTACAACACGGTCGACACGCTGATGGAGAATGCCGAAGCGTGCGGCGCGCTGGTCGCCGAGGCTATTGGCAAGCAACCGATGACCTATTGGCGCGACCGGTTGAAGACGCTCAAGGGCCAGTGGGCGGTGTATCAGACCGCGCACGACGTCGCGAGTGATCCGCAGGTGCTGGCAAACGACATGATCTACGAGGTCGAATCGGCCGACGGTGGCGCACCGATCCGGCTGGTCGCCAATCCCGTCCAGTTCGATCGCACGCCGGCCGCCAACGAGCGTGCACCCGAGGCGTCGGAACATACCGAATTGTTCCTGATGGAAGCGGGCGTGGACTGGGATCGGATCGAGGCTTTAAAAGCAAAAGGCGTCATAGCCTGAGCGCCAAAATCTCCAGACATCGTCATAAATCGGGTGGCCACAAGGCGGCCATTGGGAGCATTGCATGGAACTGAAACCCGGATCGCGTTGGAAAAGCCCCGCCTGCACGGCGGAGTTCATCGTTGTGCGACCACCCAAGCAGCCTGGCTCGTTGCAGTGTGGC
Organism: Sphingobium sp.; assembly: GCA_051305835.1. GTDB lineage: Bacteria > Pseudomonadota > Alphaproteobacteria > Sphingomonadales > Sphingomonadaceae > Sphingobium. The sequence goes on from JBPPMC010000275.1 coordinate 14,080, forward strand.
GGTCATGATGTCGTCGCGGCCGGCGAAGCGTCGCCCGATGGCCTCGCGCTTTCCGCGGACTTCGCTGACGGTATCAACGTCGGCAAACGCTTTCATGACGAGCAAAGCGGTATCGAACTGCTCGCAACCAAGGCGGGCAAGGGATCACTCTCCTTCGATGGCCGCAAGCTCGGTTTGAAAGAAGCCAAGGCGCTCCCGGCATCGGACTGACACGGCATATGACCGGATCGAGGCGGGCGATCTGATCCAGCTGCCGCTCCGCCTCTCGTCCGCTTAGCCAACGCCACCCGAAAGTTCCGCCTTGAGCTGCCGTCGTAGCAACTTGCCGGTCTCGTTATAGGGAAGCTCCGTCCGAAAGTCCCAAAGCTCGGGCGTCTTGGTCGAGCGCAGTCGCGCCTGGACGAACTGCGCGAGAATGGCGGTGTCGGGTGCACCCTCGCGGACGACGAGTGAGCAGGCGACCTTCTCGCCCCATTGGTCGTCGGGCAGGCCGAAGACCGCGACGTCGGCGATGGCCGGATGAAGCCGCAAAACGTCCTCGATCTCGCCCGGTGAAATATTCTCTCCACCACGCACGATCACGTCGTCCAGCCGACCCTCGACGAAGAGATAGCCTGCCTCGTCGCGCCAGCCAGCATCGTTGGTGGCAAACCAGCCGTCGTCGGATAGCATCTTCTTGTGCAGATACTCGCCTGCTACCTGTTCGCCGCGGACGTAGATTTCACCCGACTCTCCCGGCCCGAGCACGCTGACGCCGTCGGGGCCGCGAATTTCGAGTTCCAGCGTCGGCAGCGGCCGACCCACGGAACCCAACCGGGCGCGGACCTTGGGATCGTCGGAGGTGAAAGCAGCGCGATGGTCGTCCGGGCCGAGCACGGCGATCGTCGAGCTGGTCTCGGTCAGGCCGTAGGCGTTAACGAAATCGACCCGGGGCAGTATCCGCATCGCGCGTTCGATGACCGCCTGCGGCATGCGGCCCCCGCCGTATGAGATCGCCTTCAGATGCGGCAACTCAACCTTGAGCGACTCCATCGCGTCAAGGATGCGCGCGAGCATCGTTGGAACCACCATCGCATGCGTCACCTTCTCGGCATGCGCGAGATTGACCCAAGCGTCTGGCGCAAAGCTATGGAGGTAGGCGACGCGCCGCCCCGAATAGGTGCCGGTCAGAACCGCGGCGATCCCGGCTATGTGATAAGGGGGCACACTCACAAGCGCGCACTCTTTTTCGTCGGCACCCATGAACTCGACCGTGGAGATAACATAAGCCGCAAGATTGCTGTGCCGCAGCACCGCTGCCTTGGGTTCGCCCGTCGTGCCACTGGTAAACAGCAGCACGGCGATGTCCTGATCCGGCGGGGGAAGAACGGCGGCGGCATTTTCGGCGTCAATGCACGCCGCCTCGAACGCCTCACGGGTCACGACCGTGACGCCTTCGACGCCGTGAACCCGCGCCGCCATCGAAGGATCAGTGATCACCACCGAGGGTGCGGTGCGCGCGACGAGCTTCCGCACGTCAGCGTCCGCCAGCCGGTAGTTCAGCGGCACGAAAGGCAGACCGGCCAGACCTGCGGCATAAAGTGCCAGGGGAAAGGCAGGGCCGTTATGGCCGAAAAATACCAAGCGTTCCGCGCCGTAGCGCTGAAGGAACGCCGCGCCGGCTTTCGCCCGGGCGAAAGCCTCGCCATAGCTAACGCCCCCCTCCACCGAACTGAAGCCACCGCGCTCGCCGAACGCCTCTGCGGCCATCTCAAGCAATATGTGCGTCTGCATAAATCCCGCTCCGTTCAGAATATGTTCGCCTACATCCGGTCGGCCGGTATTTTCGGTGCCCGGCTGTCGCCTCATCCGCCGCCTGCGTATATCCGGTTTTCCGCCCTCGACGATCCCCCCACCCGACATCGCGCACACGCGAAATCTTTGGTGCGAGCCAATGCCGACATTGAGTCGAGCGGGTACGCCGCACGTTATTCGGCGCGGCGCGCGCTGGCTGATGCGGGGCGCTGCGCGATCTGCGTCGACGGGCGCCTTCAGACCCCGTTTATCCACAAGCCGGTTTCGGTGTGCTACGGACGGGTTCCAAGTGACGCTGGTCTGCCAGCGTGCTGATCACGCCCGAGAGGGCCAAGCAGCGGCGGGCGTTACTTCTTGCGCATCCGGGCCAGCCGCTCAGCCATTTCCGGGCCGGGTTCCTCGGTGTGGTCTAGTTCATAACGCAGGCCATCGGCCAGGCTCGCGCCCTCCGTGTTACGCACCAGCGTCTTCACGGCGCGGACCGCGCGCCACGCGTTCGCGAGCACATCGTTGCAGAAGGCGTCGGCTTCGGCATCAAGGCGGTCGGCCGGCACCACGAAGTTGACCAGCCCCATCGTCGCCGCCTCGACGCCAGAATAGGTGCGCGAGGCGAACATCATCTCATAGGCGCGGGCCTGCCCGATCCGCCGCGGCAGGCGCTGGGACAGACCCCAGATCGGAACCAGATCCCACTTGGCATGCGTGTCGGCGAATTTCGCATCTTCGGCGGCGATGATGATGTCGGCGGCAAGGACCAGTTCCAGCCCGCCCGTCACGCAGTGGCCGCGCACGGCCGCCACCACCGGCATCGGCCAGGTCGCCAGCCGCTCGATCACGCCGCTTTCGTAGCGGCCAACCTCGATGCCTTCCGATCCCGCGGCGATATCGTCAAGGTCGTGGCCGGCGCAGAAGCTGCGCCCCGCGCCTGAGAGCAGGATACAGCCCACATCGGCCGCGGCGATCGTATCGAGGTGAGCGTCGATCTCCCGGAAGGCAGTGACCGAAAGGGCGTTGAGCTTCTCGGGGCGATTGAGCGTGAGCCGGGCGACGCCGCCCTCGATCGAGAGCAGGACGAGCGATTCTTCGCGGGTCATGCCTGCACGAGTCCCGCCAGACGTCCGGCTATGATCGTCTCGGCCTCCGCCATTATCCGGCTGATCAGTTCTTGGCATGTCGGAATGTCCTTGATTAATCCTTGCACCATGCCCGCCGTCCAGATCCCGTGATCGGTATCTCCCAGGTCAAGCCCTTCCTTGCCGCGAACGCCCTTCACGAGATGCGCGACATTTTCGAAAGGCAGACCCTGCGCCTCGATGGCCAGCACTTCATCCGCTATCTTATTGCGGGCGACGCGCGCGGTGTTGCGATACGTGCGGAAGATCAGTGCGGTGGCGCGCTCGTCCGCATCAACCATCGCCTGCTTGATATTGTCGTGGATCGGGGCTTCTTTGGTGGCGCAGAAACGGGTGCCCATGTTGATCCCCTCCGCGCCGAGCGCGAGGGCAGCCACCAGCCCGCGCCCGTCGCCAAAGCCCCCGCTCGCCAGCATCGGGATCTTCACCTTGTCGGCCGCCGCCGGGATCAGGATCAGGCCCGGAATATCGTCCTCGCCCGGATGCCCGGCGCATTCGAAGCCGTCGATCGAGACCGCGTCCACGCCCATTCGTTCGGCAGACAGCGCGTGGCGTACCGCGACGCACTTGTGGATCACCTTGATCCCATGGCCTTTCAGGTCGTCGACATGTTCCTGCGGCTTGTAGCCCGCAGTTTCAACGATCCGGATCCCTTCTTCAATGATCGCCTTGCGATACTCGGCATAGGGTGGTGGGTTGATCGATGGCAGAATGGTGAGGTTTACGCCGAACGGTTTGTCGGTCATCGTCCGGCAGCGCGCGATTTCGCGGCGGAGGTCGTCCGGTGTTGGCTGGGTAAGCGCGGTGATGATACCAAGCCCACCTGCGTTCGAGACGGCGGCTGCCATCTCGGCCGTCCCGACCCACTGCATGCCGCCTTGAACGATCGGATGCTCGATGCCGAGCATCTCCGTAATACGCGTTCTGATCATCCGGCTCCCTTCACATTATGGTTTCGCAGAAAAAGTGCCCCATCGACAATGGAGGGGTCGCGAAAGGGGCAAATTTCGACGGCGCGCGTGGTGATGTTGCCCCCTGAGCAGCCATCCCATAACGCTTACTTCCATTCAACGAGAGGATCGCGCCGCACTCGCTCTGATGGCCAATCATCGTATTTGCGCGGATATGATGGACCACCCCGCGATGCTCGCACGGCGCAGGATTTGATGGCAAACTGCAATCCTAGGATCGTTGCCCAGGGCATCGAGCAAGGGAGACGGGATCCGTTGGCCGAACATTCGAAGCATCAAGATGTAGCCGTTAGCGACTTTCTTGGCCCGACCTCCCATAGCTTCATCTCGCAACGGACCCGGCTTCATTATGTCGACTGGGGCAATCCGGACGCACCGACGCTGTTGCTGGTCCACGGCGGGCGCGACCATGCCCGCAGCTGGGACTGGGTTGCCGCGCGGTTGCGGGCCAATTACCACGTCGTTGCGCACGATCTGCGCGGCCATGGCGATAGCGACTGGTCATCCGATGGCGGCTACAGCCCCTCGTCGCACGTCTTCGATCTCGCTCGGCTTGTCGATCATCTTGAAATAGACCAGGCGGCGGTTGTTGCGCATTCGCTTGGCGCATCCGTTGCGCTCCGGCATGCCGCGCTGTTTCCTGATCGTGTCTCGCGGCTCGTCTCGGTGGAGGGCACTGGGCCGCTGCCGCCCGAGATGGTGGCACTGCAGGCGCTGCCGCTGGCACAGCAATTGCGCGGCTGGATAGAACGGCGTCATGCCGTCGCCGCCCGCCAAGCGTCGCGCTACGCCACGTTGGCCGACGCGTTCTCGCGGATGCGGGCGGAAAATCCCGATTTGACCGACGAGCAGATCCGCCACCTCGTCACCCATGCGGTTCGCCGCAACGAGGATGGCACCTTCGGCTGGAAGTTCGATCCCTATATCCGCCATGCGCCGCCGATCGATTGTTCGCGCGACGAGCTGCACAAACTTTGGCGGCAGATCCGATGCCCCGTGCTGCTTGCCTGGGGACGCCGCAGCTGGAATACCGATCCGCGCGCAAACGGCGCGCTCGCCCAGTTCGCCAATGCGCGCGAAACGGCGTTCGACGGTGGCCATTGGCTCCAGCACGACTGTTTCGAAGCGTTCATGTCCCGCATCACGCGCTTCCTTGCCACCGGCGACTGATCGTCGCGCCTGCCCTTTCCCATATTCGAGGAGAATATCTGCCGTGACAAAGCCCGTTATCCTGAGCGCGGTGCGCAGTGCCGTCGCTACCGCTTACAAGGGGTCGCTCGTTAATATGCCGCCCGAAAGTTTTGCCCGCACGGTGCTGGAGAATGCGATCGCGCGCGCCGGACTCGCGCCAGAACAGGTCGGTGATGTGGTGTTTGCCGAATCGCTTTATGGCGGCGGCGTGATCGCGCGCCATGCCGCGCTGGAGGCTGGCCTGGTGCGGACCGCCGGTATGGCAGTCAATCGACACTGCGCCGGGAGCCTGACCGCGACCGGCGTGGCCGCCGCATCGGTGCTTTCGGGTATGGAGGATGTGGTGATTGCGGGCGGCGTGCAGTCCTCGTCCTTGATGCCCGCGATGCGGCAGCGTAACCCGCGCACCAATGAGATGGAAGAGGCCTGGTTGCCACCGACCCATCCGGACCGGGCCGATGCACCGAACCTCGACATGTCGATCACGGTTGGCTGGAACACCGCACAGGAGGCGGGGGTCGATCGGGCGGCGATGGATGCCTGGGCGTTCCGATCGCACCAGCGCGCGATTGCCGCGATCGATGCAGGGCATTTTGCCGACGAGATCGTGCCCGTCACTGCCTACGGGCCGGACGGGCAAGCATTCATTTTCGCTGTCGATGAGCATCCCCGCCGCAACAGCTCACTGGAGAAGCTCGCCACGCTGAAACCACTTCATCCCGAAATCCAAGGCTTCTCGATCACTGCCGGAAATTCCAGCGGCATCAACGACGGTGCCTCGGCGCTTGCGATCAGCACCGACACCTATGCTCGCATCAACGGCCTGACGCCGATTGCCACGATCCTCGGTTGGGCGGCCATCGGCATCGATGCACGGCTCACCGGGATGGCGGTGATCGACGTCGTCGGCAAACTGATGCAGCGCACCGGGCGAGATCATCGTGATGTCGCAGTGTGGGAGATCAACGAGGCATACGCCACGGTGCCGATCGCTGCGGTCCGCGCGCTCGGTCTCGATGAAGACAATGTCAATGTGTCGGGTAGCGGCTGCAGCATCGGACACCCGGTCGCAGCGTCTGGCGGCCGGATGATCGCCACGCTCATCAACGACCTCAAGCGCCGCGGCGGCGGTCTGGGCGTGGCAGCGATGTGCGCCGGCGGCGGTCAAGCCGGTGCGGTCTTGATCGAGGTCTGAGCCTCGCGCGGCAAGGCGGGCACATATGAACGCGAACACCGCCGCCTTCTGCGCTTCGTAGCCGCTCAATCCGGTATTGACGCGGCACCGACAGGCAATCCGGCCTGGACGGTGCCGCGCCCTACCGCCGCGTCGGCAGGCGCATCGCTATTGGCGGCGTTGAGGTAATGCGCGAGCTTCCCCGCCGGTCAGGTTGCAACATTCGTCTCGATCGGCTCGGCATTGGTCCGCCGAGCACGCCTGCGATCACCCAGCATCGTAATCAACACGCCGACAAGTGCGGCGCACGCGCCCAGCGCGAGGCGCCAGCTGAACGGATCCTGCCGCACGATCACCCCGATTGAAATCGTGAGGAGGGGCGCCATCAGAGTGAGCGGGCCGATCAACGATCCGTCATGCTGCTGCAGCAGTTTGAAGAAGCTGCTTTGTGCCCAGAGCGAAGCGATCAATCCTGAAAAGATCAGCATGGCGAGGAGGGGCCACCCACCGTCGAGGAGCCGCCCGACGTGATCGCTCTCCAGCATCGCCGATCCAGCCAGCAACGGCGGCACCGAGAGAACCGCCACCCAGGCCTGGAACTGGACGGCGCCAATGTTCGTCAGCCGCTTCATAAGCACCGAGGCAAGCGCAAAGGCGATCTGTCCTCCCAGGAGATAGAGCATGCCGAACGATGGGCGCATTCCGCCTGGTTCGGGCATGACGGCCATTACGCCGCCCAGCGTCAGCGCTAATCCCGCCACGCGTGTACGGGTCATCCTCTCGCCCAGGAAGACGACGGACAGCAGCACGGTCAGAGGTGAACCCGACAAGATGATAATACCGGCAGACGCCGTGGAGGCATCCCGCAGACCGACGATGGTCAACCCGAAATGCCCAATCCCCATGATCAGTGCGACAGCGGCCAGGCGCAGCGGTGAAGCGGGCAAGGGCCGCAGCCAACGCACTGTGGCTAGCGCGACGATCACGAAACGCAACGCCGCATAGAGAAGCGGCGGGACACCTGCTTGGGTAAGAGAATTCTCCCCCACGGCAAAGTTCGTGATTGCGGTGTTCACGGCCCATGCGGCGCAGATCGCAAGCATCAGGAAAAAGTCGCGCAACTGCATCTTGAAAGTCCTATCGACGGAGACGCGTTCGCCTAATCAATCTCGCGCGCCGCCCTCTCGAATGCGAAGGTGCCGAACCGGCCGATGTCGATCGATACCCCGGACGTCCACCTGGACGTCGGGCCAGCACCGCATGGTTCTTGCTCGAAGGCGGAGGGCGGCCAGAAGGTGTGTGCGACGACGGAACAGGTCATGCCTCCATGGCCTATCGCCGCGCCATCCACCAGAGCGATGCGCCTGCGGATCATCGCAAGTGCGATTATGTGTACAGGACTCCCGGCGGCGTGCGATCGGCGGCCATTCGCGGCTCGTCAAGAGCAGCCTGGTTCATCCTGGGCCAGGGGATCGCGGCACAATGAAGGATATCGTGCGCGGGCGGACATAATGGGAGAGAAGGAGACCCATATGTTCCGACGCAATGCGCCTGCGATAGCGAACGAGTTGCTCGATCAGCAACTGGCCGAATCGCTGCCAGCACCGCCCTTGAGCAAGGCGGCCGACCGGATAGTCGCGCATTCACAGTAGCCACTCAAAGCAGGCGACAAGCTCCGCATGAGTGACTAAGTGGAGCCATCGGATCAGTTCGGAATTTGCCTAGTCATGTCGCTCGTCAACAAAATCGCCAACAACACTGTCGCCGCGCCGAATGATGGTCGCCGTCCGGCCGGACTCGGCCGCAAGGGTGCTCAGACCCGTCAGCGGTTCATGGACGCTGGCCGCGAATTGCTCCAGACGAATTCGGCAGTGACCCTCACCGCGACCGCCGTGGCCAAGGCTGCGGGAATGTCGCCCGCTTCCTTCTATGTGTATTTCGGCGATGTCGCCGATCTGGTCTTCGCGCTTGCGGCCGATGCAAACGACGATCTTGACGAGGTATTCGCGGTGCTAGATCGCTGGAGTGCGGGCGAGCTAGACGCGGTGGCGGGCGCGACGGCGTTCTACACCGCCTACCGCGCGCATTGGGATCAGCACCGCGTGGTCCTGAACATTCGCGATATGGAAGCCAATTGCGGCAATACGCGCTTCATCTACATGCGCCGTGACGCGGGCAGGCTCTTGATCGATCGGCTTGCCCGCCTCGTCGATCAGGCCCACGAGGGCACATCCGATTTCTTGCACGAGGAAGCGCTGGCGCGGGCGACGGTGGTGTTCGCGGCGGTCGAACGGCTATCGGCAGCGGCGACCCTCTATCCTGACAAGGCGATCGAGGGGAGAGATGCTATGCCCGACGCCCTTCGTAGTGCGCAGATTGCCATATTGGCTGAATTGACGACGCCCGTTCGACCGGGTTGAGGCGTGGCGTTTCGCCTCCGCTGATCACGCGGGTCGTTTCCCCCGGCTGGCGGATGTCGGGCGTGCTTGCGAATGCCTGAACGAGGATCGCCGCACGCTCGGAAGCTTGGCGAAGGGCGTGCGCCGGGCAGGTCAGGCCGATCGCGACGTTCGATTCGTCCGGCAGGTTGATCGCGACGATGCCATGGTTGGAGTCGAGTTCGCCAGTCATCACCGCATGACCCATCACGGCGACGTTCCGAAGGTCGGCGATAACTTCGCTCTGGCGCAGATGCTGCGACCCGTCGGCTTCTTCGGCATTGAGCCGGCGCACAATGTCCTGCACGAGCTTCTCCTTCCACTGCGACGCAATTGCTCGTCCCAGGGCAGAACGGAAAGGCGATCGGGTCGATCCAATGCACACGTCGGGCGCAGCGTCATGGGGCTTCACCACATGGATATAGCGGAGCGCGAAAGAATCGATCGTCGCCAGCACGATCGTTTCGCCCGTCTCGCGCATCAGCGAGTCCATCACGGAGAGCAGCGCTCTGTCGCGGAACAGCGGCGCATTGACCCAACTGCCCAGCAACGGCACCCGGACGGTCGGGCGATAGCTGCGCTGGTATCGGTCATAGCTCAGATAACCGAGCGATACGAGGGAGCGGAGTAATTCGGATGCGCTAGACTGCGGGTAGTTAAGCACCCGCACGATATCCATCACGGTTGCTTCAGGCTGATCGGCATTGAAGAATTCGAGCAACTCCATCACGCGTTGCGCTGATTTCACGATCTTTGGGGTCGGCACAGTCATGCGGTCGTCCTCTCCAGTCTATTCTCACTGCTTTTGAAGCAATCTAATATTAATTTGGATAAAGCGTCAACGAAGATTTGACGATACGTCAATAATTTCTCGGTGCGACGCCGAGACGGTGGAACGTCGGGAGGAAAGATGCGCCGCAGCCTCCATGCGATGGGGCGTTCCGGATGAGAAGGGTCATGGAGGTTCAGGGACTGGCCACGCGGCTGGTAGTGCATCACCCTATGCGGTCGGCCAATCGCCCCGCGATCGCCGTCAGCCCTTCGGTCAGCGCTGCTCAGTCGACGCGCGTCCATCTCGATATCGTGAGAAAACAGGTTTTCGGAGCAGCGCTCGATGTCGCGGTCGACGATATGGCCTATGTGGCGCGATTAATTCTCAGATTGCTAGCCAGCCTCCCAGCGCCAGCCCGATCATAGTGCGCGTACTTCGATGATGTCGACGTTCACATCGCGCGGCAAGGTGAGCACCGACAGAAGCGCCTGAGCTATTGACTCTTGGCTTGCATGTTCGCCGGTGAAGGCGGCGTGGCCGGTGCGCTGGATCGTCTCGAAGAACTGCGCCTTGGTCTCCTCCGGCCAGTCGACGCCCAGGCTGCTTCCCTCCACTCCGCCCGAACGCAGGACCGTTACGCGAATCTGGTCCTCGCGCAATTCGGTGCGCATTGCCGCCGCCAGCGTCTCGACTCCCCCCTTGGTTGCGGCGTAGAGGCCTAGGAAAGGGTAGGGCATGCGCACGCTTTCGGACGAGATGAATATTACGTCGCCGCCGCCGGCCTTGCGAAGATACGGGATGACGGCGCGAGTGCAATAGATCGGTCCGGCCAGGTTCACGCCCAACTCGCCCGCGATTTGCGCGTCGGTCGCCGTTTCGAACCGCGTTAGCGTGGTACGCGCGGCGTTGTTGATCAATATGTCGATGCGGCCGAACCGGGCGGCCACCCGGTCAAACGCAGTGCGTACCGAATCAGGATCGGCGACGTCGCAAACGAAGGCGGCCGCCTTTTTTCCGTACGCGCCGCCTGCCTCGTCCAGCGCCGTCGATTGGCGAGCAAGGACCGCTACCTGCGCGCCATGATCGATCAGGTGGGACACGAACATGCGGCCCATGCCCTTCGATGCACCGGTGACGACAGCAACTTTGCCTTCTAGTTGCGCCGCCATGCTTTTCCTTCCTGCGGGACGGGGGGGATGCGAGGGCAGGCCGCCGCCGCACGGGGGATCAGCCGGCGCTGGCCGCCTTGGCCATCAGCGCGCCAACGTCGATCGCGCCCACCGCGGCGCCGCCGATGAAGCCGCCGTCGGTCGGCAGGCAAACGCCACTGACGAAACTCGCCGCGTCGCTGTTAAGGAAGATCAGCGGATAGGCTTGCTCGGCCGCCGAGGACCGGCGACCGCTCGGGACGGTGAAGATATCGATCGTGGAGGCACCGGCCACTTTCTCGAAATCGGGCATCATGGGCGTAGCGGTCGGCCCCGGCAGGATAGCGTTAACGCGAATATCGGGAGCTAGCGCCACAGCCTGCTGCTGGGTCCACAGATTCAGAGCTTGTTTTGAGAAGGAATAGCCTTCGGCGATCTCCTCGGGATGTCCCTTCAGCCATTCCACACCCTCTACGAAATCGGCAATCTGGACGAATTTATTGAGCAATGGCAAGTTCGTCAGATACGCAGAACCTGCCACCGACGAGATCGAGGCGATCGCGCCGCCCTTGCGGATCTTCGGGATCCACTGCTCGGTCCAGTATCGGATGCCGAGAAAGTTGACGGTCGCCACGTCCACTGCAGGGAAGGTCTGCGGCAGCCCTGCGCAATTGAACACGGCGTCTACTTCGCCGCCAATGCTGGCGATTGCCGCGTCAATCGAAGAAGGGTCGCGCAAGTCGATCAGGGTGAAGGAGGCGAGTTCGACCGGACTCACTTTGATATCGACGCCGTGCACCTCAGCGCCCAGGCGGACCAGTTCGGCTGCGCAAGCCTCGCCCATGCCGGAGAAGCAGCCTGCGATTACCACGCGCTTGTTCTTATAAGACCAGACGTCCGCCATATTTCCCTCTCTCACGACTCCAGAAAGTTGAATGGCCTTCAGTTCTCATGAGTTCAAGCGCTTGTTGCTATGTACGCAGTGCATTGCCGTGTACGCGATGTGTTTTCGTGGTACTTGTCAAAGCTGGCATCGTGGTCGGTCCTCGGAAAGCACCTGACCGATGACCCGAGCGTCGCGGATCGCTGCGATGGAGGGCGGTCGGACTTGGCGCCCAATTACCGCCCCTTGTAGTCAGGCGCTCGCTTCTCGCGCAGGGCGGCGATGCCTTCCCTGAAATCCTCGGTGTCGCTCAGACCGGACCCAAGATCGAGTTCCATGCGCAATGACCGGGCGACGCTCGGCACACCGTCGGCATAAGCGAGCTTGATATACCCCACTGACAAGGGCGCACGCGACGCGAGTTGCTCGGCAAGCCTGAGCGCGCCATGCAGCGCCCCTTCGGGTACGAGTTCGTCCGCCAGACCTAGCGCCATGGCGTCCTCCGCCAGGATCGGATCGGCGAGCATCATCATCTTCTTGGCCTGAGCCATGCCCACTCGCTGCGGCAGCAGATGAAACATGCCGAATTCGGGCAGCAGGCCGATCTTGGCAAAGGCTGTGCCGAAACGCGCTTTCGGCCCCGCGACCACGAAGTCGCAGCCCACCGCGATCCCCATTCCGCCGCCAAAGGCGTCCCCCGCTACCGCGGCGATATAGGGCTTGGGGGCAGTCAGGATCGCCTGGATCAACTGGTGCACCTCCTTGGTGTTCTCGCGAATCTGCACGGTCGTGCGCGGTGCGGCCGAACCGCTGTCCATCTTGGACACGTCGGCGCCAACACAGAAATGGTCGCCAGCACCGGTGAGCACGACGCAGCGCACCTCCGGATCCTTGTTCAGCGCGGTAAGCGCAGCGGTCAGGGCACGGCGCATATCGGGAGTGAAAGCATTGCGCCGGGCCGGATTGTTGATGGTGACGATCGCGATGTGGGGTCGCCGTTCGACACCGATGGTTTCGGTCGGCGCGGTTTCACTGGTTGTCATGCGATTGGGACTCCTAGCATCGGCTGTGCCATCACGGCCGATGCCTGCACGATTCCCGCTGCTGCCGCAGCCCCGGTCGTCGCACTCATTCGGTTACGAGGCCGACACCCGAGCGATAGACCTGCTTGGGTCCGGCACCATCCTCTGGCTCCGTGCTGCCATTGAAGCGAGGTTTGCGCTTTTCGATCCAGGCGGACATCCCTTCGGCCACGTCGCTATGGTGATCCGTGATCGCGGTGCGCAGCGCGATGTCCTCGCCAGCCCCCGCGAAATCCTGCTCATAGGCGCGATAAACCGCACGTTTGAGCATCCGTGTCGCAGCCATCGGGCCTTCGGCGATCTTTGTCGCCATCGCCATGGCGCGTTCTTCGATCGCGTCCTGCGGGACGACCTCGTTGACGAGATTCCACTCCAGCGCCTCATCACCCGAGACGATCCGGCTGTTGATGAGAAAATCCAGCGTCCGCGCGACGCCGATCTGGCGGACCAGCAGATAGTGGCCGTTTTCGTCGGGCTGAAAGGCGAAGCGCAGCGTGCCGCTGCCGATCTTGGCGTTGGGCGTCGCGATCCGAAAGTCGCACGCTAGCGCCAGGGACAGCGCCGACTGGATGCACGCGCCGTCAATCGCGGCGATGGTGATCAGGTCAGTCTCGTAGACTGCTTGGGTCAGCTTCTGCGAGACCAGTCGGAGTCGGCCGGTGAGTCCGACCCCGTCCAGCCGTCGTTCCGACAGCAGGTTGCGGCCGCGTGCCCCCTCTCCCTCCTGCCAATGCTTCTCATCATAATAATTTTTTACGTCGTCGCCCGCGCAAAAGGCATTGTTGGCCCCGGTGAAAACGATCACCCGCGTATCGGGCCTGAAGTTCAATTCATGAATGGTGTCGATCAGGTCGCGCTTCATCGGCGAGGTGAAGCCGTTGAAGGTGCCTTCCGCACGGTCGAAGCGGATCCAGGCGATACCAGGGTCGCGCAGTTCCAGCGTAAAACCCGCATATTGTCCTTCCAGCGTCATGCTCATCCTCCGTGGCTTGATCCCCGTGATGACCGACCGCATGGCGAGCGTCAATCATTGGCCCAAGGCGCGTTACAAGGCGCGCATGAGCGATCATATATGATCGCGGGTTGCAGGAATATGGCGCTGCCCGGACGCTGCTCAGCGAGACGATCGGGAGGTCGGATCGCGCGAAAACTAACGAATCGTCAACAACGCTTTACACAGGGCGCATACCCCCCGTATGGAATGGGGCAAGCCGGGACCGCAACCCGGCCCTGATAGGAGATGGCACGCGATGAATATCCTCAAGAGCAAGAATTCGCTTTATATCAACGGCGAGTGGATCGCTTCGAGCGATATTGAAGCGGTCATCAATCCCGCTGATGAAAGCGTGCTCGGCGAGGCGCCGGTCGGCGGCGCGCTGCATGTCGAGGCGGCGCTTGCCGCCGCGCGCGAGGCGTTCGACAAGGGGCCGTGGCCGCGCATGCCGGTCGCCGAACGCCAGCTGAAGCTGACTGCCTTTCTGGACGCAATGGATCGCCGCGCCGAAGAGATCATCAAGCTGATCGTCGATGAGGCCGGGTCGACCGCGATGCTCGCGCGGTTCCTGCAGTACGGCATTCCGATGAAACATGCGCGGCACACAATCGGCATCGCCTCGCGCCCGGCCGTGACATCGCTGCCAATCGAGATCACGCCGAATGCACAAGGCACGCTGACGCTAGGCGCCGGCGTCATGTCGCGCGAGCCGGCGGGTGTCGTCACTGCAATTACGCCCTACAACTTCCCCTTCTTTCTCAATATCGGCAAGATCATTCCCGCGATGGCGGTGGGCTGTACCGTCATCCTCAAGCCTTCGCCCTTCACGCCGTTCGAGGCGTTGATTTTGGGCGAGATTGCCGAGGAGGTGGGTCTGCCAAAAGGCGTGCTCAACATCGTCACCGGCGGAATCGAAGTCGGGGAGGCGCTGACGACCGACAAGCGCGTCGACTTGATCAGCTTCACCGGATCGGACGCCGTTGGTGCGCGCATCCAGGCGCAGTCGGCGCCGACGCTCAAGCGCGTGCTGCTGGAGCTGGGCGGCAAGTCGGCGTTGATCGTGCGCCAGGATGCGGATATCGCCGCCGCCGCCGCGACCGGGCTCGGTTTTACCATCCACAGCGGCCAGGGCTGCGCGCTTCTCACTCGCCATCTCGTGCACAATTCAGTGCGCGCGCAGTATGTCGAGCAGGTCAAGGGAATGCTGGCCGGGGTGAAGGTCGGTGATCCGAATGATCCCAGCGTCGGCATGGGGCCACTGATTCGCGAGGCCGCTCGTGAGCGTACCGAGCGCTATGTCGAGCTTGGCAAAGCCGAGGGCGGCAAGCTGGTCTGTGGCGGCGCTCGTCCCAACGGACTCGACAAGGGCTTCTATTACCAGCCGACCGTATTTGACGAGGTCGACAACAAGTCCCGCCTTGCTCAGGAGGAGGTGTTCGGCCCAATCGCAGCTATCATCGGCTATGACACCGACGAAGAGGCGATCGAACTGGCCAACGACAGCGACTTTGGCCTGAACGGCGGCGTCTACTCTGCTGACGTCGGTCGCGCTTATGAAATGGCGCTGCAGCTGCGCACTGGCGGTGTTTCAATCAATGGCGGCGGCGGGACCATGTCCAGCCATGCACCATTCGGCGGGATCAAGCGATCGGGCTATGGCCGCGAATATGGTCACGAAGGGCTGAACGAGTTCACCTACATCAAGGCGATAGATTTCCGGGGCGGCTGACGGGACTCACGAGCTGCTGGTCAACGCGGGCGCGCAATCAAACTCCCGCGGGACGTAGGCCACGCGTAATGCACGCAGGCCCATGGTATAAAGCGAATCCACCTTCGCATCGCTCCGCCACGTCTGCGTTGGCGGGCGAAGGCAAGCATGGGGAGGCGGGGAACGGCACCTCGATCGCTCCGACGGTGAGGCCGGAAGCTATCGCGAAGGCGATCCCCAGCTTTACCAGATCAGTTTCATGTTGCTCACTGACAACAGGCCGGGAGCGACGATCATGTCGTCCGCACCGGCGACGCTAAACATCGGGACCCGGCTTAGCCAGTGTTCCAGCGCGATTCGGAGCTCCTGACGTGCGAGATGTGCGCCAAGACATAGGTGCGGGCCGCTCGCAAGCGTAAGATGGCGGTTGCCCTTGCGATCGGGGATGAACTCGCGCGGGCAGTTGAACGTCTCCCCGTCGAAATTGGCGGCGGACGTGAGCGCCATGCACCAATCGCCCGCCTTCATCGTTACGCCGTCGACCACATAATCCGTATTGAGCTGGCGCATGTTGTTGACCAGCGGCTGGACCCGCAGGAATTCTTCAACAGCGCTGGGAATGAGCTTCGGATCTTCGCGCAACCGCTGCTGCAAGCCAGGATCGATCGCCAGCCGGCGGAACATCTGCTGGAGAGTGGAGGCGACCGTGTCCAGTCCGCCCAACCAGAGGAAGAACAAGGTGCCGATCTTCTCGTCGTCAGTGAAGCTGCGATCCTCGATCGATCCGTTGACGATTTTCGAAGTGAGGCTGTCGTCGGGCGACTGTTCCTTTTCGTGGATGAACGCACGCAGCCATGCCACGACCGCCGTGACGGCGACGCGCACACGCTCCAAATCCTGCGAGTGCAGAATATCATATTCCCATTGCAGGAACTGTTCGAGAACTGTGTGGGGGAAGCCCATCAGGTTGAAAAACACCTTCACGGGGAAGGTGCGTGCAAAATCATAAGCGAAATCCCCGCCGCCCTGGGTGAGGAAGCCGTCGATCATCTGATCGCACAGCGTGCGGATGTCGCGATCCATTTCCGCCACGGCGCGTGGGGTGAAAAACGGGTTGAGAAAGCGCCGGTAGGTGGCGTGTTGCGCGCCATCGAACGATAGCGGAATGCACTTGAAGGTTTCACCGACCACCTTCTGGAAGTCAGCTTGGCCATTCGATCCGAAAGTTGCCGGATCCTGCAGAAGCTTGGCACAATCCTTATATCTGGTCAGCACCCAGGCGCCGCCAGGGATCGCGGTCAGGGGAAAGGGTGACCACATGATACGAGGCATGTCGTCGGTGAGCAGCTGGTCGGTTAGCGCATAGGGATCGAGCAAACTGTTCGGTTTGTGCCCTTGAAAAGCGCGCAGATCGCGCACGAGATGAGGCGGGACGTGGTCCGGCACCGGCACATTGAGAACGACCGGATCATCCGGCGGTGTACTGCGCATGATTTGGGCAAGATCGTCCATCGTTTCACTCTCCTGTCAGGAGTCATCGAACATCCCGGCTTTGGTTAGGCGCGACCAGTTCGAGAATCGTTTTCAAGAGCGCATAGTCGCAACTCTCTTTCCTGTAGCGCGCAATGGGTACAGATGGCGCGCAGCGTTGCAAGTGACGACCTGTCGGTTTTGCGCTGTTCGCGCAACCGCGATGATTTCAGACGGCAAAGCGCATTTCGAGACCACAGTCATTGCATAGGGTGATACATGCAGCTATAATTGACGAAACGTCAGCTCGGTTAAGGGCTCACCATTGAGAGGAACGCGAAATGCGCATGGAAGATATGGTGCTGGTCAGCGTCGATGATCACGCCGTGGAACCGGCTGAAGCCTTCGTCCGCCACTATCCGGAGGGCAAGAAGGATCGCGCGCCGCGGATCATCGACCGTGACGGCAAGGACGTCTGGCTGTGGAACGATCACGTCTTCCCCACGATCGGGCTTAACGCCGTCGTCGGTCGCCCGCGCTCTGAATTCGGCATGGAGCCGACCCGGTTCGCACAACTCCGTCCAGGCTGCTTCGACGCCAAAGCGCGGGTCGACGACATGAACGCCAACGGCGTGCTGGGCTCGCTGAATTTCCCGACCATGCCGGGCTTTGCCGGTGCGAATTTCTACACTGACCCTAACAAGGAAGAGGCGCTGCTCGCGATCCGCGCCTGGAATGACTGGCACGTGCTTGAATGGTGCGAGATCGGCAAACATCGTCTGATCCCGATGATCATCCTGCCGCTATGGGACATGGATCTGACGCTTGCCGAAATGCGCCGCATGTCGGCCCATGGTGTCCACAACATCGCTTTTCCCGACAACCCTTCGCGCAGCGGGCTGCCGAGTATTCACAGTGAGTATTGGGAGCCGTTCTGGAAGGCATGCTGCGACCTCGCTATGCTGCTCAACTGCCACATCGGCACCGGTAGTTCCGCCGAGCATGCCTCTCCGGAAACGCCGATCGATGCGTGGATCACCACCATGCCGATGGCGATCGCCAATTCGGCTGCCGATTGGCTGTTCGCGTCCTTCTGGAAGCGTTACCCCGATCTGCGCATGGCGCTTTCGGAAGGGGGGATCGGCTGGATTCCTTATTTCCTCGAACGCGCCGACTTCACGCACGACCATCACCGCGAATGGACTTTCACCGAGTTCGCCGGCGAGCGCCCTTCCGACCTGTTCAAGCGGCACATCGTGACCTGCTTCATCGATGATCAGTTCGGGTTGAAGAACATCGAGTATCTGAACCCTGACATGATCTGTTATGAGGCTGATTATCCCCATTCAGATACGCTGTGGCCGAATTGCCCGGAGCATCTGTGGCCCGCCGTCAATGGCCTGACCGACGAACAGATCGACAAGATAACGCATCGCAACGCGATGCGGCTGCTCAACTTCGATCCCACTGAGGCGCTGGGCGGGCGCGACAAATGCACGGTCGGCCATCTACGTCATCTTGGGCGAGACGTCGACGTGGCCCCACGCGCGGGCCTTGGCGGTCTGAAGACCGATAGCATGGATCTCGTCGGCCAGGCGCGCCGCCCGGTCACCTCGGGTGAGATCATGAAAATGTTCGCCTCCGCATAACCCGGGGCGGCGACCGCTTGTCCCCGTCTGTGGCAGGGACAAGTGACGCTACGGGGATCTAGCAGCAGAGCGACACGGAATCGCCCCCCCCGTCGCCTGGCAGCCGGGTCACGCTGCCGCAGCTTTATGTGCTCCGCCACACGGTGATCACCAGGTCTGTGGCTCACTGGCTCTATGAATAATGCTCTGGCAGACCCGGCGGCGGCACGGCGGCTCGTGGGCCTGATCGAAGCGGAGAAAATAAGAATGTCGATCTTGTACAATGAAGCTCAGATCCAGATCGGCGAGGAGGCGCGCCGCCAGCTTGACGCCGCATTCTCAGCCGAGCGCCTCAAGTCCCTGCTCGAAAGCACCAGCCGATACGACGAAGCCTTCTGGCAGATCTGTCGCGAACAGGGCTGGACCGCGATTGGCATACCCGAGGAGCAAGGCGGGATCGGCTTGAGCCTGATTGAACTCGGCTTGATAGCGCTCGCCTGCGGAGCCGTGGCCTGCGGAGCGCCCTTTCTTGGCACAAGCTTCGGAGCCGGGCAGGCGATCGTCGAGTTTGGCTCGGATGCGCTTAAGGCAGCGTGGCTGCCGAAGCTGGCGGCGGGCGAGGTAATTGGCGCGATCGGCTTTGCCGAAGGGCGCGACATGCTGCCTGTACCCTCCCTCCGGCTCACCAATGGTCGGCTTCACGGCGCCAAGCCCGCAGTGGCAGGAGGTGCGGCGGCCGATGTCGCGATCGTTCTTGCCAGTGGCGAAACAGGACCGGTGCTGGCGCTGGTTGCGCTGGATGGAGCGGGCGTTTCGCGCACGCTGCTGGACACTTTCGACAATAGCCGCAACGCGGCTGATCTTCTGTTCGACGGCGCGGAGGCGACCGTACTCGATGGCGCAAGCGACGCGCGTGAAGCGGCGCTTGAAATATTGCGGCGCCAGGCAGTCGTTACCGCGCACGAGCAGGTCGGCGGTGCCGAGCGGATGATGACCGCGGCGCGCGATTTTGCGCTTAGCCGGCGCGCGTTCGGTCAGCCGATCGGCGCCTTCCAGGCGGTCAAGCATCGTATCGCGGACGATTATGTGTTGGTGGAGATGGCGCGCGCCAATGCGCTCGACGCCGCCGCGAGCTTTGGCACGCCCGATTTCGCGCGGATCGCCGCCGCTGCGAGGATCACCGCGACCGAGGCCTATGAAACGGTCTCCCGCGATGCGACGCAGACTCACGGCGGCATTGGCGTAACGTGGGAGGCTGATCTTCACCTCCACCAGCGCCGCGCCCGAAGCCTGGCGATTGAGCAGGGACCGCTGATGTTCTGGGAGGACCGGCTGGTCGAAGCGATGACCGCACGTCCATTTGACGATGCTGCGGCCGAATCCAGCGGCGACACAATTCTCGACGGCTATCGCGCCAAGGCTCGTACTTGGCTTGAATCGCATACGGCTGAATTTGGCGCGGATAGCCAGCGGGGCCTGTCGGAGCAGGAGCGGCTTGCGCTCGGCCGCCGCTGGTTGCGGACGAAGCATGACGCAGGCTACGCTGGCATAGCGTGGGCAAAGGAGCATGGCGGGCAAGGCCTTGGCCCGATCGAGAAGCTGATCTTCGAACAGGAAGAGATGAAGCACGGAATGCCGACCAGCTTCTTTGCGGTGAGCCTCGGCATGCCGGTGCCGATCATGCTTCACTATCTCCCCGATGGCTGGAAGCAGGAGCGGGCGCGCGCCGCATTACGCGGCGACGAAATCTGGTGTCAGCTCTTTTCTGAACCTGCTGCCGGATCGGACCTCGCGGGCTTGCGCAGTCGCGCGGTTCACGACGAGGCGACGGGAGACTGGATCATCAACGGCCAGAAGCTGTGGACCACCTGGGCGCAATATGCGGACTATGGAGTGATCGTGGCCCGCACCGATCCGACGCTCCCCAAGCATCGCGGCCTCACCTATTTCTGGGTCGATATGAAAGCCTTCGGCATCGCCGTACGTCCGGTCAGGCTCGCAGGCGGCGGCTATGATGTGAACGAGGTGTTCTTCGACGATGTACGCGTGGCCGACTCGCAGCGCATCGGTCCGGTCGGCGGCGGCTTCGGCGTTGCGATGGAGACGTTGATGATCGAACGCTATTCGGCGACCGATCCGGCCGGCTTCGGCCCGCCCATCACTCTACTGCTTCGCCAGGTGCAGGAAGGGACGCTGAACGGAAGCCCGCCGATCGAAGATGGTCGCGTCCGCGAGCGGCTGGCTCGCACCCATTCATTGCAAAATGCGATGGCGGCGGTGCACAAGCGCGCACTGCAGGCGATCATTGCAGGCCGCGAGCCGGGCGCCGAGGGCGCACTGCACAAGCTGGTCTCGGTGCGCGCGCGGCAGAAGCTGTCCGAATTCGCGATCGATCTGCAGGGCGTCTCGGGCATAGTCCATCCCGACGTGCATGCGGGGGCGAAGGATAGCTGGCAGCAAAGCTGGATAACAGCGCCAACCGGCCGCATCGCCGGGGGTGCCGACGAGATGCTGCTCAATACCATCGCCGAGCGTATCCTGGGACTGCCTCAGGATCACCGGCCGGACAAGGGGGTGCCTTTCAACGAGATCCCGAATTAACGCCGCCTGGAGAGACTCATCTGGCAAGGCGGTGCGGTCTCTTCGGGCGGCGTTCCTGTCGAAAGGACGACGAGGTCACGTCGCAGGAACTCTCCGAGCCGCTCCGCGTCCGCAGGTCTCCTAGATGCCCGGATTAGACACTTACCGTCCGATGAATTGAGGCGGGCGCTTCTCCTCGAAGCTCCGCACGCCTTCCTGGAAATCGTCATGGGCGAGCGCATCGCGCAGCAGATCATAGGACTCGCCGGTCGCATCTGCATAGCTCTGCTGCCAGGCGTCCTGGAGCTGGCGCTTGATCTGACGCAGGGCGCGAGGTGCCGCTGTCGTTGCCATCTCACGGGCATATGCCGTTGCGGCGGGCAGCAGCGCGTCGGGTTCAAACAGTTGGCTGGCGAGGCCGATGCGCACCGCTTCCTCAGCCGGAATGCGTCGGCCCGACAGCAGGATGTCATTCGCCAAGCCATGCCCGACGAGCCGCGGCAATAGCCAGGCCAGTCCCGACTCGGCGATCAGTCCCCGCTGCGGGAACGCCGCGTTGAAGAAGCCGCGCTCGCTGATGAACCGGATATCGCAACATGCGGCAAGGATGAAACCGGCGCCCACTGACGCGCCGTTGATCGCGCCGATCACCGGCTTGGAAACGCCCAGCGGCCAGGTGTAGCAACTGAGCGTTTCGGGTGGCCCGTCTACTCCGGCGAAACCGCGCTGCAACCGTCCCGGCCGTGGCAGGTCGAAATCGGCACCGCGACTCGCGATCAGCCGGTTGAGCCGTACCATGTCGGCACCGGCGCAGAAGGCACGGCCTGCCCCGGTCAGCAGAATCACCCGCACGTCGTCGGCCGTGGCCGCGGCGATCACTGCCTCCTCAATCGCCGGATGCATCGCGTCGTCCAGGGCATTGAGCCGATCAGGGCGGTTCAACGTAATGGTGCCGACACCTTCAGCGGTTTCGAAACGGACGATGTCAGTCATGACGCTGTTATTCCTTCTAACAATTCAGGGGATCGTGCGAACAGTGTGACGTCGATCCGGACGAGAAAGCCTTCGTAACAACCTTAGCGGACGGTTTGATCACCCCATCCGGACGGCCCAGGTTCCGACATGCGCGTGCATATGCTCGCGAGATTGCCTGGCGATCTGCCCATCGCAAACGCCTTGTCAGCCATCCTTGCCTCCTCCATCACCGCTGCGCCTCCCGCATATCTAATGCTCTGGTACAGCGAAGGGGAGGCGCATGATGGAACATCGCGGATATGCGGTATCGCCCCCGCCGGCTCTGTCAGGACGTACCCGCATCCAGAGGGATCGTAGCCGCATCGCACCGCCGAAAGTGTTTTCCTTAGCCCGATCAGGTATCTCCAATGCGAGTCGAACCCTGCAGGGAAGTCGCGACACATTGACGCAACAATTGATGGATCTTCAATACTTCGCTACCATGGGCGCAAATACTTGGAGAAGATGAATGACGGACACGATCTCAAGGCCTCGTGAAGAAACCGCCGCCCAGCGTTGGGCACGGTTTGCGCCTATCGTAACGGGCAACGATTATATCGAATCGTTGCGCAATCGTGGCACGACGCTCTATCTGTTCGGCGAGACGATCGACGAGCCAGTCGATCACCCGATCATTCGCCCATCCATCAATGCGCTTGCCATGACATATGATCTGGCAATCGAGGATCCCGAATTGGCGAGCGCGCATAGCGAATTGATAGACGCTCCGGTCAATCGCTTTCTGCACATCGTCGGCAGCCCGCAGGATCTGGTGATGAAGAACCGGATGCAACGGCGGCTGGGTCAGCTTACCGGCACCTGCTTCCAGCGTTGCGCCGGACTCGACACGATCAGCGTGCTCCACTCGATCACCTACGATATCGACGCGGAGCATGGCACGTCCTACCATCAACGCTATCTTGATTTCATGCGCGAAGCGCAGCGCAACAATATCATCGTCGGTGCGGGGATGACCGATCCGAAGGGCGATCGCTCCAAGCGGCCCTCGCAGCAGACCGATCCTGATCTCTTCCTTCATGTCACGCGCCGCACGGCGGACGGCATCTACATTCGCGGCGCGAAGGCGCACTTGACCGGTGGCTGGAATTCGCACTGGATCGCGGTGATGCCGACGATGAACCTTGGGCCGGACGATCGCGATTATGCGGTGGTTGCGCTGGTGCCGGCCGATGCGGCGGGGATGACCTATATCTACGGTCGCCAGTCCTGTGACACACGGGCGATGGAAAAGGGCGAGATCGACAAGGGCAATGCGCGCTTCGGCGGGCAGGAGGCGCTTGTCGTGTTCGAGGACGTTTTCGTCCCGCATGAGCATGTCCTGATGGACGGCGAATATACGTTTGCTCAGGAGATGGTGGCGCGCTTCACCAGCTACCATCGCGCCTCCTATGTCTGCAAAACCGGGCTTGGTGACGTAATGGTGGGCGCGGCCGCTGCGATCGCCGAGTATAACGGCGCGGATCAGGCGAGCCATGTCAAGGACAAGCTCGTCGAGATGACGCACCTTAACGAGACGATCTATTCATCGGCGATCGCCTCCAGCCACGAAGCGAAACCCCTGCCATCGGGCATTTTCATGAACGATGGCATGCTCGCCAATGTCTGCAAGCACAATGTCACGCGCTTTCCATATGAGATTAGTCGCCTCGCGCAGGATCTTGCGGGCGGGCTGATGGTCACCCTGCCGTCCGAGCAGGATTTCGACCATGAGGTGACCGGCCCGATCTTGAGGAAATATCTCCAGGGCCGGTCGAACGTACCGGTGGAGCACCGCCAGCGCATGTTGCGGCTGATCGAGAATATGACGTTGGGACGCAATGCCGTCGGCTATCTGACCGAGTCCCTCCACGGTGCTGGCAGTCCGCAGGCCCAGCGCATACAGATTCTCCGCCAGATGGATGTCGAGCGTAAGAAGGGCTATGCGGAAGACCTGGCGGGTGTCGTCCGTAATGAGGCACGTGTCGACTGAGATAGTGCGCGGCGGGATGACATGCCGGAGGCGCATGTGACTGCTCTGTTGCTGCGCCCCATCAGTCATAGACGGTAAGGCGCGCAACATCGCATATGCATCGCTAAGCCCGCGTCGATTGTCAAACGCGGGGTCGCCAACTAGAGTTACTAACGCCAAATTTGCAAACGTCAGGTCGGAGAGGGCGTTGCAAGGATTTACTCTTTGAAGCTGCTGCTGTCGCTGTTCGCCCGCAAGGTCTGAACCATCGCGATCGAAAAAGGGGTGGAGGAGCGGGTCGAGCATGCGCGAATGCGCGCGCAGGACAATCCGCCGCCGCTCCTGGTGGTCAACCGGTGGGTCAGGTGCCTGGGCTGCTCTGCGGTGACGGCGGTGCAATTCACGACAAGGTGGTGATTTCCGATCATCCAGTGCTCACCGCATGGCTCGCCGAAGCGACGAGTTCTGCGGCCTTCGTCGCCCCCAATCCCCGTCAGTTCGGCTGACGCCTGCAAGAAAGAACGCCATGGCCGTCGAAACAATCCTCCTTCCCGAGACCGACGATCCCGATACCGAGGGCTTCTGGGCCGCGGCTCGCGGGCATCGTCTGGTCGTGCAAAAATGCGAGGAGTGTGAAACGCTGCGCTTCCCACCGCGGCCCTATTGCGCCGAATGTCGCTCGTCCGCTTATGGGTGGAAACAAGTTTCGGGTTACGGCCGGGTGTGGACCTTCGCCTTCGCCTACAAGCCGACTTTGCCGGCCTATGAGGGCGTAACGCCCTTTCCGATCGCGTATATCGAGCTTGAAGATCATCCGCCGTTGCGGATCGTCGGCAACTTGGTGGCGCACGAAGGGGCGCCGATCAACAGCGTGCCGCAGGATCGCATCCACATCGGTATGCGCGTGAAGGTGGTGTTCGACGAGGTAGCGCCCGACGTGACGCTGCCGCGTTGGTTGCCGGTAGGGGAGGGCTGAAGAATGGCGAATCTGCTCAAGGACAAGACCGCGATCGTCGGTCTCGGCGAGACAAGGGTCGGCAAGCTGCTCGTCGAAACGGAAGAAGAGCTGGCCTGCCAGGCGATCAAGACCGCGCTCGACGAGGCCGGAATCGATCCGTCGGAAGTGGATGCGCTCTGCTCCTTCTCGATCGAGACCACCGACGAGGAGAAGATCGCGCGCGATCTTGGCATGGGCGATATCCGGTTTTTTGCCGAATCCCCCTCTGGCGGTGGCGGTGGTTGCGCGACGGTTGGCTATGCGGCGATGGCGATTGCCACTGGCCAGGCCGAGGTCGCAGTCGCGTGGCGCTCGCGCAAGCGCAGTGCCCGTGCACAGCGCACCTGGATGCAGACGCACGAACGGGTTAATGACCACATGATGTGGACGCGGCCATGGGGCATAATCCGTCCGGCCGATGAACTCGCGCTATTCTACCAGCGCTACATGCACGAATTTGGCGCGACGCGGGAGCATCTCGCCAATGTTGCGATCGCCTGCCGTCGCCACGCCAATAACAATCCCAATGCGCTGATGCACGGCAAGCCGATGGACCGGGACATCTATTTCTCGGGCCGCTTCATCAGCGATCCGCTCTCGCTCTATGATTGCTGCCTGGAGACCGATCTGGCGCAGGCGGTGGTGCTGGTCTCCGCCGATCGCGCCAAGGACGTGCCGACGAAGCCGGTCTATCTTCACGCCTTTGGCCAGGGCGTCAACGCGCAGAGTTCGATGCTGGCAAGCTGCTATGCGCCCGATCCGCTGCACACCACCGGCTATGTCTGCGCTGAGACTCTGTTCCGTGACAGCGACTTCCAGCCAGCCCAGGTTGACGTGGCGCAGCTCTACGACAGCTTCACGCCGTGGGTACTTCATCAGCTCGAATCTTACGGCTTCTGCAAGCGCGGTGAGGGGGCGGCGTTCAGCGAGAACGGGGGGCTGGAGATTGGCGGGAGGCTACCGGTCAACACCGCGGGGGGCAGCCTTTCGGATGGCTATTCGCATGGTTACAATCACATCATCGAAGGTGTGCGCCAGATGCGCGGCGATTCCACCAATCAGGTGAAAGATGCGAAATCCTGTCTTGTTACCAGCAGCGACGGCGCGCCGACCAGCGCGATACTGCTGCGGGCGGCGTAGATCGGCGCGGCGCAGGTCGGGTCCAGCATCCAAGCTCGATCGGAAAAAGCGCGTTTGATCGGCTCATCATGAGCCAGGGGAGGTAAAGGCTGCGGATGACGATACGGAGCGGACCTATGTCCAAGGGCAGGACCATCCGGTTGGATGGCGCCCGCCCCACGGACCGTTGCAAGATCCCCTCGGCGTTTTGGCGCGCCATAGAGGGTGCGGGCATAAGGGCACCTGCTCTTCTTCGACAGG
The DNA here is from genome assembly GCA_051305835.1 of Sphingobium sp. Taxonomy (GTDB): domain Bacteria; phylum Pseudomonadota; class Alphaproteobacteria; order Sphingomonadales; family Sphingomonadaceae; genus Sphingobium. Next base: position 40,406 of record JBPPMC010000275.1, read on the forward strand.
CTCGCCTCCCGGCCACGCTTCCCCTGCGCGAGCAGGTTCTGCTGACCACGGCCCAATATTTTGGGCTTTGGAGGGCGCTTGAACAACTCGCCGGGGGCGAGGGTGTCGGGATCAGGTTGGTCCAGACCACGGACACAGCCGCCTATCCGCCATCGAGTTTAGTGGCTTTTCACGCGCGCGATTATCGTGACGGGCTCGAACGCTTCGCAAGGTTCAAACGCCTCTGCACACCGGAACGACTGCATATTGCCCATGAGGATGGCGACCTCGTGATCATCCCTGAATGGCTGTATGCCGACGAACTGCCTCCAGAGATTGCGACGGACGTGACATTGGCGACGCTCCTGGAACTGGGCCGCAGGGGTTCGGGCTATCCGATAGTGCCGAGGCATTTGGAACTGAAGCGCGCCAGACCCAAGGATGATCCGCTCGGAGGCTATTTCGGCTGCTCGATACGATACGGCGCCGCTCGCGATGCCCTGGTGCTGAAGGGTGAGGATCTGGATCGTCCCTTCCCGGGTCACAACCCTGAACTGCTCGACATGCTCACGCCGGCGCTCTCGTCGGCGCTGCGAGAACTCGACACTGGTAGCTCGGTCGCCGAACAGGTGAAGTCTGTCCTCAGGCGCATGCTGGCGAGCGGCCGTCCTGACCTGGCGCACGTGGCGCAGAAACTAGGAATGAGCGAACGGACGCTCCAGCGCCGGATCACTGGCGCAGGGACGAGCTTTCGCGATCTCTTGGCGGATGCGCGCATGGAACTTGGACGACGGCTCCTTTCTGATCCCGGCACGGATATCGACGAGGTCGTCTGCCTGCTGGGTTATCAGGATGCGAGCTCCTTCTACCGCGCTTTCCGGGATTGGGAGGGCGTGACGCCGAACCGCTGGCGCGAACTCAACCGTAACAGGTCTTCCACCACGAACGAGGTCATGAACTGACGAGATGGCGCGTTTGGCGTAAAGCGCAATTTGAATGGCGCATTGCGCGACTGCGAAGAGAGGCCGCGCCCGATATAGCTCGTTCGTCAATTATGGGACGAGGATCGATTAAATGTCGGAAAAAGTTTGGTTCATCACGGGTGCGTCGCGCGGGTTCGGCCGCATCTGGGCGGAGGACGCGCTCAAGCGGGGTGACAAGGTCGTCGCCACCGCGCGATCGCTGGCCGACATCGCGCCCCTCGTCGATAAGTTCGGCGACGCTGTACTACCTCTGGCGCTGGACGTGACCAACCGCGATCAGGTCGCCGATGTCATTGCGAAGGCGCACGCGCATTTCGGCCGTCTGGACATTGTCGTTAACAATGCTGGATATGCGCTCATCGGGGCGATCGAGGAAGCGAGCGAGGCCGAAGTTCGCGCCGAGTTCGACACCAACGTTTTTGGCCCTCTCACCATCATCCAGGCGGTCCTTCCGCTCCTGCGCGCGCAGGGGAGCGGCCATATTATTGGCGTTTCAAGCGTAGCAGGGGTCTATGCGGGCGCGATCACCGGCCTCTATAACGCGTCCAAGTGGGCGTTCGAAGCGCTCCACGAGAGTCTCTCCAAGGAAGTCGCGCAGTTCGGCATCAAGGTTACACTCCTGGAGCCAGGTGCGTATGCGACAGACTTTGCGAGCCAGTCCTCGCTGAAGCTCGCC
>JBPPMC010000279.1:0-5796 GCA_051305835.1 Sphingobium sp.
AAAGCAAAGGCCGATCCCGATCTAATCCTGCAAATCGACTGAATCCGTTGGTGATGCCGGATTTCCCTGCCTGTCAGAACTCAAGTTCGCTCCGGTTGCCGAAAATCACATGGCAGGCGGCGGCTATCGCCTGTTTTTCGTGCATCGGGCAAGGAATACCGGATCTGCTACGACGACAATCTGACTGATCGCAAAGCCGGAAGGCAATTCCGGTCACTGCGGGTTGAGATGCTCGGCCATGAAATCGACAAAGGCTCTCAGCCTCGGCGTCATCTGGCGACTGGCCGGCCAGAGGACGTTGAACTGATCCTGCTGGGTAACGAGGTTCTCCATGATCGAAACGAGAGACCCAGCGCCAATCTCCTTGCGGATCGCGAAGGGTGGCAGGCAAGCGATGCCCATGCCCTCCACCGCGAGGTGAACGAGCGGATCAACCGCGGTTGCGCTCATCCGTTCGGGCAAGACGATTTTGTATCCCTGCTCCGGACGCGTTAGCGGCCAAGAACGTATCTTGCCTGTGGAGGGCGAGCGTTGGTGAAGGCAATGATGATGCATCAGGTCATCGACGCAGGCCGGTACGCCATACCGCGCAAGATAGGCAGGCGAAGCGACGATCTTTAACTTGAACCGCCCGATGTTGCGGCTCATCAAGCGGCTGTCCGATGGCTGCCCGGTCCGGATGACCGCGTCGAACCCCTCTTCCACCACGTCCACCAACCGATCGGAGAAATCGAGGTCGATCTGAACTTCGGGCCATGCCCGCATGAAGCTCGTCAGCACTGGCATGAGCAGCATGCCGACCAGCGGCAGGCTTATCCGTAACCGCCCCCGTGGCGTCAGGTTCGCGTGCGCCAGTTCGGCTTCAGCAGTATCAACTTCTGCGAAGATGCGTCGGCAGCGTTCAAGGAACAGTTGCCCCTCTTCGGTCAGGGTCATACTGCGCGTGTTGCGGTGGAAGAGGCGCACGCCAAGGCGCTGCTCCAGTCGGGCCACCGCCTTCCCGACGGCTGAAGCCGACAAGCCGAGCTGGCGACCGGCGGCCACGAAACTGCCGGTTTCGGCTGATTGCACGAATGCTTCGAACGCTGAAAGTTTATCCACTCGGTATTAATACCGGAATAATGATCCGTAGTCATCGGAACAGCGGAGCTATTTTCTCATGGGTGCTACCGGTTATCTGGAATGGGGTTAACTGAGGAGCTTTTCATGATCCCCACCTTCACCATCGATCCACATCCGACCACCTTTATCGTCAACGTCATTCACGTTCATCCCGGGAAGCAGGAAGAAGCCTTCCGGCTCATCCAGGACGTCGTGCACTACGTTGCAGAGCGTCAGCCCGGTTTTCAGTGGAGCAACCTCGCGAGAAGCACCGACGGCCTTACCGTGGTCAATATCGAGGCGATCGCTGACGCCGGGAATGTCGATGCTTTTTTTGCGGACCCGGTATTCCGCGAGAAGTTCGCATTGCTGGACGCGGCGTCGTCCAGCGAATTCCACACATATACGGTGGGCGACCTCATACTCCCGAAATCCGCATCGTGACCCCAGCGCCCGACCGGCTTCCGGTCGCCAGTCTGTGCGCGCTGGCGCTTGCTGGCTTCGTCACGATCCTGACCGAGGCGTTGCCCGCCGGCCTGTTGCCGCAGATCGGGGCGACGCTGAGCGTCAGCGAGGCTGTGGCCGGACAATGGATCAGCGTCTATGCGCTCGGATCGCTGGCCGCCGCCATTCCATTGACGGCTGCGACGCGGAGTTGGCGCAGGCGGCCTTTGCTGCTCTACGCGATCATCGGCTTCGCCATCGCCAATCTCGTCACCGCCATGACGAACAGCTTCATCCTCGCGCTCTTCGCGCGTTTTGTCGGCGGTATGTCGGCGGGCCTGCTATGGGCGTTGCTGGCAGGCTATGCGATACGCATGGTGTCGCCCGCCCTTGCCGGGCGCGCCATGGCGATCGCGATGGCGGGTACGCCGCTGGCGCTATCCATCGGCATCCCGGCCGGCACGTTTTTGGGCATCCTGCTGGGATGGCAACTGGCCTTCGGCTTGCTAAGCGCAGTAGCCGTGATGCTGGCTGTATGGATCATCGCGGCCTTGCCAGACTTTGATGGCGAAACGCGTGTCGATCGTCCGTCTCTGGCGCAGGTCTTTACGATCCCCGGCGTGCGACCGGTTCTGATGGTTACGTTGTGCTTCGTCTTCGCGCACAACATCCTCTACACCTACATTGCACCGTTGCTGGACCAGCTTCGCCTCTTTGGCCAGACCGACCGCGTGCTGCTGGCGTTCGGTGGCTCGGCACTGGCAGGCATTCTCTTGACGGGGATCCTGATAGATAGATGGCTCCGGCCGTTGATGATCGCCAGCATCGCGCTGTTCCTAATGTCGTCAGTGACGCTCGTCTGGGCTGGGGATAGGCCGATCGTCATATATGGCGCCACCATGGTCTGGGGACTGGCATTTGGCGGTGCGGCAACTGTGTTTCAGACGGCATCTGCCCGTGCAGCGGGTCCCTCCGCCGACGTCGCGCAGGCCATGATCGTGACTGTCTGGAACATCGCAATTGCCAGCGGTGCGCTGGTCGGTGGCATCTTGCTGGACAGGGTCGGGGCTGGAATATTGCCTTGGGTAGGATTCGTCGTGCTGATCGTTGCGGCTTTGGCAGAAATGCTAGGCCGCGCAAAACGGCCGCTATCTTGAGAAGATGCCCGTTTTCGCTCCTGCTGTTGAATATCTCTAGCTATTGCTGCACGCCTCTCTCGGAAACCACATGAAGGCGGCCGCCCCCTGGGTGGCGCTTGCCATAGGCGGCCACACCAGCGCCGATGCCCCCTGACGGAAAACCCTGTTCGTGAGGTTGTCGCGCACTTTTGCAATCCGACAGTGATTTTCGGACAGTGGGGCGGGCAAGACGACCGCACAACACCGTGCGCGGCGGGATCACCGTGGAATTGCGCCACGACTGTCTGGGATTCATGTGTTTTGCGTCATAGCCCGGAGGTTCCAGGTGCCTACGGCTCATTTCTTACGGAAATCACCGTGGGAGAGTTTTTGCGCGAATGTAGGATTGGTCACGCCGCCTTTAGGAATGGCTTGCAGGCGAGGCTCGGGATGCTCGCGTAGCCATCCCAATCGCTCTTTGATCCCGGTAGTCGCATGTGCGTCGGTGAATTGCACGGTGAGGCTTATGAGCCGATAGCCAGGGCCGAAGGTAGCGGCGAGATTGTCAGGATCAACCAGCTCCACGCTCGCGGGATCGCGAATGTCGCGGAAACGCACGAAATAGGGATAATTTTCGCTGTCCTCTACTGCCGTCACGCGCCGCCGCTTCACCGGATAAGTGCCTCGATCGTTGGCGATGCGCTGCCAGTAGGCTTCTGGGTTTGTCGTATCGGGCTTGAAATTCATGGATTCATGCGCGCGGGATGCCCAATCCTCACTTGACGGTGAGCGCAGCAGCACGAACAGTGTTTCGCCATTAGGCAGATCGACGGCGGCGGCCTCGCCCTTCACCTTGTAGCTACGGTCAGACTGTTTGACCTCAATCACGCTGTAGCCCGAGCGGACGCCTTGGGGCGTCTCGACTTCGGCTTTGAGCGCATAGTGATAGGGCGTGTAAAAGAACGCAAAATCGTCGGTATTAACATCGCCGCAACCGGGGAGCAGCATCGCAGCCCCGCCTGCGACCAAGCTTAGCATGGTCCGTCGCGTCATTGTGCATCCGTCCCGAACTTCCATCCAATTCCGCCCTGCGAATCTATGCTCGATCGGATAGCGGCATTTTCTTAAGAAACGGGGGAGTTGACTGGAAAACAGGCGATAGCCGCTGTTTGCCGATAGAGAAAAGCTGCCGGTCGGCCGTCGACCATTCGCGGGCATTGAAGCTTTCACGACGCACATGATACTAGCCGTGGGAAAGTGGTGGAAGCGGCTGTTCAGGCGGAAACCGCATCATTTGCTGGACGGAGCCATGTATCGCGTTACGTATACCCTCTACAGCAGCGATGGGAAACGCGCCGCCGAGATTCGTGAGTTCGACAACGGCGAAACTTACCTCCTCGAAAGTGACTGGGTTGAGGAAACCACATTTAAGGAGCGGAACGACGGTGTGCTCGTCGGCCCTTTCGCCTCACCGAAGCACGCCGAGCGCTTCATTCTAGCTACGCAGTGGTTCAACGGCACCAAATAATGGTCCGCAAGCAACCATTTGTCGCCGCTCAGCGCGCCTGTTATTGATCCCGTATGACGACATCAGGTGCTGGACGGCTATCGAAGCTTTTGCAGCGTCAGCGACGTTCTGTTGCCATGACCGAAAAGATCAAAATATGGTCGTTCGCGGGGTTCGCTGTGTCTCCCCTATCTCATGAGCGCCATGAAGAATTGGTCGAGCGACTACGGATCGAGGCGGGCACGCGGAAAAGCAAGCAGGCGCCTCTCGCTAGCATTCTCGCGAACTTGGGTGATACCAGCGATTTGGTAGGTATCGTGGGTTGGAATGTGGATACTGATCCGGGCATACTGATATCCGGGAAGGCGCTTCATCAGGACGAGGCTTTCTGGCGCGAGGCCTATCCCGAAGGCTTTGTCGTTTGCGACCAACCACTCTCGCGGCTGCTGCTGATTGATTTCGATGAGGATAGTTACGCGATTGAAGAGTTGGTGTTCAGCAATCGCAATTGACGGCAGCTTTCCCGAATGTGTGTCCGAAACCTGCCAGCCCCCTTCCCACCCTCTTTCGACGCTCGGGCAGCTCGGCGACACCGTCGATCGGTGGCAACCCGACCGATCGCTATCGGCGATGGCAAATTAGACGCAGGAACGGCCAGCCTGGGTGGAGAACGGTCAGGCAGCTATTTCGGTCAATTCGCGCATACCTGACCTATAAACGGATGAGAGAAAAGCCTTGCTCGTTCTCGCGTATGCCGCCTTCTTCCTTTAGATCGCTGGATATATCGCTCGTGAGTGACACGCCACTGACAGCGATCTCTGACCATTTAGGATAGTGCTCCTGTACGTTCCAGATAGTCCTCATAATCGCGGTGCGCCCTACCTCTCCGCCCTCTGGCGTGAATACGGCACTCCACTCGTCCAATTCTTCTTGTCGATTAAACCATCGGCGGTTTTCGTCACTCTCTACGATCCAAATCGCACCACTGGCGGTCCCTTGGAAAGTCAGATCGAATATGACCGAGATTTTCATGTTGGCATTCTGCGCGACCAACAGTGTTCATGCAATGTCCGGTTTCAAGCATTGGCTGTTAGGGAACGAACGGCAACAAGTGGTCGACGGCCGACCGGCAGCTTTCATGGCTTTCAGGCATACCGATGTGCAAAGGCGGATCGGCAGCTATCTCTATCTTCCTACCGATAACCGGACAGTCTGAAATCGGCCAACGGCAGTCACTGCGCTATGGGGAGTCAGCCTGCAATGCCGGGTCGAGTCAAATCGGAAGCTCTCGCTAGAATCTGGCGGCATTTGTGCCTCGCCCGATAATTCGCTTTCATCCCAAAAAAAGCAGACGCATCGCAGTGGTCGGGCTCTTCCCGATAAATCGCCTTCATCTCTGGATAACGCCCATCCGCAAAATGCAGCATTTTCCGGATAAATCGTTTTCATATTCAGCAGGGTAGTTTCAGCAGGGTAGTGACGCCGTTTCACGAGACCCTATTGGCAGGTCAGGAAGTATGTGAGACCATAAGAAATAAGTAAGTAAGCGAGTAATGTCGTGTCCACCAATACTGCCCCCGTCTCTGTCGCTTTGCTCTGTCGCCATGGGCGGTGGAACGACCTAAC
>JBPPMC010000281.1:0-8188 GCA_051305835.1 Sphingobium sp.
AAAGCAAAGGCCGATCCCGATCTAATCCTGCAAATCGACTGAATCCGTTGGTGATGCCGGATTTCCCTGCCTGTCAGAACTCAAGTTCGCTCCGGTTGCCGAAAATCACATGGCAGGCGGCGGCTATCGCCCGTTTGTCGTGCAATGGCCGAAGATAGGGGACTGTCAGGTTCGGAGCGGGGAGCGCGGTATAGCTGCCACTCGGAGGGCGTTGCCTGTCGACCGATTTCGGGTATGCTTCGGCGATGAAATCCGGGTCTGCTTCCGCAACGCAGAAGAGACTCACGAGAAGCAGGCAGTATGGATCGCTTCGTCATTATCACTGGCTGTTTGGGGGGGGGTGGTGAGTCAACGGGCTTAGCTGAGTTGGGCAAAAATGGAGCTTTTGTTTCGTTAAGGAGCTAGGCCGCAGGATTATGGCAGAGGACCGGAAAATCGGGAAGCGCAGTGCCATGAATCAATCTCTCGCGCCTGCAGAGCAGGCCATCAAAATGGCGCTTACCGAGCGTCGCAGTTACCGCCGACGAATGCCCAGTTCCCTACCGAAGGCTATGCCACGCCTAAAATTCTTCTTTAGATGTCGTCTATCTCGAGCCGCCCGTTCGGGTGCAAGTGTACGATTACTGCCGATCCAAATCGCCGACAATTTGGAATCATGCAAACTTCTGTTTCGAACAGCCACCATCGGCCTCATTTCGAACGGCGCCAGTAGCCGACAAACCGGGTCAGGTGCCATCGTTTACCGCATATAAACGCAAAGATGGTTTCTTCTGATCAAAGGGGGAACTATGTTCCGTGTGATCGAATGCATCTGGACACAGCATGACCATGTCACGGTTGCTCTTGCAGCCATGATCTGGATCATCGGTAGTCTGGCTTTTTTTCTGGCCTTGGAACAGGCGCACCAATGTCGCCAGGATCGACGCGCGTTATGGCTCGCTATTGGCGCCCTCGCAGGGGGCCTTGGGGTGTGGGCGACCCACTTTGTGGCCATGTTGGCCTATAAGGGCGGCTTGCCGATCGGCTACGCGCTGAGGCCTACCATCATGTCGGCCGCGATCATAATCATCGGCTTCTGGGCAGCGCTCCAAACGCTTGGGCAATTCACCTTTTCGCGCTGCATGCTGGCGGGATTGACGCTCGCGACATCCATTGGACTGATGCACTTTACGGGCATGGACGCTCTCCTTGTTCAGGCGCATATCCAATATGACTGGAGCGCCGTAGCGGTCAGTGCCGTCGTAGCGGGAGCCTGTTTTACGGCAGCCTTCTATCTTTTCACACGACTGCCGGGCATCTGGCACATTCCGGGGTCGGCGCTTGCGTCCGTGGTTGGGGTGTGCGCCCTGCATTTCACCGGCATGTCGGCGACCACGCTCGTCTTCGATCCCGCCCTTCCACCGGTCGAGATCAACACCAGCCGCATCTGGCTCATCGGCGCGACCGTGGTCTCTACCCTGATCGTCGTGCTGCTGACAGGCGTTGCGACGTTGATCGACCGCTATCTCACCGACCTGAAAGGCCTCGCAAGCGCCACGCTGGAAGGCATAGTGATCGTGCGCGATAACCACATCGTGGAAGCCAATGAGCGCTTTGCGGAATGGATCGGGATAAGTGAACTTGCGGGCATGGATCCGGAATGCCTGCTGGCGGCAGTAGATGGCTGTCCGATCGCTGACCTGCGCGACAAGCCAGTCGAAGCCGTCCCGCGAGGCGAATATTCGGACCGTGTCTTCGAAGTCGCCGTTCACGAGATTGAGTATCGCGGACGGCCATCCCGGGTGCTGGCCGTGCGGGACCTGACCGACGCAAAGGCAGCGCAACGGCAGATCGAGCACCTCGCGCATCATGATGGGCTCACTGGCCTTCCCAACCGGACCTTGCTCCAGGAAAGGCTGGATCATGCCCTGGCCCTGTCGGAACGAACCGACGAGTCCTTGGCGCTGCTCACGCTCGATCTGGATCGCTTCAAGGCAGTCAATGATCTGTTCGGCCATGCCGAGGGGGACAGAGTGCTCAAGGCCGTTGCAACGATGCTGAAACGCTGTGTCCGAGGCGCAGATACAGTCGCACGCCTTGGCGGTGACGAATTCGTCATCCTTCAGGTCGGGGCTCCCCAGCCCGAGGGCGCGCGCGCCATGGCGGATCGTATCCTGGAAATCTTCCGTGGTGAGATGAACCCTGCGATGGACCCGACCGCAGTGGGCGTCAGTGCTGGTGTCGCCCTCTTCCCACAGGATGGTCAGGATGCCGCCAGTCTGCATCATGCGGCTGACATCGCACTCTACCGCGCCAAGACCTCCGGCCGTGGCAACATCGCCTTCTTCGACAGTGACATGGACAGGCAAATGCGTCAGCGCCGCCAGTTGGAAAGCGATTTGCGTCATGCTGTTGCCCGCAAACAGTTCCACATCGTGTATCAACCCCTTGTCGACACCGACACCAGGCGCATCACGGGCTATGAGGCGTTGCTTCGCTGGACCCAACCGGGACGCGGTGCGGTGGAGCCCGATGAATTCATCCCGATCGCTGAAGAAACCGGGATTATTCTGGCGCTCGGAGAATGGGTGCTGCGTCAGGCATGTCAGGATGCGGCCAGCTGGCTGGAACCGTTCACGCTGGCAGTCAATATCTCCCCGGTCCAGTTCCAGATCGCAAATCTGGAAGATATCGTCGTCTCGGCGCTGGCCGACGCCGGCCTGGAAGCGACCCGGCTCGAACTGGAGATTACCGAGACTGCCTTGATGAAAGATCGCGATCGGACAATTCGAACACTTAACGCCCTGAAACGGCGCGGCATCCGAATAGTCATGGACGATTTTGGCACGGGCTATTCTTCGCTCAGCAATTTGCAGAGCTTTTCCTTCGACAAGATCAAGATCGATCGTAGCTTCATTCAGACCATGGAAAATGACGAAGCGGCCCGATCGATCATTCGAGCTATAGTGGGCATCGGACGTAGCCTCGCTCTGCCGGTTGTAGCGGAGGGCGTGGAAACCGAGACGCAGCGGGCCATGGTTGAGCATGAAGGCTGCCCTCAGGCGCAGGGGTTTTTCTACGGTTTGCCAGGCGTCGGTCCCGCGATCCGTGCATCGACCTCCGACGCCCTCACGCAGGCGGTGGCGTAGTACTGAGTGCATGCAGTCGGCTTCGGGTAGCCGCGCCGATGCCCCCTGACGGAAAACCTTGCCAGTGAGGTTGTCGCGCACTTTTGCAATCCAACAGTGATTTTCGGACAGTCGGGCGGGCAAGATGACCGCACAACGCCGTGCGCGTCGGCCTCACCGTGGAATTGCGCGACGACTGCCTGAGATTCATGTGTTTTCCGGCAGAAACACCTCGCAGCTCTCGCACTATTTATTGCCGTTGATGTGCGCAACCGCTTTGCCCGTAAGCCGACGTTGAGCTGCGCATCGCCTATAGCTGTCGCGCCGCATGGGTCTCGCCCCACAGCTTCATCGCTTCCAAAACAGGCCCAAGCGTCCTGCCCCACTCCGTCAGGGAGTATTCAACCCGCGGTGGTACCTCTGCGAACACTTCGCGACGGATCATGCCATGTTCCTCCAACTGCCGGAGTTGGAGCGTGAGCGAGCGTTGTGTCACACCGCCAACCAGGCGGCGCAGTTCACCGAACCGTTTCGTGCCGTCCAGCAGATAGTGAAGGATCAGCGGCTTCCATTTACCGCCGGCAACCTCGACGGTGACCTCAACGGCACAGCGAAACGGCTTTGAATCTGATGCCATGATGCCATTAGTATACCTTTTAGCCCTATATATCAAACCGGTGCCTTCTTGCGAAAACACATGCATGTGCAGATTTGCTGCTCCGTAACGCCCGCTTTGCGGCGTCCTCGAACAACAGGAATTGATCATGCGTGCCATTCACTACGACCGCCAGGGCGCGGCGGACGATGTCCTAATCCTCGGCGATCTCCCGTCTCCCTGGCCCCAGGCGGGAGAAGTTCTCGTTCGCGTACACATGTCGGGCATCAATCCAACCGACGTGAAGGCACGGACCGGTTTCTCGTCCGCTATGCCTTATGCGCGCGTCATTCCTCACCAGGACGGCGCCGGTATGATCGAAGCTGTGGGCACCGGTGTCCCGGCAACGAGGATCGGCGAGCGCGTGTGGATCTTCGAGGCGCAGTCCGGTCGCGCCGCGGGAACGGCGGCTGATTATGTTGTCGTGCCTTCCACCAATGCGGTGCCGCTGCCGGCCAACACGTCTTATGCGATCGGCGCATCCCTCGGCATCCCGGCGTTGACTGCGCATCGCTGCCTCTTTGCCGACGGAGACCTCAAGGGGCAGCGAGTTCTGGTGCACGGAGGCGCTGGGGTGGTCGGCACCGCACGGCAGACGCGCATATCGCTCTCGAACAGGGGGCTGTGACCGGCAAAGTGCTTGTTCGGGTGGTCGACTGATGAGGCGGCGAGGCAGTTCCGACCGATCCTCGCCAAACAGCGGTCATTCGGCTTCCATTAGGCCGTGTCGTTCGGGGATTCCGGACCTTAGCGTATACCTGTGCCCGTTCTATGTACCACCCCTGTTTACCGAACCCCAGCGGATTCCCAAAATTAGATGCTGTTTTGGGAAAAGCAAAATCCGGGGGTAACCATCCAGCTAGCCCGATTGTGCGTTCTCCGCCTGGAAGTACGATATCAAGGCGCGCAGCGCTGGCGGGGTTCGATGCCGGCTAGGATAGTAAAGGTAGAACCCTGGAAAGGGCTTGCACCAGTCATCCAGCACACGGAGGAGTGCCCCGCTTGCGATATGGGGCTCGACGGCCGCCTCAGGCAAACAGCCGAGGCCCACACCCGCCAGTATGGCATCGCGGAGAAGGCCCGTGTCGTTGATGACGAGCGGTCCCTCGACATCGGCCTTCACTGTTCCTTCCGGTCCGGCGAAACGCCAGCGGGCAAGCTGCCCCGTCGTTGCCCAGCGATAATTCAGGCAGAGATGGTCGGAGAGATCGTGCGGCGTAACAGGAGGCGCATGCTTTGCGAAATAGGCGGGCGAGCCGACCACCGCGATACGGTAGGGCGAGGTCAGCCGGACGGCGACCATGTCCTGCGCCAGCCGCTCGCCGATCCTGATCCCCGCGTCGAAGCCTTTAGCCACGACATCGGTCAGGCCATCATCAACGACCATCTCCAATTTTACTCCGGGATGAAGGGCGGTGAAGAACGGCAGGCGCGGCATCACGATCAGTTCTGCTGCCAGTCTCGGCAGGTTGAGGCGGACAGTGCCAACCAGGTCGTCGCGAAGTGCGAGTGCATCTCCGAGCGCCTGGTCCAGACCAACAACGGCTGGAGCGAGCTTCGCGTAAAGCAGCGCTCCCGCCTCGGTCGGGCTGACGCTGCGTGTGGTCCGGTTGAGCAGGCGCAACGCCAGCCGGTCTTCGAGGCGACGCAGCGTGCGGCTCAACGCTGACGGCGTCACACCGAGGCGCAACGAAGCATCACGGAAGCTACACGCCTCGTGGATCGCCATGAAGGCCATCAACTCGGCATAGTGACCGCCTTCCATTAGATTGGTTCCTTCAGATCAACAGACCATCCCACTTTATGACCTTTGTCGAACGGAAACCAGTGCCTAACTCTATCCATGACAAAGGAGTGGATGATGACCGGAACCATAATGAACCAGGCTGCATGGCAGCACGCGCCGGGGCAGCCGCTGCGGATCGATGTCGCTGATCTGCCGCAACTGACTACGAACGAGATACTGATCCGCAACGCGGCCATAGCCATCAATCCGCTCGACTGGATCTTGCAGGACATGGCCCTTCTGCCGTGGCTCGACTATCCCGCGATCCTCGGCAGCGATGTCGCCGGCGTGGTCGCGGCGGTCGGCAGCGGGGTCGAACGGTTTAAGGTCGGTGATCGTGTCATCGGGCAGGCGGTAGGGACAACCGTCAATCAACCTGCGCAGGGTGCCTTTCAGCAGCACACGATCGTGCTGGACCACATGGCGGCACCGATTCCCGACGATCTGGCCTTCGCTGATGCGGCGGTCCTCCCTCTGGGGCTCGGCACTGCCGCGAGCGGCTTGTACGGACGGACACAGCTGGCCCTCCACCCACCGTCGCACGCGCCGACTCCTCGCGCCGAGATTGTTTTGGTTTGGGGTGGATCATCGAGCGTAGGTTGCAATGCCGTCCAGCTGGCGGTTGCATCGGGATATACGTGCGTGGCCACGGCCTCCGCGCGCAACGTTGATATGGTGAAGGGGCTGGGTGCCAGCGAGGTCTTCGACCACGCCAGCCCGACCATCGTAGATGACGTGATCGCGGCGTTAGGGGGTCGCCGCCTTGCTGGCACGCTTCACGCGACTGGCAACATGGCCGAATGCCTTGCCGTCGTAAGCCGGTGCGAAGGTACGCGCCGGGTAGCAGCGACGCTGCCGCCGCCCGAAGACCAGCCAGTCGGCGTGGAGGCGACGCCCATCTTCGGCACAGCGCTCCGGGAAGATGAGGTCGGCCCGATGATTTATCGCGATTTTCTACCGCACGCGCTTGCCACGGGCAACTTCGTTGCCGCGCCTGCCGCGCGGATCGTGGGCAGCGGCCTCGAAGCGCTGCAGGGCGCCCTGCAGGCGCTGAAGGGCGGCGTGTCGGCGGCCAAGATCGTAGTCACCCTGCCCTGAGTGAATGGTCCAATCCGTTCCCTGTCCTATAGCCGCCGCCCGCCATGTGATTGTCGTCATCCACGACTGAATTTCTTTTCGCACTCTCCCATCGACCGAAATCTATCCGGCCAAAGCGACCAATGTCAGTCATCGATTTTCATCTGCTCGAAACTTGATAGCAGCCTGTCAGCTATTATTTGAGCGGCGCCGTAGCCTACTTCCAATTGTAACAATGACAGCGGCAGGCAAGCCACCGACCAGACATCCACATGCCACCCACAGCGCAAGCATTACAAGCATGACGGCAAACGTGCCGACATTCTCCCAAGACCCTATCTTCCAAGGCTCCATGAAAACGACGCCGAGCCCATAGGAGAGAAGGAAAGGAGCGCGGAAACCGGGGCCTCGCTTCGACATGAGGCCTGCGCCGACAATCCAGACGGCAGTAATCAAAGCTGCGAGCGGGATCAGAAAGAGGCCTGAGAAATCCATGAGAGGATGGTAACGTCAGCCTAATCCTATTGCCAACTAATAACCAGACCGACCATTTCTTGCCATAACGAATGACCTGCCGTGCGCCTGTAAGCAGTCGTTGCATCACATGGCTCGCTGCGCCACACTCTCAGAATGAAACTGAAAGCCTTCCTGTTGGCTATGGCGACTTTGACGCCGCTTTGTGCAAGGGCTCAGCCAGCAACCATGAAGGACGGAACTTTGCCCTACGGATGCAGCGATACTGTTGTGGTAGGCCGAATAAAAAATGGTGCCTATAAACCTGTCCGCGAGGACGAGGACATTATCGGCCGTGGCTGGATCGGCACTCATATATCGGTGAAGCGGCTACTGAAAGGACCGAAGCCGCCTTCTTCACTACCGGTCAGATATCTTGCCCACGCCTATATGCGCCATGATCGAGATTTCATGTTCGTATTGTCGGGAAACGGCAATGATGGTTTCGAGATAAAGCACGCGCAACTTATGTCAGTTCGGCCGATGATTTCTGCGAAATGCGAACGCTGAGTTCGCCCAACATCAGGTTGCCGCTGTAGGTCCACTATGGCCGACCTTCCGCTTACCACCCATGCCCTCCTTTCCATATGAGGATGGGCCTCGGACAAAGCGGCCCAGCAGCAAGCGACCAATGCCAGCCATTGCCGCGCCGAATTCCCCTGCCAGAAAACGGAATGACGGCTTGCCGCTGATCAGCAGCGTCGCCAGACTGCCCGGAATGTCGAAGAGGGTATAAGGAGACTGGCGGTTTTGGAGGAGGCGGCGTAGGAAGCGGTCATATCTCTCGGGCAGGCGGAAAGTACGACGATGAACCGCGTTCCAATGCCGCTACTTCTCCTCTGGAGCTTTTTTTCCGGCATTGTTCTGGTGCTTGGCATCGGGTTTGCGGGGGGAATCTCCAATCTCTTTGTTGGCCCCGAGGCAACAGGTATTGTCGAGCTTGCACCTTGGCTCATCGCATGGGCGTTGGTAGTTACTCCGTTTGCGATGCTACTTGTACGTTTCGTCAGACGCTTCATGCTTTGAGTTGAGGAGTTATCTTTGCAGAAG
>JBPPMC010000337.1:0-3706 GCA_051305835.1 Sphingobium sp.
GCCAGACAAGCGCGGCAAGACCGCAGCGGTCAATCTCCAGGCAGCCTAAAAGCTGACAGGATCGGGCGGCGGGATGCGTGGCAGCAATGCCCCGCCCGCCGCCGATTTCTACCATGGCGGTCGCGCCATGGGTTTTCTTCCCGGTATGAGGACAGATATTATGACCCATTCCGATTTTTGCCGCCAGCAAGCCGCCAAGGCCCAGTCTGACGCCGACGCGACCAAGCTGGACAATGTCCGGGACCGGTGCCTGCGTTCGATGTCTGCCTGGACAGAGATGGCCGATCGCGCGGAACGCGTCGCTGCCGAACGTGAAGTCCGCGAAGCGGCTTCTGCTGCAGCGCGGGTGATGTAAGTAACACACCGCATTGACTAGCGGCGAAGCGGCAGGAAGTTGCGGCATACCGTTGAGACTCGCCTGCCGCTCCCTGCTATCATGAAACTGCGCGTGAATGAGCGCTGAAGGGCGGGAGCGTAAAAGCGCCAGATTTCCCTGCAAAGGAAACGCCTGTCACACCGGAGAGGGAGTGATGTCATGATGGACGTGAATTACCTTTTGCACCGCCAGCAGGTATCCCTGATCAGGGCCGCCTTTGCCGCATCACCTGAAAGCCGCGCCGTACATCTGGGGCTGGCACGCGCCTATCGCGATCGGGTCGACGCCTACCGAAATCAGAACCGCGCTGCCCTGCTGCATTGAAGCGACCTGCTTTCTGTAAAACTGCCATTCATCTTTCCCCTGCGATGAAGGCAGTCATGAACATCTTTTCCCATCCGCGATCTTTTCTGCTGCTGTCTGTAGCGGGACTGGCCGCTTGCGCCGCTCCCCAGAACAAGGTGGAGACTGGGCTGATCAGGGCCGGCGTCTCGCCGCGCATGGCTGGGTGTATGGCGGACCGTATGGTCGATCGCCTGAGCACCGCGCAACTGAAACAACTCCAGTCGCTCGCCAAAGTCGGCAGGGCTGACCCATATGCCGTTAGCGTCGACCAACTGCTTCATAATGTGCGCGCACTCGACGACCCTGAAATCGTTGCCGTTACCAGCAAAGCAGCGTTGGTCTGCGCATTAGGCGATTGAAGACGTCTGACTTTGCAACTTTGCAAAGTAATTTTGCGAAGTGAGGCTAGCCTTCGACGGGAAGCTATGGTTTAGGGAGCGCCGAACTCCCGTTCCTCCACGCGAAAGAGGCAGCTTCCATGAACATCCATGAATATCAGGCCAAGGAACTCCTGGCCAAATTCGGCGCCCCGGTTCCTGCCGGTTATGCGGCACTCACCGTTGATGAGGCGGTCGCCGCAGCAGGCAAGCTGCCGGGACCACTCTACGTCGTGAAGGCGCAGATCCATGCCGGTGGTCGTGGCAAGGGCAAGTTCAAGGAACTCGGCCCTGATGCAAAAGGCGGCGTCCGCCTTGCCAAGACTCTGGATGAAGTGAAAGCCGCTGCGACCGACATGCTCGGCAACACGCTGGTGACAATTCAGACCGGCGCAGCGGGCAAGCAGGTCAACCGCCTGTACATCACCGATGGCGCGGACATCGCCAAGGAATATTATCTTGCCTTGCTGGTGGATCGCGGCACCGGCCGGGTCGCGTTCGTCGTGTCCACCGAAGGCGGCATGGATATTGAGGAAGTCGCACATTCGACGCCCGAAAAGATCCACAGCTTCGCCGTCGATCCTGCCAGCGGTTTCCAGCCTCACCACGGCCGCAGCGTCGCCAGCGCACTGAATTTGACAGGTGATCTTGGCAAGCAGGCCTCCAAGGTCGCCGAAGCGCTTTATGCCGCTTTCATCGGTACGGATGCCGAGCAGATCGAAATCAATCCACTGGCGCAGACGGCCGACAATCAGCTTCTCGTGCTGGACGCAAAGGTCGGCTTCGACGGCAACGCCCTGTTCCGTCACAAAGACCTGATGGAATTGCGTGACGAAACGGAAGAAGATCCTGCCGAACTCGAAGCGTCCAAGTACGACCTTGCCTATATCAAGCTGGATGGCGATATCGGTTGCATGGTCAATGGCGCCGGCCTGGCCATGGCAACGATGGACATCATCAAGCTGAATGGCATGTTCCCCGCGAACTTCCTGGACGTTGGCGGCGGCGCAACGAAGGAAAAGGTGACGGCGGCGTTCAAGATCATCCTGTCCGATCCTGCGGTTAAGGGCATATTGGTCAACATCTTTGGCGGCATCATGCGCTGCGACATCATCGCAGAAGGCATTGTTGCTGCGGCGAAGGAAGTGAACCTGTCCGTTCCGCTGGTCGTCCGCCTGGAAGGCACGAACGTGCAGCAGGGCAAGGACATATTGGCGGCTTCGGGGCTTCCCATCGTCTCCGCCGAAGACCTTGGCGATGCGGCACGGAAGATCGTAGCGCAGGTGAAGGAAGCGGCATAATCGACGATCTTCGAGTGGGCGATGCAAGGTATCGCCCATTTGATGCGCCGCCCTTGCTTTGGATGGGTAAAAAGCCCATTTGAAGCCGATAACTCCCCAGGCAGAGGCATAGCTGGAGGCTCTAAATATGAAGATTCTTGTCCCCGTGAAGCGGGTGATTGACTATAATGTGAAGCCACGCGTCAAAGCAGATGGCACGGGCGTCGATCTTGCAAACGTCAAGATGTCGATGAATCCCTTCGATGAAATCGCCGTGGAAGAAGCGATCCGCCTGCGTGAAAAGGGCGTTGCGACCGAGATCATTGCGATTTCCATTGGCGTCGCCAAGTCGCAGGAAACGCTGCGAACGGCCCTTGCCATGGGCGCCGACCGTGCGATCCTGATTCAGACTGACGACGAAGTCGAGCCTTTGGGCGTCGCCAAGTTGCTCGCCAAAGTCGTCGAGGAAGAACAGCCTGGCCTGATCATCCTTGGCAAGCAGGCCATTGATGACGATAGCAACCAAACCGGCCAGATGCTGGCTGCGTTGCTGGGCCGTCCGCAGGGTACGTTTGCATCGAAGGTCGAAGTCGAAGGTGACAGCGTATCGGTCACGCGCGAAGTGGATGGCGGGCTTGAAACGGTCAAGCTGTCGCTGCCCGCAATCGTGACGACCGACCTTCGTCTGAACGAGCCGCGCTATGCTTCCCTGCCGAACATCATGAAGGCCAAGAGCAAGCCGCTCGCGCAGAAGACCCCCGCCGACTACGGTGTGGATATCGCGCCGCGTCTTGAAACGCTGAAGGTCGTCGAACCACCCAAGCGTTCCGCAGGCATCAAGGTTGCCGATGTCGATGAACTGGTAGCGAAACTCAAGGCGATGGGAGTTGCAGCATGAAGACGCTCGTTTGGGTCGAACATGAAGGCGGCGCGCTCAAGGATGCGACGCTGGCCGTTGTCACTGCCGCTGGCAAATTGGGTGAAGTACACTTGCTCGTCGCGGGCAAGGACGTCGGTGGCGTTGCCGAGCAGGCGGCGAAAATCGCAGGCGTGGGCAAGGTCCATGTCGCGGATGACGCCAGCCTTGAGCATGGACTGGCCGAGAACGTCGCGCCGCTGATCGTTGAATTAATGGGTCACCACGATGCGTTTCTTGCCCCCGCGACAAGCCACGGCAAGAACATTGCACCGCGCGTAGCCGCCCTGCTCGACGTCATGCAGATCAGCGACATCCTTTCGGTCGAGAGCGAGGACACCTTCACGCGCCCGACCTATGCCGGCAATGCGATCGCGACCGTCAAATCGAAGGACGCCAAGAAAGTCATCAC